>NZ_JBMPPN010000004.1:0-316588 GCF_049340165.1 Undibacterium sp. Xuan67W
GGCCACGTTCAGTGACTTGTTTAATCGCTTCTGCTTTGAATTCTTCAGTGAATCGACTCTTTCTCATGATGTACTTCCTTCTCAGTTTTTGACATTATTAAATGTCTACTGAATTAGGGGAAGTCCATACCGTTTATTTTTGAGAGTGTAGAAAATCAAGCAATACAAAAATATCAGGAAACCGGTTGGTTAATCCATAAGGATGGCTTGCGTAGAACGCGTTTGAAGAACGCCAAAACACTTCAATGTCTTCTAGAAGATCAAGTATGGTGTCTATTTTTCCGACTTGGCTATGAAACATTGAGCAGTGAAAATTTCAAAATTGGGATTGAAGATCTTAGCCACAATCAGATTGAAAAGGAAATTTCTGTTCTAGCCAAGGACGATGAAACAGTAGTAGTTGCAATTTGTCGTTCAAAGGAATCAAGAGGAAGAAAATCCTTAAGTAAAGAATTGAATGAATTTGCCAATCATCAAAAGGCAATAGCAAATTCAATCAAGAAATCATTCGAAGCAAATTTTCGTCCAAAAATTATTTGGATGATTGTTACTCAAAATATCATATGGTCAGAAGCGGATGTCCAAACGGCGAACGAAAAACACATCCGTATCGTTACTGAAAATGAACTGCAATACTTCGATGCATTTGCCAAACATTTAGGTCCTGCAGGGCGCTTTCAATTTCTCGCCGAGTTTCTAGAAGGACAGGAAATTCCGGAGCTTAAAGGCATAAAAGTACCTGCAACAAGAGGTACTCTTGGCAATCACGCATTTTATAGCTTTGTAACAACCCCTCGAGACCTCTTAAAGATTTCTTTTGTTAATCATCAGGCGCTCAATCATCCCGCTGGTCGCCCGACCTACCAGAGAATGATTAGTCAGTCACGCATAAAAGAAATCGGTGAGTTCATTAAAAAGGGAGGATATTTCCCGACCAATTTATTAATAAATTTCGTAGATAAGTGTAAGTTTGACTATCTGTCAAACAAGGAAAATGCCAATTCCGATATTAAATTTGGATGGCTACATCTGCCAAGTAAATATAAATCTGCATGGATCATAGATGGTCAACATAGACTTTATGGATACTCCCATTTAGAAGATCGTTTTCTTGATCAAAGTTTAGTGGTTATAGCCTTTGAACGAATGGATACGAAAACAGAAGCTGATCTATTCGTCACGATTAATCAAAAACAGAAAAGTGTTCAGAAAAGCGTAATCGTGTCACTTCAATCGGACCTTAAATGGGGCTCTACAGATGCAAAGGAAAGAGGCGCAGCACTTGCCTCCAGATTAGCAAAAACTATTTCTGCAGATCCGACGAGTCCCTTTTTTCAAAGATTCACAATCCAAGGGGTTGTGGGAAAAGAAAATCAAAGCCTCACAATTCCTGAGTTTGTCAACGGAATCAGTCGTTCTGGATTGTTAGGTAAAAACGTTCAAAAAACATGGATTCCTGGGCCATTAGCCGCTAGCACAGACGATAAAACTATTGATCGAGCAAGAAAATTTTTAAATTTGTATTTCTCTAGAATTCAAGAAGCAAATACGGAAAGATGGGAGCAAGCAAAAAGTGGATTTATTGCGACAAACCCGGGCGTACGTGGCCATATGTTAATGTTGGCAGACCTAATCAAACATATTGAGACTATGGACGACATTGAATCTCAAACTTTGGATGTTGCGTCACTTTTCGAGAAAATTTCAGAATTTTTACAACCAGTTGAAAACTTTATTACCCATGGAAAACAAACTGAGATCCAAGAGAAGTTCGGTCGTAAATTTGGAGAAGGTGGTGTTAAAGAATACGCAGATAATTTGTGTGAATTAATTCATTTAAAGTTTTCCAATTTCGGTTCTGCTGAGTTCTTAATCAGATTAGAAGAGAAGTCTGAAGAAAGAGTTCGTGATGCGAACCAAGACACTGTTGAGATTAGTCAGAAAATTTCAGACGTTGTAATTTCAAAACTCAAAGAAAGATTTGGTACAAAAGATACTAAATCAGGGGAAAAAGCATATTGGGACCTTGGTATTCAAAAACCGAAAATTAAGACAGATGCATATGACCGTCAACAACAAGACAGTTTGGAAAAACGAGGGCCAAAAGAAAATTACCTTAACATTCTAGATTTTAAAGAAATTGTAAAGTCAAATTGGGACATATTTAGCTCTATTTTCAATATCAAGATGGCTTCTGAACAAAAGGGAAAAACATATTATTTAGATTGGATGGACCGCTTCAATGAATTAAGAAGAATTGCTGCTCATCCAAGCTCTACTCGTGGCTATGCCGATGAGGATTTAGAGTTCTTGGATTTTATTAAAGAAGAATTCTATTCTCGACTTAAAACAATAAATATGGCCGCATGATTTATTTGAAGAGTTAAACGGAAATCTAAAAATTAAAATATAAGAATCTAATGGCCGATCAAACAATAAGTAAAATGAAGGAAATAAAGCCGTTCCTGAAATGGGCTGGAGGGAAGCGATGGCTAGCATCCAAGTTTCCAGAATTTTTCCCCGATACATTTAATAAATATTTGGAACCGTTCCTTGGAAGTGGGTCAATATATTTCCATTTGAAGCCGGAAATAGCAATATTGTCGGATCTTAACTCTGAACTAATTGAAACATACTCCGCAATCAAAAATGATTGGCAAAAAGTATTCGATCATTTAGTCATTCACCAACGTAACCACTGCAAAGATTATTATTACGAAGTGAGGGGGAAAAATTACGAATCAGAATTTACACGAGCAGCAAAACTAATTTATCTAAATAGAACCTGTTGGAATGGCTTATATCGAGTGAACCTGAAAGGTGAGTTCAATGTTCCAATTGGTACAAAAAATAAAGTTATTAATGCTGAGGAGAGTTTCTTTGAGATCGCGAATTTGCTACAAAACGCTGAGCTAATTAATGAGGACTTTGAAAGTATCGTTGACCGAGCTATAACAGGTGATTTTCTATTTGTAGACCCACCTTATACTGTCAAACATAACTATAATGGATTCGTCAAATACAATGAAAATCTTTTTGCTTGGGACGATCAAATTAGGCTAAGAGATGCCCTAATTCGTGCGGCAAGTCGAAACGTTAAAATTCTACTGACAAACGCTTGTCATGAATCCGTTATTCAATTGTATGAGGATTTTTTTCAAATTAACATTGTTGAACGAGCTAGTGTCATTTCTGGATCAAATGTTGGTCGTGGTAGCTATGAAGAAATTATTGTCCAAAATTTATAGGTTAATTCTGCCATTTTTAGAATTAATCTCGTAATCATTTTAGCATCAACAAATATATAGATATAAAAAATACAACTTAAAACATTAAGTATTAAATTTGAGAGATAAAAGAGCCGCTTCGGTTCTTTTTAGGTTAAACGTTGCCAAATGTTAAACCAACTTGTAATTCCTGTGTGGCCTGCGGACCAACATTACACATGAGCCACGCAAGGATTGCCCCTTCAATTTCAGTTACTTCAAAACCTCAATCCCACAACCAATCACATAAGCAAAAGTCCTATCCAAACACTTCGGTAGGCGCATCGCGTCTGATACATTACCATTCGGCACAAAAATCACCATACCTTGTCAGTAATACGAGTAAGCATTTTCCAAGGAGCGTAGTTCTCATTTTCACCACAAGCCATAACAATCTGGCATCTACAGCAAGCATTATTGATGTACATTTACATACGACTTTTTCGTTTGCACAATCCCATCTGAAAGGATTCTGGTATGCGTTATGTTCTTGGTAGCTGTTTTTTTCTGCTGGCTCTGGCGGGTGGTGAGGCCGGTGCAATTACTCAGTCGCTTGGGATTGCTGCACCTAAGCAGGGTGGGTCGATCGCGAATGATATGAACGCGGCTGGTCAGGTTGCGGTGGTGATCGAGGATGAAAAAGGTGTGCCGCATGCGGCTTTTTTTGATAAGGGCAAGCTGATCGTGCTGGATTCGCTGGGCGGCACAGAGAGCGAAGCGAAGCGCATCAATGACAAGGGCGAGCTTGTCGGTTCGTCGAACAAGAAGGACGGTAGCTGGACAGCGTTCCTCTACAACCGCGCAAATGGTATGCAAGAGCTGGGCACGCTGGGTGGTATCAATAGTCATGGCATGGCGCTGAATAACGCCGGTGCTGCGGTGGGCTTTGCTGATACGGCGAATGGCGACTGGCATGCGTTCTTGTATCAACCCGGGCAACCGCTTAAAGACCTGGGCACCTTCGGTGGCAAAATCAGCTACGCCAGTGGCATCAATAATATGGGACAAGTGGTTGGTACTGCGACGACGCCAGACGGCTCGCGTCATGCTTTCTTTTATGATGCTGAGCGCGGCATGATTGATCTTGGTACGTTGGGTGGCCGCTTCAGTACGGCGACCGCGATCAATGACCTGGGGATCGTCGTCGGTGCATCGGAGATGAAAGACCGTACCTGGCATGCCTTTGTCTACGACGGTACACGTATGACCGATCTGGGCGCGATCATTGGCCGCGGCGACAGCTTCGCTACCGGCATCAACAATGCGGGCCATGTCGTGGGGACGGTACAACTGACTAACGAGCGTTTTGGCGACCGTCGTCTTTCCTTCGTCTGGCGGGATAATAAAATGCTGCTCCACCCAAGCGGTAAGGGGCTGTACCTGACGAATGCCATCAACAACGCAGGCCACGTGATTGGTGCGACCTATGACCGCGGTCTGAATGCTGCCACCATGCAGTCCAACGCCGTGCCTTTTGTTGACCTTGGCGGGACTAAAATTCTCGGTTTTAATTTGGTGATGTTGTTACTGGCGGGGACCGTCGTGATTTTTCGTAAGCGCTTCCGAGGATTGTTTTTCGGGAATTATGCGCACTGAAAAGTATACAAGGAAATTCCTCATAAATGCCCCTGTTTTGATATCCCAGCAGCCCCTGCGCTGCTGGACACAGAAACTACCTCAGACATAGTCTGTTCAGCCCTAAATCATTCAACGATCGTATTAGCAAGTGGCTTGGCTTTTTTGAAGGGATTGCGTTCCGGTGCGTCTTCATGCTCGATACCAAGCAATAGACGTTTCATCAGTTTATTCAATACTGGTTGGCGATGACGTACAAAAATGCCGAATGTCTGCGGCTTGGCACCAAGCGAGGCCTTTGGCTCAAGCGCCGTGCGTCCGTAAGAAATCTGCTTGCATCCCATCGCGATAGCATCAGTAATACCAGCATGCAGCAGACGTAAATAGATCGGCAAATCGCCTGCGGCAAGGCGGTCAAACCCAATATGATAAGCAATCGCTGTATCACCGTCCGCAACAGAAATCAAAAAACCAAGCATGACATGATCGCGCTTGATCACACTACAGCGAAAGCGTTCGCCGGCTACTTTTTGTAGTGCAGAAAAGTATTCCGGCAAGAGCTCAAACGGTCTGAAATCGGCATTTATTTGTACCGCCTTATAGAGGGCAAAAATCTGTTCTTGCACCGTCGATAAATCCTTCAAAAGCTCTACGGTGCAGCCAGCTTCTTCCATCGGTTTCAACACGCCATTTTTGATATTGGCACGATATTTTGACGCCAGGCTTGCTAGGTAATCATCATAATTTTTCCAGCCGGCATCCAGTGTCAGGACCATATTGGGCTCGGTCTCGACATAGCGATAACTGAGATTGTCCAAGTGTGCCGCCTGTTCAATATAAGGCTCGTGTAAATCCTTGATCATGACAAAATGTGTTTTACCGGCCAGTTTTTCGGCTTGTCGGACCCGATACAAAACCTCTACCACGCCATGCCAGGCGAGTTTGGTATCAACATCGTGAGCGAAGGCGATGCCGTGCTGTCCGTAAGTGAGCAGATTGCCGCAAACCAGCACACGTTGCCTTGCGCGCTGCGCCAGTTGATCAATGGAGTTAACCCATTTTCTGTCGGTGGCGGTTTCTTTTTCTGGTCTGACCTGCGCCAGACTAATGTCGGCAATCTGCATGTACACCGCGGCGACCAGCTCTCTATCTTCACCGCGACCATGAAAGATCAGGGCATAGCGTGCCGAAAGATTGACCGGCAAAACTTGTTCTAGTGCGGCCAGATAGTTGATCGACATAAAAAACCCCGATTGTGCCGTCAGGTCTTGCCATGCACCGGCATCTAGCATATCGATGGAATCTGCGATTGCATAGTACAACTCTGCCGGACCTCGTAAACGCTTACGCTCTTTTTTGCGCTCAGCGAGAGAGGTTTTGATCGAAAGCAATGTGGCGGGTATCTTCATAAAATTAATTTTTTTAAAACCGGAATGGGGGAACAACATCATTCTTCCGAGTGTAACTTGTCAGTACAGCAAAGTCATGTTGTTGAAAAAGTGCAAGTGTCCGCCGCTGAAAACCAGCGCCTCTATACACACTCACATTTACCTGCAATGATCATTCATAGGCATGCCGACTTGATTGCTCTAGAATGCTGGACTTTGGATGTCACAATTATTTTTTCTGGAGGGTGCCCGGCATCCCATCTGTTATCGTATCCAACATCGCAGGCATTGAACTGCACCAGATCCCTGCCTTGATGTACGTATTTTTATGAACAAAAGCCACTTACCCCACGCTGTATCACGTCTTCGCTCTGCCCGTCTGGAAAAGAGTACGCGGCCTTTTCTTGCGCGTGGCGGACCACATGGCGAGCGTTGCGGGGGCTGTCGTCTGATCCTGAGCCATTGTCTGTGCGCCTTGCGTCCGGTGGTGCCTATGCGAGCTGGAGTGTGTCTGCTGATGGCCGAGCATGAGACGCTAAAACCCAGCAACACGGGCTGGCTGATTGCGGACGTGGTGCCGGATACGATGGCATTTGGCTGGGCGCGGACTGAGGTAGATCCCGCGCTGCTGGCGGTGCTGGCCGATCCGCAGTGGCAGCCGTATGTGGTGTTCCCCGGGGAATTCGTCGCGCCGGAGCGGGTGGTCACGGAATTGCTGACGGTACAGGAAGAAGACCACGCTGGCAGCAAGCGTCCTCTGTTTATTTTGCTAGATGCGACCTGGCCCGAGGCGCGCAAAATTTTTAAGAAAAGCCCTTACCTCGCTCACCTGCCCGTGCTGAGCCTGATGCCGGAGCAATTGTCACGCTACCGCCTGCGCCGCTCCAAGCGCGAAGAAAATCTGTGCACCTCCGAAGTTACGGCGTTGTGCTTGCAACTAGCTGGTGACACTCTGGCCGCGCAAACCTTAGAGGCTTATCTGGATGTCTTCACCGAACACTATATGCGCGCTAAGTTACAGAAAAAGCTTGACTGGGACGATGCCTTACACCAGCGCCTGCGCGACTTGCGCTTACTTACGTCTCCAAGCGCCGGCCTGACAAAACCCTAAGCAAATGAAAGCAAACTAAAGCAAACGGGTCAGCATCGATAATCGATACTGACCCGTTTTTTTATTCTATTTTGTACTGTATTTTGTCTTGATGAAAATCGTAATATGGCGAGTCTACACGCTACTGGTGGCGCAAAAGACTAGCGATAAAACGCTTCGACCTTGCCTTTGACTTTAATCATTAGCGGCTTGCCTTTACGATCCAGGGCTTTGCCAGCGGCGACTTTGATCCAGCCTTCGCTGATGCAATACTCTTCGACGTCGAGACGTTCTTTGTCGTTGAATTTGATACCGACTTCGTGTTCAAACACGGCGGCAATGTGATAAGGGCTGCGAGGATCTATAGAGAGGCGATCGGGCAGGCTTGGAGGTTTCGTAGTATCGTTCATGGATCAGAATTATCCACTAGAAAGCCGATCAGTACAATTGCCTGTTTTTGGTCTACTGTCTTGCTTGTCGATGAATTCGCTTACCCAGATTACGCATTGATGACGTATTTTGAGGTACGCACAACTAGAAAGTCCAATGAATATGCGGTTTCTGGCGGCTTTTATGCTGCAAACCCGCATGGATAGTGCGGGATCGTGTCTGAAAACTTACAAAAAACTCCACATCGAGAAATCGCATAGGCACGAGTAGGCCATTCCATGGAATAGTGACTAACGCTTTTTAGAAGTTCCCATCCTAAGCTGCTCACTCGCCAAACTTAGGCTCGCTGACTTTGCCGGATAAGGAAATATCGGCATGCTCGCGGCTCGAAGGTGTTTGCAAATCAATAGCGAAGCGGCCGCTGAGTCCAGCGTTGGCATCAACCCAAGTGTAGCCAGTAGCAGTAACGAGTCCGGCGCTCATGCGGATGTCTCGTACCTGAATGCGGTTGGCTGAATAGGTGAAGTTACCGCTCATATCGTTGAAGTTGGAACGGCCACCCATCTGCGCGTTTTTAAATGCGTTCATGATGTCGACGCCGATAACTTCGCCGCTACCGAGATTGAAGCTGCCATCGATACGTGATCCGGCAAAAAGTTTATTGCTGGTTTTGGCCTGCATGTTGTAACGGCCTTTAGCGCGTAATTTGCCGCTACCAAACAGGCGCGGAGCGATGCCCGGGAGGTTGACTTCGATGGCGTTGAAACTACCGGTAAAACTCCAGCGCGTGTCCCATTTCACCGTACCGCTACCGCTGATGACGCCGTCGTACAGGCCTCCACCAAACTCTTTAATATCGAGACGGTCTTCGTACATCATACCGATGCTGTGAAACTGCTTCATTGTGACACCTGCGCCAAACGGTACGGCAAACGCATCTGCGTTGATGTCGAACTTGACACCAGTGCCGGCGGGGATCAAGGCTGCATGAAATTGGTGTTCACTCGAATCGAGAACCATCTTGGTCCAGTGTCCGTTGTGATCAAATTCGGCATGTCCGTCTAATGGCGCCATCGAAAAATTTGATGACACCAGTTTAAGATTTTCTACATAGACGGGACCGAATTGCTCGTGCGCCTGCGTACGCGACTGAAATAGGAGCCAGCCTGCCGCCTGTTCGGTCACTTGCGGATCACTGATATCGATGCGCCCCAATGCGATCTTGTCGTCGAAAAGTGTAGTGAGGTCGATCGCGACAGATATTTCTTGTACCTGAATTTGCTGTTTATCTCCGATGGTGACACCTTCGGCACGCCAATGCGGACGCGGCAAGAGCGAGAAATAGACGCCATTCATCGTTACGGGTTGTCCGGTCGCACTGGTGATCGCCCGTTGAAATATGAGCGCCTGACGATCGAACGAGGTGAAATGCATCATGACCATCACGACGACGAAGCTGGCCACTACAATGACGCTGAGTTTCTTAATCAGTGTGTCAACGATGCTGTTGACAATCGTATCTCTGGCACGGGCAAATCTGACTGACCATTTTCTGGCAGCTTCGGCTTTTTTCTCCGCGCGAGCCTCTGCCCGCATTTGCTTGGCGAGCCTGCGCGCTTCGACCTGCGCGTGCATTTCTTCCAGCTCACTGGCTTTGCGGATCGCGGCCTCTTCTGCCTCGACTTTCAGGCGCGCTTCTTCGGCTTCCCGCGCAATGCGGTCTTGCTCTTGCAGCTCGCGCTCCAGCTCTTCTTGTTTTGCCAGTGCAGCAATACCGCTGAGCACATCCTGGTCTTTTTCTTTACGGGCACGCTCGGCCTCGGCTTCTTTGGCCAAGGTCAATTGATGTGCCTGTTCGCGATGTCTTTCCTGCTCGGCTTGTTCTAAACACTGGCGCTCGCTGGCCTCATTGATGGCGCGTTCTTCCGCCGATTGACGTAACAATGCTTCTTGCCTCTGGTGCTCTTCTGCCGCGATCCGCGCCTGCTCTTGTTCCAGCTTAACGAGTCGTGCATGCTCTGCTGCTTCGCGCTCTTGTTGTTCTCTGGCGTCAGCGTCAAGACGAGCTTGCTGTTCACGTGCCAGACGTTCTGCTTCTGCTTTGGCCTCAGCATCTATGCGGGCTTTCAGTTCTTTTGCCCGGCGCTCTTCCTCAGCTTTGGCCTGCTCAGACTCTAGAGCCTCTTGTCGCGCTCTGGCTTCTGCTTCCTGCCGCACCTGTTCTTCTTGCACGCGTCTGGCTTGATCGGCTGCCTGGCGTTGTAATTCCTGCTGTTCTTGTGCGTATCTTTCTTTTTCCTCGGCCTCAAGACGGATCTGCTCCTCGCGCGCGAGACGAGCTTCTTCTGCCATGGCACGCTCTAAAGCTTCTTGCTCGGCGTTGGCTGCTGCTGCGAGGCGTTCCTGTTCTTTTTGTTGTTCTTGCTGTGCTTGCCATTGTTGCTGAAGCCGCTCTTGCTCTGCTTTTTCTCTGTCGAGCGCTTCTTGTTGTGCTCTTGCTTTAGCTTCTGCCTCAGCGTCAATGCGAGCTTGCTCCTGTGCGATTCTTGCCTGTTCAGCGGCTTCTTTTTCTCGCTGTTCTCTGGCCTCGTTCTCCAGCCGGATCTGTGCTTCGCGTACCTGACGTTCTTCTTCTGCTTTGGCTTCTGCAGCTATTTTTGCCGCCATTTCGGCTTCAATACGGGCTTGCTCTTTTCTGGCCTGGCGTTCCTCCTCTGCTTTGGCTTGTTCTAATGCTTTTTGTTTTGCTTTAGCGTCTGCTTCCTGACGGAGTTTTTCTGCACGTGCTAAACGCTCCTCTTCGGCCTTCGCTTGTTTCAATTCTTCTTGTCGGGCTTTGGCTTCTTCCTCCTGACGCTGCATCTCTTCGAGCGCCAGTCGTTCTTGTTCTGCCTTTGCTAGCGCCTGGGCCTCTTGCCTGGCTTTAGCTTCTGCTTTGATACGGGCTTGTTGCTCTCTGAACTGTCGCTCTTCTGCGGCCTTGGTACGTTGCAGCGCTTCTTTTTTCGCTTTCGCTTCGGCGGCGATACGTGCCTGCTGTTCTTCTGCAAGCTTGGCTCGCTCGGCGGCTTCTGCGGCTAAGCGAGTCTGCTCTTGCTCGCGGGCGATCTGTTCTGCTTTGGCGATCCCGGCAATACGCAAGGCCTCTGACTCGCGCTGCTGTTGCTCCTCGGCCTGACGTGCGGTCTCGGCTGCGACCTTGGATGCGACCTCAGTTGCGACTTTAGCTGCAAGCTCGGCTTCTTGTCGGGCTACGAGCTCGCGTTGAGTTTGCTGCTCTTTTTCCAGGGCGAGACGTGCTGATTCTGCAGCTGCCTGCTCAGTCGCTCGCTGAGCATGTTCTCCGGCGAGCTGCCGGGCTTCTTTATCGGCATGTTCGCGGGCTTTTCTTGTTTCTTCTTCGCGCAGAATTTTCTTTTCTGCTTCCATACGGGCACGTGCCTGTGCGACCTTGCGCTGTAGTTCTTCGGCGACGTGCCGGGCCAGTTGTTCTGCCTCTTTTGGCGAATGCTCTTCTGCCTTGGAACGAGCGTCTTTATGGATTTGCTCGAGTGCTTTGATTTGTTCTTGCGTCTGTTGTATCTGTTTCAGTGCCAGCTCTTCGGCCTCACGCTGCTTTTTTTTCTGGGCGGCTTTTTCTGCTTGTTGCAGCGCCTGAGCCTGAGCGTCTTTTTTAGCTTTGTATTCTGCTTCTTTTTGAATTTGTTGTTGCGCTAGTTTTTGCGCGGACTCTTTTGCTTCTTTTTCCTCAGCGGCCTTTTTTTTCGCTAAAGTTTCGGCCTGTAATTTTGCTTGTGCCTGCGCTTCCAGATCGGCACGGATTTTGGCTTTTTTTACCTCAAGTTCTTGTGCTGCACGGGCTGCTTGCGCCTGTTCTTCTTGTAGTGCTTGTAGCTTGGCAAGACGCGCCTCTTCAGCTTTTTTGCGGGCTTTTTCTTTGGCGTCTTGCTTGGCGCGTGCCTCGATCTCCATGCGTCCGACGAACTCAGCAAGCTCTTGAATATTCGGATCAATATCGGCGATCGCTTTTGGCAAGCGACTTAGCACAGCAGGATCCAATTTGGCGGGTGGTGCTTCTTTCGCAACAGGTGCGGCCGCCGGGATATCCGCAGCGGCACTGGGGTTACCCTTGCTGTCGATCGCATCGGCAGCGTTCTGCGCCTCCACGGCATTGTAAAATGCGCTCATCGTGAGCTGGAGTAGCGACTCTTGGAAGGTGCCTATCGTCGAAAAATCAATGTCGTCTGGTGTTGGCACCTTGCTGGCAATTTTCGCGGGCACATCCGTCAGCGGACGGCGCGGCGTGTCGAAAATGCGGATGTAATTGTCTTTGAGAAGTTGCGCCAGCGCCTTCTCTAGTTTTTTGTCAGACAAATGATCGAGATTGACCTGAATCGCGCCTACCGACGCGTTACCATCAATCTCCCTCAGCAACATACGTAGGCCGCGGGACAGCAGCTTGGTTTTACCAATGGCTTCTGTTAGTCCTTTTGCGGTCTTTGTGTAAACGATGTGCTTATCCATACCAGTCAGTCCAAACGCTCCCTGTATTTACAACAAATTTCGTTTCAAATTTACACAACACGACCAGACATATCGTTGTCTGCCTAAAATATAAGCGTCAATATTGCATTTAATGCAAAGGATAACGCAAACTACAGCAGGTAATCGACTGTTAATTTGTAAAACTGTTTTACCAAACCGCAACGCTGATGCGGGCTACTGAGTCAATTTGGCTGCAAACCCGCATGGAGATTGCGGTTGTTGTTTTTTACCCATGACAATACCGTTATACAATCTAAGCAATCTGAGCGACGTTAGTCATCTGAACGGTGCAAGGAAAAATCCGGTCTCTGTCCGATGTTTATTCGCTACCTAGCCAGCAAACATCATAATCCAGGAATAAGTTTTTCTACGATGAAAACACACGCTACTGATGATTCGTCCATGCAATCAAGAACTGCGACCGCACTTACGATACGCTTCATCTGGATCATGCTGACTTCGCTGGTCTATGCTTTGCCGGTCGGGCTGGCACAAGCGAATGGTCAGACAGATCAGACATTTCCGGTCAAGCTCCCCCTGAATGAGCGACTCTTGCTGGAGCAGGTGGTCTGTGTCAAAAAATATCAGGTCGGTGTGGCAGACATTGACGCACGATCATTTGAGCCACGCGCAGCGAATGCGAATTTTGCCGATGTGAAATGTCTACCGCATGCCCAGCTTAAAGGACAGTCCTTGTACTACGTTGCCCAATGCGTGCGCGATCAGGGGCAGTGGAGTTGTAGCCGTGCCGAACTGGAAACCACGGTGCCACTGCAAGAGAGAGCGCTGATGATGCGACCCGGTACGGTAGAGCCCGGACTCGCCTACGAGACCATACAAAAAATAAGTCGCTATGGCTATTTTCAGGGGAACTTGCTGGATGCTGCGCTGGAATCAACCTGCAATATGGGAATGGGCGACGCGCCGGATCTGATAGAAATTTCTTGCCGCCGCTGGTCGATCACGGTGTCATTTTGGTGCCCTCAGAAAAACGATAAAGCGCCATGCCCGCGCGTGATTTATATGACCAAGCGATCTGGATGATACAAAACCTGAGATAACCCGACAATCACCAACGTAAAAAAACTAAAGCTCCCGAGGGAGCTTTAGTTTTTTTTCCGGGCTTTGTCGAGAACGGATCTGGATTGTATGATTTATTACCCTTTAGTTACCCTTTACGACGACGTGCTGCAAGGATTGCCAACGCGCTTCCTACTAATAAAATACTGGCCGGTTCCGGAATAGGATTGCCGCCGTTTTGCTGTAAAAAACTAAATGTATTCAATGCATAGATACCGTTGTTATTGAGCGGAGCGTAGCTGGCGCCGCAGAGTGGCTGACCGCATAAATTGGTCGTCGCAATCATGTCAATGTCGGCAATGATAAACAGGGATCCGGAGCCCGGTGCATATTCACCTGCATGCCAGAACGCTGATGTCACCTGGTTCTCAACGTTGCGACCGCCTACATGACCATTGTGCGCCAATATGGCGGACTCGTCTAATTGACCGACTGCATAAAACTGCTGGACATTGGTCGCATTACCGAATGGGCCGTTAAACAACGGTGCGCCGCCATTAGAGACGGAGCCGGTACTGCCAGTCGTGCTCATCCCTAAAGTGGTCCCCAAAATGTCATGATTGGAATCATCCTGCAACAGGAACAGATCGCCGCCGCCGAGGAAATAATTCATGATCGCTGCAGAAAAACTGGAGCCTTCGCTATCGGCAATCCAGGTTCCGACAAACATATCGACGCCCGCCAGCGTGCTGCTATTGATTGCAGTGAGGTCGGTTGTGGTAATCGTACGATTGACGATACCGGCAGGACCAAAGTTGGCAGCGTTCTCTAATGCACCACGAAAGCCAGTCATGTAGGACCCGTTCCAGGCCCAGTTACCGCTACTGGGAATAAGGGAGCTGGCAGCACCACCGACGACGTAGGCGTTGGCCGAAAGACAGGTGATCGCCAGCGCCAGGCCGGCAAATAATTTTGATATTGCGTTGGACATAGTATCTCCATTGGGAATTAAAAGGATCTACGCCTGTCAAAACGGCGGGCGCTCAACACGCATTGCATAATTTATACCAGTTTTACTAAGTGCTTGATTTTGCTAAGATATTTTAATTCCTATTTGCTAACAACATAGTACCTTGTAAGAATGTTCGACGTTACAAGTTGCCGGTAGAACTCAGTTCTCTCACAGCAAGCTGATTTATTTTTATTTTTTTCAGCTCGGCTGAGGTACGCGGTTTGATGTGAACGGTTTCATCCGGACGGAGGTTCGCTTGTCAATACTCCAATAGAAAACCAAGGTTAAATCCATGTCCTGCTTCTTGTGATTTTTAGGGCTTTATGACAATGTGCACTACCTCAAATTGTTGCCCCTTTCTGCCGTTCTTTTTTGTTGCTGCTTGTTTTTTGAAATCAATTAATGCCTGTTGTTAATCTATGCCGGTAATTTTTTATTTATTCTGCTCTACTGCGATGGCGTGGTTTTGCTTACCTGGCCCACGCGTATGGATGGGCATGTTTGTGCTGACAATAGCGTGGGCGGTTGTTGCATCATATATCACGCTGTTCGGTTTGTTGTTCATCATGGTGATGAGCGCCGTTGGATGTGCCGCACTGCAAACCACTGGAGCAAGACGTCAGCTCCTGATGATGCTAACTGGTTTGATCGGATTATTGCTGGCAATGCATAAACTGCCAGGTTTTACTGATATCGCTTTACCCGAATTGAGTGTATTCACAGGCACTGAATCCAAGCCATTTTATTTGCATCTGGATAAAGCAATCGCGGGCTTAGTCATGCTAGCAGTATTTTGTCGAGACGATGCGAGCCGGCGCGGTGCGATCTGGCGCAATCCCGGCCTGTGGCGCCTGATATTAACAAGCTTGACCGGGGTATTTATCATTGCTGTGGGAATTGGCCTGACGCTGCCGCAGTGGAAGTGGTCAGCGAGCGCGTGGGCTTTTTTAGGCGTGAATTTGTTCTTCACCTGCCTGGCGGAGGAGGCGTTTTTTCGCGGCGGCGTGCAACAGGGATTGCTCTCACTGCTGCCAAAACATCGCTGGTTCTGCATCGGCATCGCCGCGTTGCTCTTTGGTCTGGCGCATGCGTGGGGGGGCTGGCGACTGATCGTGGTCGCGACGTTGGCAGGTGTCGGATATGGCCGGATATATGAACGCTCAGGTGCCATAGCGATGGCAATCATTTTGCATTTTCTGGTCAACGCTATTCATTTTGTGGGCTTTGTGTATCCGGCGATTTCTTATTAAAAATTTCCGAGGGCAATGACACCGGCGGCGATACACAAGGCACCGATAATACGTTGCACACGATCTCCTTCACCGAGCAAATGTCCGCCGATCAGAGCGGCGAATAGCATCGATACCTCACGCGCCGGTGCCACGTGACTGAGTGGCGCATTCTGCATCGCATACAGCACTAGCATGTACGACACCGGACTGATCACACCGACGATCAGTGCGTATTTCCATTCGCGATTCCATGATGCCTGGGGCGCCTGACGATCGCGTAGCAAAGCAGGTGTAAGTAAAGCAACGCGGATAAAATTGCCCACATAATCGATCAGAATTGGCGATATCAGGATAACCTTGACGGCATATCCGTCGAGTACGGTATAAGCCGCAATGAACAAACCCGTCAGCAGGCCGTAGACAATGCCTTTTTGCACTCGGGCATGCTGGGCGTGATCGCTGACTGAGCGAAACAGTTTAGGTCCCCCCGCAATCAGAAATACGCCGCCAACCACGGCCATGATTCCAAGACCACCGGTCAGGGATACTTTTTCTCCCAGGAGCAGAATCGCTGCTGTCGACGACAGCAGCGGACCAAATCCGCGTGCCAGCGGATAAACCACGGTCAGCTCCGCTTTGCGATAACCGCGTAGTAGTGTGATGAAATACAGCACATGAAGGATACCACTGGCAGTCACAAAGCCCCATTCAAGCCAACCCCAGGTGGGCACGACATTCCAGCCCGCATAGATGCCGACAGGTGCCCACACCAGCATCATGATGAGACTGGTGAATCCGGCAAAGCGCACATCACCGCCCGCTTTTTTGGCGGCGATATTCCAGAGTGCATGTATGAGTCCAGCGAGAATGACGAGAAAAAATGCGGTATAGGACACGTAGATAGAGAAGTGATAAACAGGTGAATCGGCATCACAGTGTAACAAACGACATCAGGAAATGAACTGCACAGAACGATAAAAAATCAGGGAGTACAGTGCAGGATGTGACGGTGCAGAAATGCTCTTGGCATCTGCATTATCCTGCATCGTCCTCCATATCGTGAATCAAACCTGCTGTTTTTTTTCAGCACGTCTTTTTCGTCAATTTATGTGAAGTTAACGTCAATTTGCATGATGTACTCGTATTTTCAAATGATTTTTCCTGCTATGTTTGGACAAAACTTCGCTATATACTTATTTCACGTTGTTTGATTTATAAGGGCACGTCTGCAACTCTGTCCCGGCATGCAGCACCAGAAGCAAGATCCTGCAATAGCTCAGTATTGCAGTCCTTTGCAACGAAGTGATGCACTCAGATACAGGCTTGAAGATGTTCTCGTAAGGTCCGGCGGGACTACCACATGAGGCGCCGTCCGGCGTCCGTTATTAAAATCTCAGGGAGAGTAATAGCATGCGGCATCATTCACGTTCTACTTTAGCGTCACTCATTTTCCTCGCCTATTCTGGCATCGCAGTTGCTGGCAGCAGCGCAGTCACTGATAATCTCACCGTCTTCTCAGGTACCAAAGCCAGCTCGGCACAGGATGTATTACGTCAGGTCGCAACGCAATATGGTTTGCCAGCGACACTCGACAATCTGGTGCTGACCAAGGTGCAGGATTCTCTAGTTGGCAAGCATTATTACTATCAGCAAATGCTGCGTGGCCTGCCGGTTGATCGCGCCGAAATTATTGTGTCCATTGGTCGTAATGGCGAACTGCTGAAAATTTTCAATGAGACTAAACACATCACCGATAAGATGGATGCCAATGCCGTCAATCAGATGTATGTGCAGGCCAGACTGACAACCGATCAGGCAATGGATAAAGCGTGGACGAATATGAAAGTCCAGCATCCGCTGGTCGCCACACCAAGTAGTAATCTGGTCTGGGTTCCGACAAAAGACGGTGTACAGCTCGCCCATAAAGTAGAAATCGCCGCGCAAATGCCCACCGGTGGTTTTATCCAGTACATCCATGCGCAAAACGGTGTACTGCTGGATTCCCGCTCCACATCTTTACCGCGTATCGGTAAAAACGGAGATCGCTCAATAGCGGCACGTGCAGAGCTGGCAGGACCAACGCTGGATCGTCAATCAGCGATGCAAGCGATGAACGCAAAAGGTGGCGCAACACTGACCGCTGTTTCTGCAACGACTGCAACACTGGCAACAGCCGCCTCTGGCATTAACGGCAGCGGTCTGGTATTCGACCCTGATCCGCGCACGGTTTTGAATACAGATTCTCTGACGGATACGTCACCGGCATCGGCATTTGATGCCGCCTATTCGACTAAGACTTTGCGTGATCTGACCGTGACTGGCGGTGTGTATAAATTATCCGGCCCTTACGTCAACATCACCAATATCGAAGCGCCAAATACCGCACCAAGCACGACCAGCAATGGCGTATGGACAGCTAAGCGAGGTAACAACGCATTTGATGACACGAATGTGTATTTCCATCTCGATCAAAATCAACGTTATATCCAGTCACTCGGTTTTACCGGTACCAAATCGATCATCAATCGTCCGCTGAATGTTGATACCGACGGAGTAAATGGTGACGATAATTCTCACTACAGCGGTGGTTCCAGCGACTATCTGGCATTTGGTCATGGCTGCGTGAATGACACGGAAGATGCCGACGTTATTTTGCATGAATACGGTCACGGCATTCAGGCCAATATCAACTCAGGCTGGAGTGGCGGCGATACTGGCGGAATGGGCGAAGGCTTTGGTGATTACTGGGCAGCCTCGTATTCGTACAGCACTCCGAATGGCAAAATCTATCATCCTGAATGGGCGTTTAGCTGGGATGGCCATGGCGCATGCTGGGCTGGCCGCATGCTCAATCGTACCGATGCCAAGTACAACAGCGCAAAAAGCTATGACGCCCACGTCTCGGTCACTGAAGACGGTGTGACTTTCCAGTCAGATGAATTGTGGTCCACACCTTTATTCCAGGCGATGGTGTCACTGATCGCTGCCGGCAAGCCACGTGCGAATATCGACCAGATTATTCTGGAAGCACATTTTGGTCTTGGGTCGAATATCAAGATGCCAGCGATGGCGACAGCGATTGTGAATGCTGCACATAATCTGTTCCCGACTGATGCAACTTACGAGAACACCTTCAAGGCAAAATTCCAGGCACAAAATATTTTATCAACCACCACCACGGGTCCTACCATCAACGAAACAGAAAGCAATAACACGACTGCCACGGCGAATGTGATTAGTACAGCGAACACAACCGTCAATGGCACCATGAGCGCAAGTACCGATGTGGATTACTATCAAGTCAGCTTGCCTGCAGGGAAAACTCTCACCGTAAAACTGACGCCAAACGCGACGTCTGACTATGATCTTGAGCTATACAGCAGTACGGGAACTAAGCTGACATCAAGTACTGCAGGAACTGGTGCTGTCGATACCGTCACCAACAGCAATACTGGCACCACTACCAAAGTACTGTATGCGAAAGTGATTTACTACGCTGGCGGTACTGGAGCAACTAGCGGCAAATACACCTTAGTCGCTGGCTGGTAATAGTTTGTAAGGGTTCGTAATGGCGGACAATGCCTGCTGAATTACTTTAGAAGTATCTTTACAGGTAAATAAAAAAACGCCGCATATCGTTTGATATGCGGCGTTTTTTACTTACAGCAAGATAAATTATTTAGCTGGTACGGCTTTTACTGCGTCTGCTTTTGCTTCAACTTTCGGTTCACCTTTTGGCTCTGCTTTAGCTACTTTTTTTGCCTTGGCATGCTTTGCATGTTTCGCTTTTTTTTCAGTAACAGGTGTCACTGTCGTAGCGGGCTTTGTTTCTGTTTTAGCTTCCGCTTTAGTTTCTGCTTTAGCCTCTGGCTTAGCGTCAGCAATCGGAGCAATCGCCGTTGGCATCGATGATTTTGTGCCCGCAACTGCCGTCGTTGCAGATGTTTTTACCGCACTGGCTGCCGATGCGGCCTGCGCTGCTACAGATGCAGCCGCTGGCACAACGGGTTTAGCCGGTGTAGCTGGAGTTTGTGCGAACGCTGTACCCATGGCGAAGGTAGCAGCAACGAGGGAGGCGGCGATCAGCTTGTTCATGATTAATCCTGTTCTATATTTAGTTTGTGTTACGTAGTTAATCTACGTATGCCAAGAACGCGCCCCGATGACGATGTGTTGACAAACAATGTGTTGCGAATTGTTACGTCGCATTGATACCGAATACCTCGCTGCATCTACGTGACATACCAAACTGCGAGTATCAACCTACAATATCAATATAAAACGACATTCCAAATTCTCACTAACGAACATAGTTATACGATCATGAACTCTGAAAAAAAACTGGCGATACTTTTTGTCTGCATGGGAAACATCTGCCGTTCGCCAACGGCTGAGGGTGTATTTCGCGCTCGCTCCGATGCCGCAGGTTTAGGTCATCAATTACAGCTAGATTCCGCCGGCACGCATGCGTATCACATTGGTGAACAACCGGATCTGCGATCTCAGGAATTCGCAATGAAGCGCGGAATCGATTTATCCAGTCAACGAGCGCGTAAAGTCGTTGCAGATGACTTCGACAAATTCGATTTAATCATCGCAATGGATAAACATAATCTCGCCGTGCTAGAAAAAATCTGCCCGGTAGCATATCAACACAAACTTAGTTTGATGATGAGCTATGCCACTCGTAGTGATGCAGACGAAGTACCTGACCCCTACTACGGCGGCGCTCGCGGTTTTGATCAGGTACTGGATTACATCGAGGATGCGTCTGATGGTTTGATTGAGGTGCTGAAGATCAGGGGCCATGTTCAATAATGACCGCTTAAGACAAAAATCCCTCTTGCGTTGCCCCTAAGAGTCACAGACCGCCAATATGTTCTGTGTCCCCTTTTAACGCTATACATTATTTTTAAGATCACGAATCCGTCGGGCTAACGACATTCCGGCATACGCATAAAAGAGAAAAATAATTACTGTGAACACAGCAAAAAAGATTTGACTTATCGACGACGTCCTGTGTATCACATCATGAATACCGGGATTTAGCATTAATGCAAATAATGGCAATATGGCGAAGCCAAGTACGTATAAAGCTCGCTTATATTTTTGAATCTTCGACGCTGCATCCGTAAATATCTCTGGGATGCGACTACTGGTAATAGGCTTTCTCCAGTACTGCCAGCCAGTGATTTCTAACACATGCTCCCAACCTGCATCACGAAACAAATCGAAGTAGGCTTCATCCCTTTTGATGCCAGTAACGAAATCCAGTTTATAACTAACTTCCTCGGGTGAACCAAGCACAAAGGTGTAGATACAAAAGATATTCACGCTTTGTAAATGCAGCCCTTGACTGGCCATTTCCTGCAACCATTGTTCTAGCTTGTCGTCCTGCCATAGCCAGTGAAATTTGAATTTTTTGACGATCGCCTTATGCATCTGAAACTCCCCGTTGAAGATAGCTTAAAACTGCTTGTCCGTTTTTCACCATGATTTCCATGCGACGGATATGTTCTGCCAGAACTTGTTGCCCTGTGTCAGTGAGCGCGTAGGATTTGCGGCGGTCTTCTTCTTTAACTTTGATGATGAGGCCCTGTTTTTCCAGGGTTGAAAACGCACCATATAAAGTCCCCGGTCCAATGACGACATTACCTTCGCTGATCGCTTCCACTTTTTGCATAATGGCGTAACCGTGGAGAGGCTCGCTTAGTGCGACCATGACGTAAAAAGTGGCCTCCGATAGTGGGAGATACCTGGAATAGTTAAGATCAGACATATTTCCTTTATATCGATGTTCGTTATATCGATAATTGCTATATCGAATATCGATATAATAGCACTGCAAATTTGCCTGTCAACTTTTTGTTGTTATTTTTGAAGTGACGACTTGGGGAGAATGGAATAGGGTAAGCGGCCGTAGCAGCTGAGGAAAAAGTAGCTGATCAATTAAAAATTCAAACCGCTGTATTTATGCGGCTTCTGGCACGATATTGGCTCGAGAGGCTTATATTACTTAGGCATTACAAAATGAAATCTCTTCTGTTCTTTTCTTTACAGCACAGGCGCGCAGCTTAGAGTAGCATCGCCTGTTAATCGTCAATGATGAAAGCGTTGCCAGTATATGGAAGAAGCACAATTACACTCGTTGTTAGAAGCGCTCATGCCAACACCAGCTTATATCGCCGGTGCGATCTTATTCGGCATTATTGGTTTTGCTGCCTATCGGTATGGGAAAAAGACTGAGCGCAGCAAAGCCAAATGGACAGGTATCGCTCTGATGTTTTATCCCTACCTGACCGGTAGCGATACTCGGTTACTCTATGCAGTTGGCGCCGCTTTATGCGCCGTGCTGTATTTTTATCGCGACTGATCTGGTCTGCGGCTTTAGCTCGTTTTGCCTGCTGTTCAGGTCAGGATTTTTTCCATTTCTTCGAATTGCAGATTTTCAACCAGCATCATTTCTTTGCCGTTATCAGAGGGAAAAGGCTTGAAACGACCGGTACGGGCGTAGCCTCTGCGCTCATAGTAGGCAATCAACTCTTGCCGGACGCTGATCACGGTCATCCAGATTTTGTCTATACCCCAGCGTTGCTGTGCACTAGCCTCAGCAATCTGCATGAACTGCTTGCCAATGCCATTGCCTTGCAAAGTCGGCTGCACGACAAACATTCCCAGATAAGCGGCACCATCGGTTTTTTGTAAATGGACACAACCGATCGTGATCCCGCTCTGCACACAAAGCAAGATAAAAGACGCCTCGGCCAGAATAAGCTCACGGACCTCCGCTGCATGTATTCTAGCGCCCTGTAACAGATCCGCTTCGGTCGTCCAGCCCTGGCGACTGCTATCACCGCGATAAGCACTGTTGACCAGCACTGCAATCTGCTCGGCATCGCTGATCACCGCATCACGGAACTGGATGTCACCCTGGGAAAACGAAATATCTAGGCTCATAGCTACTCGATTATTTTTTGTAAAAACACAGGATAGTACAAGAGCGGGCATCTCACCAAGAGCTGATCCGATCCAGGATTTCACAGGAAGCATCGCGGGTCTGAGGCCGGAACGCATCTTTTCAAGAGCCTGGCTTTGCATTTCATGTCGTCAAAACCGCATTTCATCCCACAAAAACTGCAATTCGAAACTTATGCGGTTGAAGCTAGTCTGATACAGGCCGATACTGCGCCATCTGGTTAAGCTAGCCAATTTCCCCTCATTCACCTGCACAGGGATTCATCATGTTACGTAAAACACTACTCGTCCTCGCCATTGCGTCTGCCCTGGCCGCCTGCAGTAAAGAAAATAAAGATGCCGATAAAGCGAGTGCCAGCGCCGCTGCAAGCGGAACTGCCAGCGCCAGCGCAACGGGAGACAAAAAATCCGCGGCACCTGTCCCCAAACTGACCATCGCACCAGAAGACGTCATGACCGTGCAAAGCAATGCGCTGGCGTCGGGGCCGGTCATTACCGGATCAGTCCAGCCAGAGCGCAAAGCTGATCTGCGCGCGGAAGTTTCTGCGGTCGTATTACAGGTCCTGAAAGAAAATGGCGACGTAGTAAAACGTGGCGATATTCTGGTCAAGATCGATGAAACATCGATCCGCGACAATCTCAGCTCCGCCGAAGACAATGCCCGCAATGCTGCCTCCGCACTGGATCAGGCAGATCGCGCCCTGCAAAGGCTCAAGACCTTACGTGCGTCCGGCATGACTTCAATGCAGGCGCTCGATGATGCCGAGGTTCGCCGTAACAGTGCACAGAGCGAGCTATCCGCGTCTAAAGCCCGCGCCGTTGTGGCACGTCAGCAATTGCAACGCACAGTGGTACGCGCTCCGTTTGACGGCGTCGTCAGCGAACGCAAGGTATCTGCCGGTGATACCGCCTCTATCGGCAAAGAATTGGTGAAAGTGATTGATCCGACCAGCATGCGTTTTGCAGGCCGGGTTTCGACAGACAAAATTGCGATGGTCAAGGTCGGTCAGCCTGTCAGCTTCCGCATCAATGGCTATGCAGGACAAGAATTCCGCGGCAAGGTCACTCGCGTTGATCCAGCGGCGAATGACGTGACACGTCAGGTCGAGGTGCTGGTCAGTTTTGCTGACACCAACCAGCCGCGCGTCTCTGGCCTGTATGCCGAAGGGAATATCGAAGCCGCAACCGTCAGCGCTCTGATGGTGCCAGAAGCCGCCTTAGTCAAGGCAGGTGACAAATCCTATGCATGGAAGGTCAATGGCAAAACCCTGAGCCGTGTCGATCTGCAAATCGGCAAACGCGATCAGCGCACCGGCAATTATGAAATCCGTAGCGGTCTGAGCGCTGGCGACATCATCATGCGCAGCCCTAGCTCCAGCTTTAAGGATGGACAGACCATAGAAATGGCTGCCGCTAAAGTCACACTCGCCGCCGCCACTTCAGCGCAAGGGAAATAATCATGTTCTTATCCGATTTCAGTATTAAAAGGCCGACCGCGACCATCGTCCTGATCGTCGCCCTGATGGCGCTGGGACTGCTGGCACTGACCAAATTGCGCGTCAACCAGAATCCTGATGTGGAAGTACCAGGCTTGTCCGTCATCATCGCTTATCCCGGCGCGTCGCCAGACACCGTCGAACGCGAAATCATCAACCGTATCGAAAAATCTCTGCAAAGCGTCTCCGGCGCAACCGAAGTCTATGCCAGCGCCAGTGAAGGTACGGCACAATTTGACGTGATGTTTTCGTTCAAGAAAAACATGATCGAAGCAACGGATGAAGTACGCAATGTCATCTCCAGCGTGCGCTACAAGTTGCCGAGCGAGATGCGTGAACCCATCATCCAGCGCTGGGATCCGTCCGCGCAGCCAATCATTAATATGGCACTGTCATCGGGCAAGCAAACGCATGCCGAGATTTCGCGTCTGGCAGAGGACAAACTCGCCGACCGCTTGCGCGGCATCAGCGGTGTTGCCACGGTCATCGTCAACGGCTCATTGAAACGCGAATTATCCGTCTTGTTACGTGCAGAAAAATTACGCGAGTTCAATGTCTCCGTCAGCGACGTAGTCGGCGCATTGCGCGCACAAAATACCAATGCACCGGTCGGTAAAGTACGCGGCACGCTGGATGAAGAAAGCATACGTCTGGTGGGTCGGATCGAGTCGCCGGAAGAATTTCAGGGTATCGTCGTCAAACGCAATGGCGATCAGATTGTGCGCCTGGCACAAGTAGCAACCATTGAAGATGGCTTTGCCGATGTGAACGGCTTAAGTATCCGTAGCGGTAAACCGAATGTCGGGATTCAGATTACACGTTCCCGCGATGCCAGCACAGTCAGCGTCGCCAAGTCAGTACGCGAGGCGGTGAAAGAGATCAACAAGGATCTGGAAAAAGAACAACTTGGTACGAAGCTCGAAATTACCCGTGACGGCGGTAAGGACGCGCAGAATAGCCTGAACAACGTCATCGAATCCCTGATTCTCGGCGCAGGTTTAACGATTTTTGTGGTGTATGCGTTCCTGAATTCCTGGCGCTCTACTTTGATTACGGCACTGAGTTTGCCGACTTCCGTGATCGCTGCCTTCATCGCCGTCTGGCTATGCGGTTTTACGCTGAACTTTATGACCTTGCTGGGCTTGTCACTCGCAATTGGCGTACTGATCGATGACGCGATTGTCGTCAGGGAAAACATCGTACGTCATATGCAACGTGGCTCTGACCGTCGAACGGCAGCGCTTGAAGGGACAGCAGAAATAGGTCTGGCGGTAGCAGCAACCACCTTTTCTATCATTGCTGTCTTTATTCCGGTCGCGTTTATGCCAGGTATGCCCGGTGAATGGTTCCGCCCTTTCGCACTGACGGTGACTTGCTCTGTGCTGGTCAGTCTGGGAATTTCATTCACGCTCGATCCTATGTTATCCGCTTACTGGGGTGATCCTGCCGATCATCACACCGCGCCGAAAAAAGGTATCAGTAAAATTCTCGCCCGCTTCAATGACTGGTTTGATCATCAGTCAGACCGCTACGGTCATGTGATTGCATGGGCCTTACATCATCGCCGCTGGATGGGCGCGATTGCCCTGATCAGTCTGATCGGTGCGCTGGGATTGCAAGTGAAGTGGGGCGGTACCAGCTTCTTGCCAACGGCAGACTCGGGCAACATGATGATCGAGGTACGCACTCCGGCGTCGTCTTCACTGGAATATGCTCGCCTGAAAATGGAACGTGCTGCTGCGATTGCCCGCACACTGCCAGAGACCAAGGATACCAATAGCAACATCAATCCTGCCGGTGGCCGTATCTATGTCGATATCGGCAAGCGGACCGAGCGCAAACGTACCGCCAAAGAAATTGCCGTCGAATTACGCGAAAAAGTAAGAACGCTGGTC
Source organism: Undibacterium sp. Xuan67W (assembly GCF_049340165.1). Classification (NCBI taxonomy): domain Bacteria; kingdom Pseudomonadati; phylum Pseudomonadota; class Betaproteobacteria; order Burkholderiales; family Oxalobacteraceae; genus Undibacterium; species Undibacterium sp. Xuan67W. The sequence goes on from NZ_JBMPPN010000004.1 coordinate 25,885, forward strand.
GGTGCAGAATATGTCGTTCTTGACGATTTGAATAACGGTGCACGCAAGCCGGTCCAGATTGATTTCACCGGTCCTGATTCGCGCAAGTTATTAGAAATCACCAGTGCCTACATGGACAAATTAAGGCAAGTACCGGGAGCTGTGGACATCGGTTTGTCTGAACAAGATCCGAAAAAAGAACTGAAGATCGAACTCAACCGCGGCCTCGCCAATTCCATGGGTATTTCGTCCAATGATGCAGCACAGGCTTTGCGGGTTGCTTTCGCCGGTATTGAAGTCGGTGACTGGGTCGACCCTACCGGTGAAACCCGTGACGTTGCTGTACGTCTGCATCCGGATGACCGGGTCAGTAAAGAAAACATCGAACGCTTACCGATCGCTGCGACAGGTACCAACCAAATGATCCCGCTCGACCAGATTGCCACCATCAGTATGGGCAAGGGACCATCCGGTATTGAGCATGCCAACGGCAAGCGTACGATTACTGTCTCCGCAAACGCACAGGGGCGCTCCAACGGCGAAGTCATTGAAGACGCAATGAAGCTAGCTAAATCCTTTAACTACCCGCCAGGTTATGGCTTGTCACTGGGTGGTTCGGGTCAGGATCAGGAAGAAGTATTCGGCGCCATGCTGATTGCACTGTTGTCTGGTATCGGCTTGATGTACCTGATTCTGGTCATTCAGTTCGGCTCTTTTACTGCACCTCTGGGCGTCATGCTATCCCTGCCTTTGTCATTAATCGGCGTGGTACTGGCGCTGCTGGTAACAGGCAGTACACTGAACCTGATGAGCTTCATCGGCATCATCATGCTGATGGGGCTGGTTGCGAAAAATGCGATTCTGTTACTCGATGCAGCACGTAAGAATGAGTCTGAAGGGATGAACCGTGAAGATGCGTTAATGCAGGCAGGCCGTGTACGTTTGCGCCCTATCTTGATGACAACCTTTGCGCTGATTGCCGGGATGATGCCTGTTGCTTTAGGCCTCGGCGAAGGCGGCGAATTCTACCGTCCGCTAGCTATCGCGATTATCGGTGGCACGATCACCTCAACAATTCTGACGCTGCTGATCGTACCCACTTTTTATGACAGCATCGAGATCGCCCGCGACCGTATGATGATCAAGATGCGTGCACGGATGGAACGCTACAACGCTGTATTAGGGTTCACAATGACCATGCTGGAAGCGCTGTTTACACTGACATTCTTGCGCCTGATCTACCGTAGCCTGAAAAAATTAGTATCGCTGCTGAAGGGTCGTCGTCGCAAACCAACACAGCCGATCACAGATACGATGAGGGCTGATCACGTATAGATTTTCCTCCCTGTGCTGGGGTTGGATCATGTGACCAAAATCAGCATTTTTTAGCCTGCGTAGTGCTGACTATGCAGGCTTTTTTATTACCAGAATTAATTGAGTAATTGAATTCAGGACTTTTATTAAAAACAGTCCTCAGGGCAACCAAAACATCGAAACAAAAAAGTGCCAAATCAGAACAACTGACTCAGCACTTTTTCACAATCAACGGGCTGCCACAACATTGGCACAGAAGGTATATTAAACAGCATACAAACAGCTGGTCTCAACTCTTACAAATCCACTTGGGTTAGGTAGTAACAGCACAAATTAAAACAAACAAATCAACTACCAGACCCGCACACGGTCTTTCGGTGCCAGATACTGTTTTTGTCCCGGCTGCACATTGAATGCCGGATACCAAGCATCGAGATTTCTGACCGTTAACAAGCGGAATTGTTCGGGTGCATGTTCGTTAGTGACGATAATACTGCGTAGCGTTTCATCACGCATTTTGCCGCGGTAGGTCCTGGCGAAGGACAGAAAAAATTCCTGGTCTGTTTCTTTAGTAACGACTTGTCCTTTTTGTTTCATCGCACTGCGATAGGCGTCAAAAGCAGCCATCAGACCGGCAAGATCAGCAATATTTTCACCCAAGGTTTGCTGCCCGTTGACCGCCAGGTCAGGAAAAGGTTTGTATGCGGAGAATTGCGCTACCAGTGCCTTGGAGGATTGATTAAAGTGCGCTAGATCAGACTTGCTCCACCAGTTACGCAGCTCCCCTTTTGAATCGAACATCGCACCGGAATTGTCAAAACTATGGCTAATTTCGTGACCGATTGTTGCACCGATGGCGCCATAATTCGCAGCATCACTGGCTCGTAAATCAAAGTTCGGCGACTGCAAAAATGCCGCAGGGAAGTTGATGGCATTTTGTAGCGGCATATTCACTGCATTGACCAATTGCGGGTTCATGCACCACTCAGTGACATCAACCGGTTTGCCGAGTTTTGCTAATGCCTCCTGATAAAAAAACGCACTGGTTCTTTCCATGTTGCCAAAGGCATCAGCTGCACTGACTTGTAAGCCGCTGTAGTCACGCCATTTATCCGGATATCCGACGCCGACGTAGGTATGTTTAATTTTTTCCAGCGCCTCCGCTTTGGTCTTTGGCGACATCCAGGTCAATGCGGTTACACGCGCACTAAACGCATCCAGTAAGTTGGTGACCATGGACCGAATCCGTTGCTTTGCCTCGGCAGAAAAATTTTGTTCAACATAAAGTTTGCCCACATCTTCGCCTAATGCATAATTCGTCGCATCAACCGCATCACGCCAGCGCGGCAAAGGTTTTTTCGCTCCGGTGAATGCACTGCGCAGAGCAAACTGCTGGTCCGCAAATGCTTGTGGTAACACACCAGTCCGCTGATTAATAGCGTGAAAACGCAGATACTCTTTCCAGGTATCCAGCGGCGTGCTAGCGACCAGCGCTGCACTGCCTTTCAGTGCGCCCGGATGCCAGACGATGAAAGATGATTGCGCTTGCAATCCGGCGGCAGAAAAATAGGCGCTCCAGTCAAGTCCGCGTGCTTTCTTCACAAAATCAGCCTGACTCCAGGTGTTATCCGCCTTCAGCACATCTGAGGTTGCTTCACGTGTTGCATGACTTTGAGCGATTCTGGTTTCCAGAGCAAAAATACGCTTCGCCGCATTGTCAGGATCGGGAGTATTCGCGAGTTTCAGGATAGAGGCAATATGAGCGAGATACTTGCTTCGTAACTCCACCATTTTGGGATTTTTAGAGACATAGTATTCACGATCCGACAGACCCAGACCGCCTTGCAACAGGTAAGCGGTATACGTCGTGTGATCATGAAATCCCTGCGATACCCAGAGACCAAATAAATTCTCAGTATGCACATGTGTTGCATTGATCGGATCGACATCGGCTCGCAGGTGTTGTCCCAGATACGTTGCGAGTGCTGTCTTATCAGTCAAAGCCGCAATATGATCAAGCTGACTTTGTAATGGTGATAAACCGAGCTGATTGATGTGCTCGATATTTAGATAGGCCTGATAAAAGTCACCGATCTTGCGTGCAGCAGTGCCGGGTGCAGCCTTGGTGGTTGCTTCGATCAATTTAGCAACCGTGATATCCGTGTCTTCGATCAAGGTATCAAACACACCAACGCTCATTTTATCGACGGGAATTGTCGCTGTTTTTTCCCAGTTACCGTTCGCGTAGCGGTTGAAATCGTCACCCGGCAATACCGATTTATCCATCCCGGCGTCAATCGTCGCACTCGGACTGGCTGTACTATTTAACGCGATAGACTTGGCATCATCTGTATGCGCTTGCGCTGTCATCGATGTGTAGAGAGGCAATGCCAGGACCATGTGTAAGCAGGCGAGAGCCAGTGGCTTGAGGCGTAATTGAGTTTTGCTGAATGTCATCGTATTTTTCCGTTCATGTAAATATGTTCTCGTGGATTACTCGCTATCGCTATTGCCGGAACTTAGCAAACGGGTCGTCTTTTTTCCAGAGCGGCATCGTCGCAGCGTTGGCAATTTCTCGTCCTAGATTTAAGGTAAATTGCGCCTGCTGCACCATACCGGATAAGTCCCAGGTTGGATCATATTCATCACTCACCTGGTGATAACGTTTGCTGTAAGCACGGGCTTTTTCGGCAGACGCTTGCGGGTCATGTAAATAATCACGACCACTCCCGACCGAAAAAGCAGGGACACCCGCTTTGGCAAAATTAAAATGATCACTGCGGAAATAACCGCCAGCCGTATCAATTCTGGTCGGCGCGATCTGTAGCGACATCTCTTTGGCGACTTTCGTCGCGATTGCCACCAGCTCCGTGCGCTCGCTACCCTGAGCGCCGATGTCTCTGGTGGGACCTACAAAATTCAATGTATCGAGATTCAGGTTCGCCGCAGTTTTTGCCAACGGCCAGAGGGGATTCGCTGCATATGCGGCACTGCCCAGCAAGCCCTGCTCTTCGGCAGCGACCCACAAAAACATCTGGCTACGACTGGCAGGTTTTGTGACACTCGCTTTTGCCATTGCCAATAACGCCGCAGTGCCAGAACCATTATCAATCGCGCCGTTATAAATCACATCGCCGCTGCCCTCTTGTTTGCCGAGATGATCCCAATGTGCGCTGTAAATTACGAGTTCATTTTTTAACACCGGGTCAGTGCCAGGGATGATGCCTGCCACGTTAAATTGTACTAACTGGCGTACGGTCGATTTTGCTTCTCCCCTGACGAAAGCGGGTAAAACGACAGGGACGAAATCAGGACGCTCAGCCGCTGCACGCAGGCTGTCCAGATCCTTGCCAGTTACCGCAAATAAGGTACGCGCCGATGTCTCGGTGATCCAGCCTTGCAGACCGGTGCCACCTTCGCTCGATGCTAGTTGAAAGTGTTCGCTCACGCCTCCGTTTTTTACGACGGACCAGCCGTAGCCTGCCGAGGCATCTGTGTGTATCAGTAAGACACCAGCAGCACCGCGCCGCTTGGCTTCTTCATATTTGTAAGTCCAGCGTCCGTAATAAGTCAGCGCCTTACCACCAAAGCGCTCCGGCTGTTCGGCGGTGGGTTGCGGATCATTGACCATCATCACGAGGATTTTGTCTTTGACATCTACCCCTTTGTAATCGTCCCATTGTTCTTCCGGTGCCGTGATGCCATAACCGACAAAAACCAGTGGATGATCGAATTGCCGCTGCGCCTTGCCATCTCCCGCGTTCCAGATCCAGTCATCACCAAATGTCAGATTGAGTGATCGGCCATTGACGTTGATATGTAATGTGCTCAGCAGTGGCTGTGCCTTGACCCCGGCGATCTTGACTGCCTGCTTAAAATCCTTGCCATTCGCGGCTTGCAGCCCCAGCGCTTTTGCCTGAGTCTCAAGGTATGCGACCGTCAGATCGCCACCGCGCTGCCCTGTGCCACGACCTTCAAACAGATCAGAAGATAACATGGCCAGATGCGCCCGCAATGGCGCCTCTTCGACCAGTGGATTGGCAGTATCAGCATGTGCAGGCAAACACGCGGCGAGCAAGCAACTGAAAGCGAGAGTGTTAAGGAGAGGAAAAGTGCGTTTTTTCATGGATGTATGATGGATCTATAAGGAACGGTTAAGGCAACGCTTTGCTGAGATCTGATGGGATGACATTCATCAGATGCAGATAGTTGATTAAGATGACGTATTTAATCAAAGTCAGTCTTGGCAATACCATCCACAATGTGAATATGATCAAGTCGTACCGTCGTTACGCCGTCCAGCGACAGCCAATCGGCACCGGATTTCGCGAAAACATCGGTGATTACCGATTCCGCGCTGTGCAGGCTGCCGTCATCTGTTCGGTACTGGACAACGATGCGTTTTCGTCTGGTCGCGAGAGATTCTAATACGTCATGGAATTCACAATTGACTGGCTGGTAATCGCTCATCGATTTCGTCCTTTCAAAAATGAACCAAGTCCTGTCGTGCAATACGCTTTGACAGGACTTGCGCCTTAGTTACTAAGATTACTTGCTAAACTTCATTGCTAAACCGGCTTTATCTAATCACTGCACCGACTTACTCAAGATTGCGCCGACTATGATTTAGCGGCCTCTTTCACGACTTCTTTGCCTGATTCTTTAGCGGTGTCTTTCGCGACCTCTTTAGGAGGATCTTGCGGCATAGGCTTGCGTGGCAATAAGTCATTGCGGTTTGCTGTATGCGCGACGAAGCTTGCCATAATCAGAGATGCTTGCATCAGATCACCCTTCTGGACTTTATCGTAGACATCCATATTTGTATGATGCGTCCGTGTCATATAGTCCATTTCATCTTGGATAAACTGAAAACCCGGCACACCCACCGTATCGAAACTCACGTGATCCGTGCTGCCCGTTTTACGCAAGGTCGTGGTAGTCGCACCCAAGTCATGAAACGGCGCTAGCCAGGCATCAAAAATCGGTTTGACCGCAGCATTATTTTCGCCATACACACCGCGTATCTTGCCACCGCCATTATCAAGATTGAAGTAGGCTGAAATTTTTCCGTGCATCGGTTTAATGTTCAATGGTCCGGTTGGTTTGCGTAAAAAAGAAGGCATCTCTTTCTCTTTGGGATCCGTCGGTTCAGGACGTGCCGCGATCCACTGACTGACATAGGCTCGCGACCCCAGCAGCCCTTGTTCTTCACCACCCCATAAAGCGATACGGATCGTCCGGCGCGGCTTGAAACCGATCGCCTTCAACATCCGTACGGCCTCCATTGCCACCGCAACGCCGGCGGCATTGTCTGTTGCACCGGTTGCGCCATGCCATGAATCAAGATGCCCGCCTAGCATCACAATTTCATCTTTCTTGTCGGTGCCAGGGATTTCAGCCAATACGCTAATGGCTGCGGCCGGATCTTCCTCGGTGAAACTGACCTTGACATCAACCTCCAGCTCGACATCTTTTTTCTTCTCTACCAGACGATATAGCCGGTTATAACTCTCCGCCATCACCACCAGATTGGCAGGGCCGGTGACTTCATCCTTTTTGTACGAACCGCCGCCCTGAACAAAGATCGTACCGTCCTCGCCACGCGACCAGTTCAGGGTCGCCAGCACTTTTTCTTCCATCAGGAAAGGCATGAGTTTTTTTCGAAATTCCAACTGCTTGACGATCATCGCGATGTCGCCACGTCGTGACGGCTCCGCATTCAAATCAATTTTAACCAATTCATCCAATTGTTCATCTGTATAACGAGTCGCATCGCCCTTGATATGCGGCTTGCTCGCCTGCGGCTCGTCCAACATGACGATTGCGCCTGCCAGCTTACCCTTCCATTTGACCAGATCTTCTTCTGCCGCAAGTTTGGCGTATACCAGTTTGCCCTTATGCGTGCCTTCGGTACCGGGCGTCCAAGCTTTGGGAATCGCCACGATATCGAGCTTATCCGGTGCCACCATACGCAAAGTTGCATGTTCTAAAGTCCAGCTGCGGCCAAACGGTGCAAAGCTCTCGGTATGCACATTCTGCAATCCCCAGTCCGACAGCCGGGTCTTCGCCCAGTCGCCTGCTTTTTTTAACCCTGGCGATCCGGTCAGGCGCGACCCAAGTTCATCGGTCAGCACGCCCAGCGTCTCCATGACCTTAGATCGGCTCATCTCTTCATCGCGTAATTTTGTGACCAGATCGAGGTCGGCACGCTCCTCCGCAGCCTGAGCTGCGTGGGCTACATGAGCTGGCAAGGTGGAGGCAATCAATAGTGAACCCATTACTACGCATAGCAATCGCATCGGAAAATTCCTTTAAACAGGATAAATAAGATGGTGGGATAAGGCTGTTGAATTTTTATGTTGGTGTTTTATGTTGGATTCTGAATTTTGATTCTTGCTTTGACTTCTTCAGAACGTATCTTCCGCCAGTGCGATTTGTGATGATTATTCGCTCGCATCTTGGCGTAACGCGGTTAGACGCGCCTTATCTGATTTTGTTCCTTGCTTATGAGAAATTTGTTGGAGACGTCAAGCCATATCAAGGTGATCGCTCAGTTTTTTTAAAAACTACCTCCGCCAACACACACTGTTTATGCGCCTCTCCAGCCGCTATGCTCTAAGAGCCGCGGAATGAATGGGCGCTGGGCCTGCCTGTTTTACAGTTTGAACCACAACGTGGAGGTCGCGGTATCCCCGGTTGTTCAGCCTGATCGCCTCCCGCTGGTCTATTGCCACACGGAAGGCGTGTTGACGATGCCTATTTCGCCGGTGGGGCGGCAGGGCTTGCCAGCGGCTGACCTTTTTCAACGACGTACACACCAGTCAGCTTGGCTGTTACCGTGCCAGCATTTCTGGCGTTGTGAGGGACACCGGCGGGTATCACAAAGCCTTCACCCGCTTTGACGACGCGGGTAGCCTGACCGGCGACCATCAGTTCGGTCTCGCCCTCATTGACGTAGCTGATCTCGTCGCCGGGGTGGGTATGCCAACCAGAAACGCCACCCGGTGCAACCTCAACCCTGGCGATCACCGCTTCTCGCCCGGGAACAGAGATGTCGGCCTTAGTGACCAAAGTGCGGGTCAGACCAGTGCTTTGCGCTGAGACGGCAGTAGCGAAACACAAACCCAATGCGGCAAACGCGCTTAGCAAAACCTGTTTTTTTACTTGATTCATCTTGTCTCCTTGGTTGAAAAAATTCTGTATTGAACGCCGGCTTATCAGCACGTCTGCCTCTGCGTTTTTTATTCAACGATTTACTGAGTTTTTACTCATCTGCTTGTTGTTGACATTATTGTTGATATTGCTCAAACAAACCTCAATAACTTCATGATCTGACTCTCAATCCTAATCTGTGTCAAGCCGCATCGACTGATCATGGCAGCCTACACAACAAAGCTAAGAGGCATACCGCACAGACCAGCATGAGACGCAAGCGCAGGATGAATTTTCCTTCATTCTTACATGGAAGCTGATCATGAAATCGGATACGCAATTGCAACAAGACATCCTCGCAGAGCTCGACTGGGAACCCTCCGTTGATGCCGCGCAAATCGGTGTAGAGGTCAATGACGGCGTAGTAACGCTGGCAGGCCATGTCAGCAGCTTTGCAGAAAAGTGGGATGCAGAACGAGCAGCGCAGCGTGTCAACGGGGTCAAAGCTCTTGCGGTAGAAATCGATGTAAAGTTACCCGGCGACAGCAAGCGTAATGATAGCGACATCGCCCGTACTGCGGAAAACGCCCTCGACTGGATGACCTACATCCCCAGTGAATCCGTCAAAGTCATGGTGGAAGGTGGCTACATCACACTCAGCGGAGAAGTTGATTGGGAATACCAGCGTGAAGCGGTGACTGGCCGGGTACGGCATCTGATGGGCGTCACGGGTGTCAGCGATCACATTGTGGTTAAACCTAAAGTTTCATTACGCGCTGTGAAGTCCGATATCGAAGCCGCACTGCGACGTCGCGCCCATGCCGACGCAGGACAAATTGCCGTTGGCGTCAATGGGAGTGAAGTCACCCTCACTGGCACTGTACACACTTGGGCGGAGCGAGATCTAGCCAAACATGCGGCTTGGGGAACACCGGGAGTAAATAAGGTCGTCGACAACATCGCCATCTCTTTCTAAATTTTTCACCGTTCGTCCATGCGCCGAAACATACGTGGCACATGGTGAATGGCACATCGCCTGTCCCCCAGCAAAGGAATAGTTATGTCAAACGATCACGCACCCCTTTATATTTTCAATACCCATGTCGAAGCCGAAGAGGCTATCGAACAGCTCGCCCGTTCGGGATTTGATGTCAAAAAACTGTCCTTGGTGGGCAAGGGCTACCACAGCGAAGAACATCCCCTTGGGTTTTATACCATGGGTGACCGGGTCAAGGCCTGGGGCGGAACGGGGGCATTTTGGGGTGGTATCTGGGGACTATTGATGGCACCAGCGGTGTTCTTCTTACCGGGACTGGGCGTGGTTGCCATGGCGGGTCCCTTCGTCGCTGCACTGGTTGGTGCGCTTGAAGGTGCTGTGGTGGTAGGCGGCATTTCTGCGCTTGGAGCAGCACTCATGGAAGTGGGTGCAAATAAGGATCAGGTCATAAAATATGAAACGGCATTGAAGGTGGACAAGTATGTTTTGATTGTTCATGGCAATACCGAAGATGCCGCGAAAGCGCATGAAGTGCTTTTGAATTCAAAAGCATGGAAGGACGAATAAATTACGACAGGTGTTGAATCCGGCAAAGACAGGCGGGTGATAACTACGACCCGTCATTTCTCTGTCTCGGTCTGAATCTGATTAAATCTGAAATTAGAAAGTCTTATATGCAAATCGGAATGATCGGCCTTGGGAGAATGGGGAGCAACATGGCTTTACGCCTGATGCAACATCGCCATACCTGCGTGGTCTATGACATCCATGCAGAGCTAGTAGATGACCTCGTGCAACAGGGTGCAAGTGGAGCGCACTCACTGACGGCTCTGATTGATCAATTAGCCCAGCCAAGAATTATCTGGCTCATGCTGCCGTCAGGCATTGTCGAAAACGAATTAACAGAACTCATGCTCTTGCTCGACATCGGCGACATTATCATCGATGGCGGCAACTCCTATTACAGGGACGACATCCGCCGCAGCATTGCGCTGAAATCACGAGGCATTCATTATGTGGATGTAGGTACCAGCGGTGGCGTATTTGGACTGGAACGAGGTTATTGCCTGATGATCGGTGGTGAGCTTGGTATCGTGCAGCAACTTGATCCCATTTTTCTTGCACTGGCACCTGGAGATCAGGCTGCGTCAATTTCTCAACAGCGGGCACAGCGGGATGCGGCTGGCAATTCTGCTGAACAGGGTTATCTGCATTGCGGTGTCAACGGTGCCGGACACTTTGTCAAAATGGTTCACAACGGCATCGAATACGGCTTGATGGCGGCATATGCCGAGGGTTTTAATATTCTGCGACATGCCAATATTGGCGGCAGAAACCCTGGAGAGAGTCACGATATCATCAACCATACCTTGAGTGATCCCAAAAGCGCTGAGGTTACACCACTACGTAACCCTGAGTTCTACCAATACGATTTCAATTTGCCCGACATTGCTGAGGTCTGGCGGCGAGGTAGTGTCATCGGATCCTGGCTACTCGACCTGACCGCTGAAGCACTGCACACAGATCCGGCGTTGTCCAGTTATGGCGGTATCGTGTCAGATTCAGGCGAGGGGCGCTGGGCGGTCATGGCCGCTATTGAGGAAGCAATTCCTACTCCGGTACTAAGTGCTGCACTATACGAACGGTTTAGTTCACGTGGCGAGGCAGACTTTGCGAACCGCGTACTGTCGGCTATGCGACATCAGTTTGGCGGTCATCAGGAAGCGCCAAAAAATCCATCGAGCGAGGGCGCTCATGGCACTTCCTCCTAAGTTGGTTTTCTTATTAGATGTGGATAATACCTTGCTCGATAATGACCGCCTGCGCTCTGACCTGATGTGCCATCTCGCACAAGAGTTTGGCATAGAAAATCAAGATCGCTATCGCACAATACTGGAAGACTTGCGTGAAGAATTGGGCTATGTCGACTATTTGGGAGCAATGCAACGATATCGACTGACAGATCAAACAAATCCTCACCTATATCAGATGGCAGATTTTTTACTGGATTATCCATTGATGGACTTAGTCTACCCGGGTGCGTTTGCGCTGATCGAACATCTTGGACAATGGGGTACCACCGTCATACTGACAGACGGCGATGTGATTTTTCAACCGCATAAAATCAAGCACTCAGGTTTATGGCAAGCCGTTGATGGTCGTGTTCTGATCTATATCCACAAAGAGCAGATGCTGGAGGCGATCAGCACACAATATCCCGCTGATCATTACGTGATGGTCGACGACAAGTTACGCATATTAACGGCTATGAAGGCGGGCTGGCAGGAACGGGTAACAACAGTTTTTCCCAAGCAAGGACATTACGCTCTGGATCCCGCAAACCTAGGGAAATACGATATGCCCGATATCACGATAGATCATATTGCCGACCTGATCAGGCATGATTTTTCTTCCGTGGCAGTCACATGACTGACGCAAAAAAACACCGCACACTTATTCTCCAACATTTCATCGATTTAAAACACTCTCACATGTAATCCGGCTCGATCTTATTCAGCAAAACTACCAAAAGGACTACCATGCAAGATGCACCTGACCTCGATCAACTTTGCATCAATACGCTAAGAACCTTATCGATGGATGCAGTTCAAAAAGCCCAATCGGGTCATCCGGGTACGCCAATGGGGTCGGCACCGACCGTATATTGTTTGTGGCAAGAATTTTTACGGTTTGATCCAGTCGACGCAAGTTGGCCCAACCGGGATAGGTTTGTGTTGTCTGCGGGTCATGCCTGTGCCTTGTTGTACAGTCTGATTTATCTTAGCGGAATCAAGGCGCAAGGCTATGCCTATCCCGTAGGCGATCATCTGGCGGTGACTATGGATGATTTAATGAATTTTCGTCAGGCCGGTAGTCATTGTACGGGCCATCCTGAGCATGGCTGGACTACCGGTGTGGAGACAACAACTGGCCCGTTAGGGCAGGGACTTGCAACCAGCGTTGGTATGGCGATGGCAGAACGATGGCTGGCAGCGACCTATAACCGTCCTGAACTGCCCTTATTTGATCACAACACTTATGCGCTCTGTGGCGATGGTGACATGATGGAAGGTGTCAGCAGCGAAGCAGCCTCTTTGGCCGGGCATTTGCAGCTATCCCATCTGTGCTGGATCTATGACAGTAACCATATCAGTATCGAAGGCTCAACTGAGTTGAGCTTTACCGAAAATGTGGCTGCGCGTTTTATCGCTTATGGCTGGCACGTAATTTGTGTCGATGACGTCAACGATACGATGTCGTTACGCGCCGCGTATCAAGAGTTCCTGGATACTGACCATAAGCCGACACTCATGATTACGCATAGTCACATTGGTTATGGCGCGCCGCATAAGCAGGATACCCGAGAGGCGCATGGTGAACCACTTGGTGAGGAAGAGCTACGCCTGGCGAAGCAATTTTTTGGATGCGATCCGGATAAAAATTTCGATGTGCCCAGAGGCGTGGTTGCTCACTTTGCTGCGCAATTCGGCAAGCGGGGCAAACAAGCGCATACGGTTTGGATCAATCTGTTCAACAGCTATCAGCAACAATATCCGGACTTAGCAATTCAGATTCACGAAATGCTGGAACGATCCCTGCCAAACGGGTGGGATGATGATCTGAGTGTTTTCCCAGCGGATGCAAAGGGTTTATCCACCCGAGACGCGTCGGGTAAAGTATTAAATCAGATTGCCCAGCACGTACCATGGTTGCTGGGTGGAGCGGCCGATTTAGCGCCATCCACAAAGACAGAGTTGCAATTCGAGTTCGCTGGTGAGTTTCAGGCACCATCCTCCGAATCCATTGAACCGTCTGAAACGTCATCCAGTTATCTGGGGCGCAATATTCACTTCGGTGTACGGGAACATGCGATGGTGGCGATCGGGAACGGCTTGAGTCTATCCGGGCCGCGTCCATATGTTGCTAGTTTCTTGGTATTCTCTGACTATTGCCGTGCAGCGCTCTGGTTGAGCGCAATGATGGAATTACCGCTGATTGCAATTTTTACCCATGACTCGATCAGCATGGGTGAAGACGGCCCAACCCACCAACCAGTGGAACATCTGGCGTCGTTGCGTGCCATGCCTGGTATGCTGGTACTACGTCCCGCTGACGCGAATGAAGTCACTGAAGCTTGGCGTGTCATCATGCAATCCAAAAACAAGGCGGTCTGCCTGATCCTAAGTAGACAGGCACTCCCCGTACTTGATCGCACGATCTATGCGAGTGCCGCGGGTATTGCACGCGGCGCATACATACTCGCTGGCTCAGAAGATATACCCGACGTGATTTTGCTCGCGACAGGCAGTGAAATCGCTCTGTGCGTTACGGCTTATGAGCAATTATGTGCGGAAGGGATCAAAGCCCGTGTAGTCAGTATGCCGAGCTGGGAATTATTTGAGTCGCAGGATGCTGCATACCGTGATCAAATTTTGCCGCCACACGTTTTGGCGCGTGTCTCGGTCGAACAAGCGTCCATGTTCGGCTGGGAGCGCTATACGGGCTCTTTTGGCAGCATGCTTGGTATGCATAGCTTCGGCCTATCTGCTCCCGGTACAGTGGTAAGCCATTTCTTCGGGTTCGAAGCTAGCCATATTGTTAACGCTGCAAAAACGCAAATAGCAAAGCACCTGGCTTCAAAAGCGACATCGGAATCGACAACAGTTCAGACAACACAAACGAACACACCATGACAGCCATCAGCCCACTCGCAGGCAAACTGGCTCCGCCGGAAATGCTACTGGACATTGCCAGTCTGATGGCGGCTTATTACAGCGAGACGCCTGACCCCTTAAACCCAGCACAAAGCGTTCAGTTTGGTACCTCGGGGCACCGCGGTACATCGTTTGATAAAAGTTTTAACGAATCGCATGTCCTGGCGATTACTCAGGCGATATGCCAGTATCGGCAACGACGTTGGATTGATGGCCCCCTCTATCTCGGAATAGATACACACGCTTTATCGCAAGCTGCGTACACCAGTGTTTTGGAGGTACTTGCGGCAAACGGCGTCGACGTTATGGTCGCAGGAAATGGAGCGTTTACCCCAACACCTGCGGTGTCGCTGGCAATTCTTAACTACAATCGTGGCAAAGAACGGGGACTAGCGGACGGCATCATCATAACGCCTTCACATAATCCGCCTGAATATGGGGGGATCAAGTACAACACACCAAACGGCGGGCCAGCAGATACCGAGGTGACACAATGGATAGAACAACGCGCGAACGCCTACCTGCAATCGAATCTAAGTGGCGTGCAGCGCGTTCCGTTTGAAACCGCTTTGCGCGCAACGACAACGCATTGTTTTGACTTTATGTCAGCCTATGTGAATGACCTGATTACCGTCATTGACATGGAGAGTATCCGTAGCGCCCACCTGCATATTGGCGTCGACCCGTTAGGTGGCGCGGGAGTCGAATACTGGACAGCAATTGCGGAGCGCTACAAGCTCAATATTACCGTTGTCAACAAGACCGTAGACGCAAGTTTTCGTTTTGTTCCGGTCGATAGTGGCGGTAAAATCCGCATGGACCCATCCTCGCCCTTTGCCATGCAAGTACTGGCGAGTCGTCGTAATGATTTCGATATCGCCGTCGCCTGCGACCCTTATCATGACCGGCATGGGATCGTCACACGTTCAGTAGGCCTGATGCCACCGAACCACTATCTGTGTGCGATGATCGACTATCTGTTTCAACACCGTCCCTATTGGGAAAAATCGGCCGGCATTGGTAAAACCATCGTTTCCAGCGATATGATCAGCCGTATCGCCGTAGAGTTAGGGCAGCCCGTGCTGGACATGCCGGCTGGATTCAAATGGTTCACACCCGGACTGCTGCAAGGAGCGCTCAATTTTGCGGGAGAAGAAAGTGCCGGCGCCTGTTTTGCTCGACGCGATGGTTCAGTATGGACCACAGATAAGGATGGCATCACAGCGGCACTGCTAGCAGCGGAAATCACTGCGCAAACTGGGCATGATCCTGGGTTTCATTACCGCAACCTGAGCCATCGCTATGGCGACCCTGTGGAAACACGTCTTCAGGTGAACGCGACTAGTGCTGAGAAAGCCAAAATCAGCCGGATTACTTCCTCGCAAATTACATCAGCGCAACTGGCAGGTGAGCCTATCATCAGCATATTGGCTCGGGCACCAGGCAATGAGGCCGCAATCGGCGGTGTCAAGGTGATCACCGAGCATGGCTGGTTCGCGGCAAGGCCATCAGGAACAGAAGATCTCTATAAAATTTATGCAGAGAGTTTTCGCGGTGAAGAACATCTGGAACGCATTCTGGAGGATGCGCAACAGATAGTCGATCAGGCACTAAAAAGTTCCTGATTTCTGGCGCTACTTGCTATTTACAAGGTCCATGTCCAGTCCCGGATCTCAGGCATGTCTTCCCCATGTTCGCAGATATATCTTTCGTGCTCCGCCAGTTTTTCCTGAATAAAGCGATGCGTCGCAGACAAATCGCGGTTCATTGGAGATATGCGCTCAAGCGCAGCACCCATCAGATGAAAACGGTCTAAGTCGTTGAGTACCACCATATCAAACGGCGTCGTCGTCGTGCCCTCTTCCTTAAATCCGCGAACATGCAGATTCTGATGATTGGTGCGACGATAGGTCAGTCTGTGTATCAGGGTGGGGTAGCCATGGTAAGCAAAGATGATGGGCTTGTCTTTCGTAAACAAGGCATCAAATTCGACGTCACTTAATCCATGCGGATGTTCACTTTCCGGCTGTAGTTTCATCAGATCGACGACATTCACTACTCGTATTTTTAACTCTGGATGATGTTCACGCAGTAACTGCACTGCGGCCAAAGTCTCTAAGGTTGGCACATCACCGGCACAAGCCATCACCAGATCTGGCTCTGCACCGGCATCATTACTCGCCCAATCCCAGACGCCAATACCCGCATTGCAGTGAGTAATCGCCGCATCCATTGTGAGCCATTGCGCTTCAGGCTGTTTGCCCGCGACGATCACGTTCACGTAGTTGCGGCTACGCAGGCAATGATCCGTAACTGACAACAAGGTATTCGCATCCGGAGGTAAATACACCCGAATCACCTCGGCTTTTTTATTGATGACATGGTCAATAAAACCGGGATCCTGGTGACTGGCACCGTTATGATCCTGACGCCAGACATGGGAAGAAAGAAGATAATTCAGAGAAGCGACGGGCGCACGCCAGGGAATGCGATTTGCTGCCTTGAGCCATTTAGCGTGCTGGTTAAACATCGAATCGATAATATGGATGAATGCTTCGTAACACGAAAAAAATCCATGGCGTCCGGTCAGCAGGTAGCCTTCCAGCCAGCCTTCACATTGATGTTCACTGAGTACTTCCATCACCCTGCCATCAGGTGCTATATGGTCATCAATGGCAATATGCTCTGCCGTTGAGCATCGATTCGTCACTTCAAACACGGCTCCCCAGCGGTTCGATGAAGTTTCGTCAGGGCTGAATACACGAAAGTTGTGCGGGTTTCGCGCGATGATGTCACGGATAAACTGAGCCTGTACACCGGTTGATTCGAGACTCACCGCTCCCGGATGCGGTACCGTCACAGCATAATCACGATAGTCCGGCATAATCAAGTCCTGCAATAACAAGCCTCCATTTGCGTGAGGATTGGCGCCCATACGACGCGACCCGCTCGGTGCCAGCGCAGCCAGATCAGCACGTAATTTGCCGTGCTGGTCAAATAGTTCCTGAGGACGGTAACTTTGCATCCATGCCTCTAAGATGCCTACATGTCCGGGATGGGTCATGTCACCCATCGGCACCTGATGCGAGCGAAATGTACCTTCTACAGGTTTGCCGTCAACAAATTTTGGTCCTGTCCAGCCTTTAGGTGAACGCAGAATAATCATAGGCCAGGAAGGTCGTTGCCTGAATCCATGTTGGCGGGCGTCGGTCTGGATAGACTTGATCTCGTCGACGATATGATCGAGGGTCGCAGCCATCCTTTGATGCATGTCGGCAGGATCATCTCCCTCAACATAATACGGCGTATAGCCATAGCCACGGAATAAGGCGTCGAGCTCGTCGTGTGGAATCCGCGCCAAAATTGTGGGGCCGGCAATTTTATAACCGTTCAAATGCAGAATCGGAAGTACCGCGCCGTCACAGACAGGATTTAGAAATTTATTCGAATGCCAGCTCGTCGCCAGCGGTCCTGTCTCCGCTTCGCCATCACCCACCACACAAGTCACTAATAAATCAGGGTTATCAAATACGGCACCGAAGGCATGGGACAAAGAGTAGCCCAGCTCTCCTCCCTCATGGACTGACCCAGGCGTCTCAGGGGCGACGTGACTGGGTATGCCGCCCGGGAAAGAAAATTGTTTGAAGAGGCGCTTCATCCCCTCTTCATTTTGCGTAATTTCCGGATAGACCTCGCTATAGGTTCCCTCCAGGTAGGTATTTGCTACCAGACCAGGGCCTCCATGCCCGGGACCGGTTACATACAGGATATTCAGATCACGCTCTTTGATCAGGCGATTCAGGTGAACATAAATAAAGTTCAATCCCGGTGTTGTTCCCCAGTGACCAAGCAATCTTGGCTTAATGTGTTCCAGAGTTAGCGGCTGCTTCAGAAGGGGATTATCGTAGAGATAAATCTGGCCAACTGACAAGTAATTTGCGGCTTGCCAGTAGGCGTGCATTTTAGCCAGCAGATCCGAGGACAGACTGATCTCGGTGAGCGTGCTCGTATGATGTTTCATCAGAATAATTCCCTCAATGAATAATGACGCCGTTGATCAAAAATGACTCGCGTCTGATCAAGGATAATCAATAGTGTGTATCCACTCTGTTCGATGCCGTACGCTTTTTGTAAGTGTATTTTGTAGATCGTACGGCGGTGATCAAGGCTTTCACTGATCTCGCTCATGCTGCAGGCATGACGCATATCAAAGTACAGCTAAATACCATTGAACGCTGCGACAAAATCGTTTGGATGACGACATTTAGGTAACATTTAGTAGGAATGAAACGAAGGACATGCTCATTCACTTGTGCATATCCCCGATTACTATAACTAAGCAATGCAGCTAAGAATCCCCACCAAAGAAGTATTTTCAGGCATGGCGAATTAATTGCTTTTATTTTAACATTCTGGTAATTTATCATTTTGCATTTATCTGGGTAGACGTATATGTCCACTACCACCGTAGTACTGACTCCCCCATTATTTTCCTCAAGTGTTTTGTGCTCGTCAGAATAAAAAATGACCAGGCATCAGCCATAAAACCTTAACTTGTTCCAAGAAGTAATATCCGCCTAAATTGAATCAAGTACACATCAGGAGACTTTGATGAAACGTAAGTGTTTATCCAGATTATTGCTGGCATCTTCCATTGCCCTCACCCTCCCTGCTCAGTTCAGCTTTGCGGCGGATGTCGTCGCAAGCGCCAGCGGCAAAGCCGCGCCCAGTCAGGTACATATCGGTAAGCTTGAACAGGATCTGGGGCTGGTCACACAAATTGGTACGCAAGTCACCGGACCGCGTGATTGGAGCGTGCGGCGCGACAGCAATATGCTGGTACTCGATGCACCTGAAGCCGATACCCACGTAGCGCTGATTGATCTGGAGGCGGAGAATGCTGCGGCCGCCGTCAAGGCGGCTTGGCTGCAATACAAACCTGGCGAGAAACATCCGGTTAACCTAGTCACCAACCGGGCCGCCAAAGATGGCTGGGAAGAACGCAAAGTCAGTGACTACGAAACATCACCTAATGAGCGTATCGTGATCGAGGCAATCGCGCATCGTCGCGGCAAACAATGGAGCGTCGTGCTGCTGGACGGGTCAGAGCAGACTTTTGAAAAACGCGGCGCAGCAATTTCGCTGATTGTCCAGAGCGTACGTCCTGCTGGTTATACCCGAGAGTCGTTTGCCGGTCGCACGCCACATCATATGGATGCATCACGAGTTGCCTTGTTACGCAGTTTTCTCAGTGATTCCATGAAACTGCTAGGTGTACCAGGCGCCTCGTTCGCCGTACTCGATGGCGGCAAAGTGGTCTATGAGGGTGGCGTCGGGGTGCGCGAATTAGGTAAGCCCGCACCGGTGGATGCCAATACCTTGTTTATGGCTGCATCGAATACTAAGGGCATGAGTACCCTGATGTTGTCGAGTCTGGCGGATGAAGGTAAATTGAAATGGGATCAGCCCGTTACGCAGTTGTATCCCGGTTTTAAACTCGGAGATGCAGAGACTACACAAAAAGTCTTATTCAAACATCTGATCTGCGCCTGTACCGGATTGCCTCGGCAAGATCTCGAATGGATATTTGAATACAAAAATGCGACGCCAGAAAGCTCACTGGCACTGCTTGCCACGAATAAACCGACCAGCGGGTTTGGCGATATTTTTCAATACAATAATCTGATGGCATCAGCCGCTGGCTACATCGGCGGCCATCTCGCTTATCCGGAGATGTCGCTGGGTGCGGCCTATGATCTGGCCATGCAAAAACGGATTTTTGATCCGCTAGGCATGTCATCCACAACCTTTGACATGGCAAAAGCGCTCAAAGGCAATCACGCCAGTCCGCACGGCATGGACGTCAATGGCAAGACCACACTGGCTGGCATGGAGATGAATTATTCCATCATGCCGCATCGTCCGGCTGGCGGCGTCTGGACCACAGCGCATGACTTTATCCGCTACGTCAAATTTGAAGCGGACACGGGGAAAGTCGAGAACGGTAAACAATATATTTCTGCTGACAATGTGCTGGCGCGCCGTCAACCGCAAGTCAGTGTCGGTGAAAACGCGACCTACGGCATGGGACTAGAGACGGAAGTCGCCTGGGGCGTACCGGTGGTTTTTCATGGCGGCAGTATGTTTGGCTTCAAGAGTAACTTTTACTTATTGCCTGACAGCGGCATTGGCGTGGCTCTTCTGACGAACTCGGATGAGGGAGGTCGCTTGTTACGTCCGTTCATGCGCCGTTTTATGGAAATCGTTTTTGATGGCAAACCCGAAGCTGTCGAAGATATCAAGGCAGCGGTCGCAACGACCAAAGCTGGAATGACTCAGTTCCGCGACCGTCTCGTGATGCCAGCTGCCACACAAGCTGCCAGCAAACTGGCGAAACGCTACCAAAGCCCTGAACTCGGCGAACTCATCGTGAGTAAAAAAGGACGTGATACCGTCTTTGATTTTGGCGAGTGGAAAAGCGTCGTTGCCTCCCGCAAAAACGATGATGGCAGCATCTCCTTCATCACGACAGAACCGACCCGGCTTGGCTTTGAAATGGTGGTCGGTGAACGTCACGGTAAGCGTGTCCTGATCACGCGTGATGGTCAGCACGAATATGTGTTTACCGAGGGCAGTTAATCCGGATTAGTGGATAGGAGACGTCAATTTGTTAGCTAAATTTGCTCATTGCTATCGGAACTTATTCAAATGAAAAAAGCAGCCCGGGACTCAAATTCCCGGGCTTTTTTATTGTTCAAACTGAACTGGCAAAAAGGCCTTATTGCTGCTGAATAGGCTATTTCAGACCGATTTAAGGGTGTTTTCCGCGTAGAAAGCCATCTTCTCAGGCATATTCTCAGCCCTTTAGCAGCGCAAGAGAGTAAACTAGACGCCATATTGTTTCGCATTTGCGATACGAGCCCTAACGTGAAATGCTGAGAACGCCATGTCTGATACCCCCATCCCCTTATTTTCCGATTTACACCTGAGCGAGCCCCTGTTGCGCGCCCTCAAGGAAGTTGGCTACGAGGCACCGTCACCGATCCAGGCGGCGACCATCCCGCCTTTGCTCGCGAATCGCGATGTACTAGGGCAAGCGCAGACCGGTACCGGAAAAACTGCGGCCTTTGCTTTGCCGATTTTGTCGCGTATCGATATCAAGCAAACCTCGCCACAAGCGCTGGTATTGGCACCGACCCGCGAACTCGCGATTCAGGTTGCAGAAGCCTTTCAGCGTTATGCGACACATATCCCCGGCTTTCATGTCTTGCCTATCTACGGCGGTCAGAGCTACGGTCCGCAATTATCCGCATTGCGTCGCGGTGTCCACGTCGTGGTAGGTACGCCAGGCCGTGTTATTGACCATCTGGATAAAGGTTCGCTCGACTTATCCAAGCTCAAGACACTGGTACTGGACGAAGCCGACGAAATGCTGCGAATGGGTTTCATCGACGACGTCGAACGGATTTTGCAAGAAACACCTGAAACGCGCCAGACTGCCCTGTTCTCGGCAACCATGCCATCCGTGATCAAACGCATTGCCCAGACCTATCTGAACAAGCCTGCTGAAATTACCGTCGCTGCCAAAACCGGCACTGCGGATAATATCCGGCAGCGCTATTGGCTGGTCAGCGGCATGCATAAGCTTGATGCACTGACGCGGATTCTGGAAGCGGAAACCTTCGACGGGATGATTATTTTTTCGCGGACCAAACTCGGTACCGAAGAACTCGCCAGCAAACTCGAAGCAAGAGGCTTTTCTGTCGCTGCAATCAACGGCGACGTCCAGCAACAGCAACGTGAACGCACGATACAACAACTCAAAGACGGCAAGATCGATATTCTGGTAGCGACCGACGTTGCTGCACGTGGTCTGGACGTAGAGCGTATCAGTCATGTGGTCAACTACGATGTGCCGCATGATCCGGAAAGCTATACCCACCGCATCGGTCGTACTGGCCGCGCCGGTCGTAGTGGTGAGGCGATTTTATTTATCACGCCGCGTGAAAAGAATTTGCTTAAGGCGATTGAACGCTCTACACGCCAGCCTATTTCGCCATTGGAATTACCAACGATTCAGGCAGTCAATGACGTCAGGATTGCACGCTTCAAAGAGCAGATTACCGCCACGATCGCTCTTGGCGAACTCGAATTATTCCAGTCAGTCATCGAAGACTACGAACAGGAAAACAATATTCCGGCAATAGAAATCGCGGCTGCCTTAGCAAAAATGGCACGCGGTAACGAACCTCTGCTGCTCGACAAAAATAAAAAAGTAGCCAGCGACGATAGCTGGGACAAAGAACGCGCAGCACGGACCAAATTCGACCGCCCTGAACGCGGTGACCGTAATGACAGGGGCGACCGATTTGAACGCAGCGAGCGTGCTCCGCGTCCCGGCTATGAGCCAAAAGAACGCATCATCCGCGAAGCCGATCCAGGCATGCGTACCTTCCGTATCGAGGTCGGCTATGCCCACGGTGTGAAGCCGGGCAACATCGTTGGGGCGATTGCGAACGAGGCAAATCTGGATTCTAAAAATATCGGTCGTATCGAAATCTATGACGACTATAGCGTCCTCGATTTGCCGCAGGACTTGCCGCAGTCCACGCTGGATCAGTTGCAGTCTGTACGTGTTGCAGGTCAGCAGTTGCGTATTCATGCAGACGGTGCCGCCGGTAAATCGCCTGCAACCAGAAGTGCACCAGCCGTAGCACCTGAACGAGCCGTCAAACCACGTGCCAGCAAACTAGATAGCACGGTAGAACGCGCTGTAAATACGGATCCACGTGACGACGGCTTTGCTGACAAACATAGCGATGCCGCAGAGCGTCCGGCCAAATCAAAAAAAGACCGCCCTGCGAAAGCGATTGCACCGACCCAAAGTTATCGTATTGAGGTCGGTCGCACCCACGCCGTGACACCGTCCAATATTGTCGGCGCAATTGCCAACGAAGCTGGTCTAGAAGCGAAACACATTGGCCGTATCGAGATTTTTGATCACTATAGTTTGCTCGATCTGCCACAAGGTATGCCGAAAGAATTGTTGAAACAATTGAAAACAGTCTGGGTCGCAGGCAAGCAGCTTGATATCAGCGAATCTGCTGAAAAACCATCGGAGTTCACCAACTCAGCGCCGAAAAAACCGGCATTCGCAACAGAAAAACCACGTAGCAAACCGGCCGCAAAGTATAAGACGGACCGCAAACCCGATGCAGCAAAACCGCACCGGAAAAGCGCTAAGTAAACACGGAAGTATTGAGGCGAAATAGTTCCAGCAAGCCGGTGATCAATCACAAATGACAGTGCGAGCTATCGTACTGTCATATAGTCATACGGTTATGCGGTCACGTGAGTAAGGCAACCAAGGCAGTTTGATTGTAGTTGTACAGGAAAATAGTAAGATGACGCTGCCGACGACGGCGTCATACTTCCAGCGGCAAATCCAGATAAAAACTGGTGCCTTCACCGAGTACACTTTTGACCGTGATTTGTCCGTGCAGGATCGATGTGACAATGTTGTAGCAAATGTTCAGACCGAGTCCGCTGCCGCCTTGCCCGAGTTTGGTTGTAAAAAACGGGTCAAAGATGCGTTTCAGATTTTCTCCAGGAATGCCGACGCCGTTATCCGCAAACTGAATCAGCACACGATGAGGTTCAGGACGGGTTGCGCTGATCCTGAGTTTGCCGGGACCGCGTAAGTCGAATGCATGAAGAATCGCATTCTCAATCAAATTGGTAATCACCTGTCCCAGCGAGCCGGGATAACTGTCCATGCGGATGCCCATAGGAATGTCCTGCATCACCATATGTCCGGCATGCGCAATCCGTATATTCAAAGTCGCAATAATGTCGTGTACCACCTGATGCAATTCAAATGGACGGCGATGTTCTGAAGTGCGGTCAACCGCAACCTGTTTAAAGCTGCTGACCAGCGTCGCGGCACTGCTCAGGCCACGCATCATGATATCGGCAGAGAGCTTGGCTTCTTCACAAAACTGACTTAAATCCGAGCGACGCAGGCTTTGCTGGGCGAGTTTTTGTACCAGCGTGTTGGTACTATCCTGCAAGGTAGAAGCGACCAGCAGACAGTTACCGATCGGCGTATTCAGCTCATGCGCAACACCGGCAACCAGTGAGCCTAAGGCCGCGAGTTTTTCCTGGGCGACCAGATGCTCCTGCGTCTGTGTCAGGCGCTGATAGGCATCGGCATTGGCGAGAGCAATCGCTCCGTAAGCACACAGCGTACGAAAAATCATGCGCTCTCTTTCACCATACGCATGCTCGCGTGAGGATTGAATGGTCATCACGCCGAGCACCGTATCGGCACTCATCAGTGGAGCAAACAAGGTGCTCAATACAGGTTCCGTACCGGGAATCAGTTCAGGAATTTCATTTTCCGGAGATATTTCGACCAAAATATCACTTCGTTGCTTAATGCAGCGCACCGAGTACGAGACCATACTGGACATATACACCGTATCCGGTGCAATCGGCGTACCATTTTCTACCCCGTAAGCAGAGGTCATACTTTGCTGGTCAGCATCCATGAGATAAATTACGAATGCCGTAACATGCAATAATCCGTGGACATGGCGGTTGAGTGCCTGGAATACCGCATTCGCGTCCAGACTTCCGGTAATCTCCTGACCGACCTGACCAAGACGTTCCAGAATGCTACTCGTTTGCTGTAAGACTTCTGCCCTTTGTGCTTCTGCGTTCGCCAGTTCACGTAAATGTTCGCCTTCGGCACGCATACGCTCAGTCTGATGACTGATCTGCATCGCAGTGGCACGGTTGGTCGCCTCCTGCGTATGAATTTTTTCGCGTGAACTGATCGCCAGCCGACTGAGGTTAAATGCCTCTTCAAAATGTCCAATCGCGGCCTGCGCATCGGCGACTTCATCAAGCAAATCGCCAGTGACGTTGTAACCACTAATATTGGCCGCAATGTCCAGAGCCTGCTGCAAATAATGCAGCGGGGCACTTGGCGCAGTCATATCCATCGACGGAGGTAAACTATCCCTCATGTGAATCGCGGCCAACACGCGCAGGACATCAATACGGCGATAATTATCTTTGCTATATTTAGCCAGCATTAGCGCGTGTTCAGCGATACTGAGCGCTTCTTCAGGTTGCCCGAGCAAGGATAAGGCGCGAGCCTGTCCACGCCGTGAGCCAATTCTGACATCAAGCTGATCGCGCGCGTCTGCCTTTTCCTGCAAAAGCCGAAACGAAGCCAAGGCCTGTTCGTTATCACCTAGATCAAGCGATAAATCTCCTTGATAACGCAGGGCCATCAGATAAATCCGCGCATCAGACATCGAAGCGAGCGCATTAAGTGCGTCCGTTAATAACTCTTTAGCAGCATCCAGACGCCCAAGCCGCCGCATCGTCTCAGCCATTTGAACCAACGTAGCGCCAATGCTTGCGGGCCATCCTTTTGGTTTTGCTAAACCATGTGCGGTTTCTAGCCAGCCCAAGGCAGCTTGATGATCATTCAAGCTATTAAAGCCATCACCAATATTACTCAATACTGTTGTGGCTCTTCTTATCTCCCCGTAATTTAAACAAAATTCGTAGGTGGGAATTGCATGAGAGATTGCATTCCCAAAATCACTGGAAAGAGAATCTACGTAAAAAAAATACTCATGCGCACAAGCGACCACAATGGGGTGATCATCATTAAGATCACATTTATACTGGTCGTTCCACCGCTCAATTGTTTTAGGCAAATCACGCAATAAAAGCTGCGTTGCGAGAAATGCCCTTGCCATGGCTTCTCGATTGACGTCATGACAAGCAAGTGCGTCCGCGATTGCCAGTTCCAATTGCTCGGTTAAACGCAAATTTTGGCCACGATTGTGCGCTACCGCTGCCAAGAGATATCTAGCATCACTAGCGCCCCTCAGACCCTCATGATTATCCAGTGTCAAAAAAAGGTCTAATGCGTTTTGTGCAGATTCTTCGGCGGCATCAAAATTAACGAACAACCAGCAGGCTTCTGCCCTGACCAATAGTATGCGCGCAGTCGCACTCACATCCGCTCCGACGGGGCGATGTTCACTTGATTCAGAGCCTAAATCTCCATTGAGAGCATCTGCTTCATTGGCTAAGGATACCGCTCTATGTGTATCGCGCTGACGTAAGTGCCAAGCGAGTTCGACCAGCTTGTTAAAGCGGAGTCTGCCCTTCAATTGAGGAAGTTCGTCCTCAAACTGGGCAATATCTTCGTTCGTAACAAGTAAATCCATGGTCATCAAATTTGAAATAGGCAAAAAAAATCCTGGTAATCAATGTGACCACCGTGATTGCAATACTACGTAGATATAGTTGCTTCGTTAAGTATGCCAAATGTTGATTATATGGCTTACATTGATCTGATATGTTATGTTATCCGCATGGCTGGAAACACGCTCCGGTGCAACAGGACCAAATATTAGTTGCTTTCCGACTTGCGTCCACCGAATTTATTGAGATACATGTTTCGATCTGCGGCTTTCAATAGAGTGATGGCGTCATCACCATCTGTAGGAAAATACGCGTCACCGATAGCACCGCCCAATAGCTGAGCCGTCTTTCCATGCATAGTTGCCTCACCCAACCATGGGGCATGCAATGCTTCTTGAATATGTTGACGGATCGGTTCCAGGGCGACGCGATCAGCAACGCCGTTAAGCATCACTACAAACTCATCGCCGGCGTATCTGGCAACCAGGTCACCTGCACGGATATTGGCTTTCAAGCGTTCACTGATCTCAATTAGCGCACGGTCGCCAATATCGTGGCCATACTGATCGTTTATCTGTTTAAAGCCATTCAAATCAATAAACAAAATCGCAAAAGGTTCGGCGCGTTTGTCGTTCCTGGCGTTTGCAATCTTATTTTCCAGACGACGCACAAAATTCTCACGATTAGACAACCCAGTCAGTCTGTCTGTTTGCAGCCGATGCTGCATATGTTCAAAACTCTTGGCAAGTTCGCCAATTTCGTCACGCCGGTGGATGCCAACTGGCGCATCAAGCTGACCATCACCCACCATCCCGGCAGCGACTGACAGGCGCTTCAGATCGTTGGCGACCCAATTTAGAATCCTGAAACCAACGGCAACTGCGATCAGTGCGGCAATCACACTGATCAGCACGTTCATCATCACGTTCTCGATCACGCCACCCATAAAATCCTTGCGCGGCATCGCGACGACGTTAACCCATTCGAGTCCGGCGCTGTCTACAATGCGGTCAAATGCCACGTGGATTTTTTGTCCGTCCTCGGTATAGAAACTAAGCGTCTTGGCGCCGGAAGGTCCTTCTGCCGTGCTCAGCGCATGTTGTACTTCAGTATAAATCGCTGATTGCAGGGCATTTCCACTATCGGCGGCGCTGATGCGGACATAGATCCCGTCGGGCAAAGGCTTTACATTCTGGGTAACCGACGAAGCAATCAGATTGCCGTTCGGTTCGATGATAAAAGCCAAGCCATTTGGCGAGACTTTCAGCTTACGCACAAAATCATTCAGCGAGCGCAAGGACATGTCGGTTGCGACGACGCCTGCGGTTTCGCCACGGCTATCCAGCACGCGGCGGGCGCGGGTGGCGACCAGATCCTGGGTGCCGAAATCGATATAGACCGAAGTCCAAGTGTCTTTCAGATTGGCTTTGGCGGCCTTATACCAGGGGCGTTCACGCGGGTCGAATAATTTGGTCTCACGGGATTCAAATTTCAGTTCGCCATCGATGCCGCTAAACCTGTATTTGGTACGCATTTCTTCCGGCTTGACCTTGACACGTAATTCACCGTCTTGCATCGAATGACGAAACAAGCCGATTGCCTGACCGGCCTTGTTACCATAGTAGACATAATTGTTCGGATCAATATGCAATGAGGTCGCTATCCAGAAGCGCATGCGCAAATTATGCATGTCATACTCAATCGATTCCGGTGCGACCATTCCGTTTGGGAACGCTGCCTCCAGCGTCGCGCCAGAGCCGACGACATGACGATCAATCGCCTGCCCGATACGTCCCACAGTCTCTAGCAACAAATGCTCGGATACCGTCAGCACAGCCTTGCTGCCGGCGCGATAAGAGAGCAGGCCGATCACGATCGCCAAACCCAGCACGATCGCCACATATGGAACAATCAGGACAGTGCGTAAAGAAAAAGACGTGCTAGATTGGGATGCTTCGGTCATTCAAAACCCCTCAAAAAAAGAGCGCCTAAGCCGAACGCGCAAACACTCTAACTCGCGTGTTCGGGTAAACATTCGCAAAAGGCATCTCTCTCAGAAATCCTTCTTGAGAAAAAACAGAAGGTGCCCGTAAGCTTATTTGGCCGCTGGTAATACTGTGATGGTAATCGTTTTGCTCATGCCAGGACCATAAGACTGATGCGCGCCATTGCCGAATTGTAGAGTGAGCGTGTGCTTTCCTGGCGGCAGGGATAACTCCACCTCGGTCTGCCCTTTGCCAAAATGCATATGCTTTTCGTCGAAAGGCAAAGGTGTCCCAGGTGTCACTGTGACACCGTCGATGATGAGATGATGATGACCGGTCTTATCCGTCATATCCCCAAGCGGTGCGATCTTCATACCCTCCAGACCAAATTTCACTTTGAAGGGAGAAGTCACTTCTGCATTGTCAGCTGGCGCCTCAAAAAAAGTACGCTCTGCAGCAACGGCGGACATGATGGACAAACCACTCATCAGCAATGCCGCGGTGGATTGACGTAACAGACGACGTAACTGTGACGATTGTGATGTTAGGGACGCAGTCATGATGATTGTTCTCCTTGGTTAGTGTAACGAGCCCGGTGCTGGCAACAGAAATGAGCAAACTCGGGTCTCTAATGAGGCCTAAATTTTACTTGCGAGCTATTTTGCGCTATTTTTTTATAAATTTCTTTACAAAGCGATAAATCTTGCCAAGTTTTGCAATTACGCACTGTATCCTTGACGACTACCGTCTATGTTGGCTATATCGCCATACTCGCATCAAATGAAAAACTCTATGAATAAATCCGAAGCCATCCAGATTGCCAACGATTCATTGCAATTAAATCTACTCAACGACAGCAATACGCAATTTTCCAAGGTGGTGCGCTACGCCAGCGATGAGGGATGGTGGCTAAATATTCCGCTAGCGAATTTTCGCAAGGAATGTCACTTTTTGATCTGTAATGAAAAAGCCAAGACCATTCGCCATTTGTGTATTAAAGCAAACAATATCCTGAGTCCGGCAACTAAGTTCCGCGTCAAAGACAGTATCGCTGATATTTTTATTTCGGCCGCGAATCCCAAGAAGATGGTGGATGTTTTACAGGGCGGTACTAAGTACAGTTTTACCAAGCATCTGGTGGATGAGCACCGCTATTAAAACGTAAGGTTCAGACGGATTCCGGCGGCGTCGCTACGGTCGCTGCCAGCCGGTTTTTTTCGGCAATCCATTGCGACATATACTGCGTGCTCTTGTGCTGATGGTGCCGCAACATCAATCCGACAAAATTTGCTTGTCGCCGTTCTGTGCAATGCAGCCCGGCATCTTCCAGCGCCATGAGTAATTCAGCCGCAATGCGCGGACGATCAAAGCGCTGCTGCACAATCTGGTCGCCGCGCTTCTGTGCCTGTTGCCATACAGCGCGATCCTGATACAAATCGACCGCCGCCTGCACAAAATATTCCGCATCATCGGCAATCGCTCCGCCCCAGCGCAGGTCAGCACTGTTACCCGTCATGCCTTCACACCCGATCGTGGTCGTCACACTCGGCGTACCACATGCCATGGCATCAGCTAATTTGCCTTTGATCCCCGCACCGAAACGCAGAGGCGCAAGACAAACCCGCGCTTGCCGCATGGCAGCGTGGGCATCAGGCACCCAACCAATTACATGAAATCCCTGTGCCGGATTGTGCAAGGCGCTGGCCTTGGGTGGCGGATACGAACCGGCAACATGCAGTTGCGCCTGTGGCAGGCGCTGCCGCAATTTGGGCCAGAGCGCATGCTTTAACCATAAGACCGAATCCCAGTTCGGCGCATGCCGGAAATTACCGATCGTCAGAAAATGCGCGCGCTCGTCAAACTCCGGGCGCGGCATGTCATCAGCCGGAGAGATCAACATCAGGGCACAGTGATGCAACAGATAGGCGGGAACGCCAAATTCGGTTTGCAAAAAAGCCTGCTCCACATCCGAAATCATCAAGCTGAGATCGCACCGGTAAATTGCGGCAATCTCGCGCTGGCTGTGATCTTCACTTACCATCACATGACGTAATTCAGCAAGACTGGCAGTCACTGGCGGGACACTCTGACGCGTAATCTCATTATGGCAATACTGCTGCGACTGCTTCAGCAATAACTGGCGGGCGTGGCGCAGGCTGTGCAAATCCTGGGTATCCAATACGCGCAAGGCCTGCGGACAAGTCCGCGCTACCCGCCAGCCAAACTGCTCTTCGGTAAAGAAACGGTCAAACACGACAATATCCGGCTGATACTCTGCCAGCATCACATCGAAGCTGTCGCAATTGAGCTGGATACTTTTCTCCTCCACACCCAGCGCCGACAACTCCGCACGGTGCTCCGACAGGGCCGCCGCCGACGCAAACACCACCTGCCAGCCCTGCGCACGAAACAGTGTCATGAATTCCAGAGTACGGCTACCCGCCGCCGATGACGCCGGCTCGGCCCAGACAAAACCGAGGATCAGGACTTTTTTACTCTTTTGCATGGATGCCGATGATGAATGAGGGTGAATATTGGTGAATTTCAGAATTCGTTTTACGGGTGATTAGTGATTGAGTTTAATAACAATAAGGGGAGTATTTTTTAATCTCTAAGTAAAACCTGCGCAATCAGGGTTATTTTAGTCTATACACCTACCCAGTATATTAACTAGCTCATAATAATTGCCTTACAAAAGTAATTCCTGAATACAGAACTGATACGAGGTACGCTTGCTATCCCGCCTCCCCAGCAGTGAATGGGGAATCTCCCTTAATATCATTGGCAAACTTCCCCATGAGCCGCACTAAATCCTTTACGTCCTGCTCGTCCCACTTAGCGAAAATAGCCTGTCCGATCCGGGCACGCGCTTCATCAATACGATCCGTCATCGCTTTGCCGCTCGCCGTGACAACGGCCACGCGTACACGACGGTCAGCCATACTTTCCTGGCGGTCGATCAAGCTAAGGCTTTCCAGTTTCGCGACTTGCCGGCTCACCGTGGTGTAGTCGCGGCCGACACGATCAGCCAACTCAACCACACCGATGGGGCCCAGTCGCTGCACCAATACAAGCAACGGGAATAGGGCGCGATCCAGAGATATTCCCGCCTCCCGGACCATAGCCTCGTCTCGCTGAGGACGATTCATCACGCTGACGATCTCAAGCAAGGCCCCATGAAGTTCGCGTAGCTGAGTATTAATATGTGTATTTTGCACCTTTTTTCTTGACGCCATTTTTTCTCCCGATTAATATGTGCATATTACACATATTGAGGTGATGATGAAAGAAAAATTTGCAATCAACGTACTGATTTGTGGTGCAGGTGCGGCCGGATTGACACTGGCGATTGATTTGGCGCGAAGAGGCATTTCCTTCCGTCTTATCGACAAGATAGATCATCCGTTTCACGGTTCGCGTGGTAAGGGTATCCAGCCGCGTACTCAGGAAATTTTTGAAGATCTTGGCTTCCTCAACCGGATAAGTGCGGTCGGTGGGCCCTATCCGCTTGAACGTCGATATCGCAGCGACGGCAGCTATATCGATTCGCATATCATGGAGTACGAGGTTCCGACACCTGCCGAGCCTTATCATTTTCCTCTGATGCTGCCGCAATTCATGACTGAGGCAGTGATGCGTGAGCGCCTGGTGGAACTCGGTCACCGCCCTGAGTTTGGCTGTGAACTACTTGGCTTTGAGCAGGACACAGACGGTGTAACAGCACGGATTGCAGGTAAATCCGGTGAAGAGGTGGTTCGGGTGCGCTGGCTGGTTGGTACCGATGGTGGTCGCAGCTTCGTGCGCCATGCGCTCGGTATCGACTTTCCGGGCAAGACTCTCGGCGTTCGTGCGGTCGTGGCCGATGTGACGCTGACTGGCCTGACACGCGATGTCTGGCATCGCTTTGGCGATGGTGATATGGCAAAGCAGATCTTGTTCTGCCCGCTTGCGGGAACCGGACTGTTCCAGATACAAGGCCCGATCCCGCTCGACGGCGATATCGATCTTTCCGCCACTGGGCTAACGGCCATCGTGGCAGAGCGCACTGGAAGGGATGATATTCATATCCAATCCGTGTCCTGGTCATCAGCGTACAACATGAATGCACGGCTGGCTGATCGCTACCGCACAGGCCACGTCTTCCTCGCCGGAGATGCCGCTCACATTCACCCACCCTCCGGTGGTCAGGGTCTCAATACCAGCGTACAGGATGCCTATAATCTGGGCTGGAAGCTGGCAGCAGTCGTCAATGGAGCGCCCGAGAGCCTAATCGACAGCTACGAAGAAGAACGCCGGCCAGTTGCCGCCGCGATGCTCGGTCTGGCGACAAAGCTGCTCAATGAGACGAAAAGTGGCGAAATGCAGCGTGGTCGCGAAGTGCGTCAACTCGACATCGGCTATCCCGAAACCTCACTCACGCTCGAACCAGCAGGACACGTTGGCAGTCTGTTCGCAGGCGACCGGGCGCCGGATGCGCCGGTGCGAGGCGCGTCCGGTCAGCCGGTACGGCTGTTCGACTTGTTCCGCGGAACGCACTGGACATTGCTTGGTTACGAGGCCAAGCGCGAATCGGTACCGTCACGTCCGGATCTGCATATCCATATCATCGGTTCACACGGCGACATCATCGACGATGAAAACCACTTTCGCGACGCCTACACTCTCACTCCCGGCGATTGGGTATTAGTGCGCCCAGATGCTTATGTTGGCGCCATTGTCACGACCAGTGACATCCCAGAGTTAGAGGTCTATCTCGCACAGGTGGGTCTTAGTCTATGACAGATATTCCAAGGCTACAGCGGTTTCAAGGAGCACCTAGCGACGCGACTGCACTAAGTATTAACGCATCATCAATCCCTAAAGGAACATTCAACTTATGAACATCCAGAATCAACTGCCGCATTGGGCGGACTTCCAAGCCGCGAATCGCTTTCGCCGGGCAATTCGCGAATTTAACTCTACCCCGATTCCTGAGGAGGACATTGAGGCTTTGCTGGGTGAAGCGTTATATGCCCCCTCCAGTGGGAATCTGCAACCTTACGAGTTGCACTGGGTTCGCACGCCTGCCCTGAAAAAGCTTATTGCAGAGGCTTGTAACGGTCAGAAAGCGGCTGCATCAGCCGCAGAATTGATTGTCGTCGTCGCGAGTCCTGCAATAGCTAGGAAAACCGCTGCAACACAACTCGCCCATATAGATTCGTCCTCTACGCTGGCAGAAAAATCAAAAGATTACCACCGCAGGCATATCGCCAAGTTTCTGAAGATTCTCGGCATCGGAGGCTTGCCAATCTGGGCCCAGGTTCTCTCTATCGCCGCAATGATTCGCCCAACTTTGTCCTTGCTTCCGATTGGTCATATTGGCAGCCGCCATTGGGCCGCACGCAATGCCGTTTTTGCTAGTCAAACGGTCATGTTGGCGGCGGCAGCGAAAGAAATAGACTCATGCCCGATGGAAGGCTTTTCTGCAACGAAGGTCGCCAAGCTTTTAGGATTACCACGCGGATCGGTAATTCTGCTGGTTATCGCACTCGGATATCGCAACGGTGACGCAAGGATTGAAGAGCGCTGGCGCCGTCCAATGAACGATGTTGTGATATCACACTAGGACTGATTGGCATTCAAAAGATGCGCTTCGTGCACCACATGGGATAGCAAAGCAAGCCCGCGGTTCATCACTCAAAGCCACGGGCGCCTTGCAAACCGCCGGTATGGACCATCAGCACCCGTTTCCCGCCTTGCCACTGGCCGCTCTGGCACAAATGCATCAGCGCGTATAAGACTTTACCGGTATAAACTGGCTCTATTGCGATCCCCGTCTCGGTAGAAAATACTTGGCAGAACTCACGCAATACGGGTGGTGCTTTACCGTAGCCGCCGTGATGATGCTCGGTGAGTAAGGCATAATTATCATAGGCCGGATATCCTGCCTGCCTAAGCAGACCGTCAATATCCTCGTGCAAATACGCTGCGTTTTTTAAAGCGACAATGCCGGCGACCTGAGAACGACCGCGCAAACCTGCTAGCACGCCCGCCAATGTCGCGCCGGTTCCACACGCGAGCACAATGCTATCCGGAACAAAGCCGGTTTGCAAAATCGCCTCATCAACCAGCTCCGCCACTCCGTGCAGGGCATCGGCAGTGCTGCCACCTTCGGGCAACCACACATAATCTGCCTCTGCAGTCTCTGCTGCACCTGGCATATCTGCCGCCATGTGCGGCGCAAGCTGCGAACGCCATGCCTCTGCTTGCTCACGCAGTACACGGTAAGTATCCCGGGTCACCGGTATGATCTGCATTCCTAGGGCACGGCAATCATCAAGCGTCGCCGTCTGCATTTCGGGTGCTGCACGCACTAGGCCAATAGACGGCCAGCCAGCCAGCGCCGCCGCATGCGCAGTAGCATGCAGATGGTTCGACCAGGCACCGCCCATGGTGACCAGCGTCGGCGAACGGCCTGCGAGTTGTTGTAAGGGGTATTTGAGTTTGCGGAATTTATTGCCCGACACCTGAGAATGCAGCAAGTCATCGCGCTTCACCCAAAGCTCAATCCCCGGAAAAAACCGGGAGACCACCTGCTGGCAGGGTGAGACAGAAAAAGTAAAAAGCGACTGGGATTGCATGGAAAATTGCTGACAGCAAACATCAAAATGGTAGAGTAGCCGTATTATCGCCTGACACGCGCTTGATGCCATGTTTAAATCCGACTAGGCGTCTGACAATGAAGGTATCTGGAGAACCCGATGTCGAATGACAAAACCCCACCAAACCGGAAAGCCGAGCTGCAATTATCACAAGCCATTCATCAGCTCAAAAACGGCGGTGAAAAAGAAGCCGTGCTGCCTTTACTAGAAACGGTGATGGCACATCTGGAACGCATGACCAGACACGATCCGCTGACCGGTGCACTAAACCGTAATGCACTGATCGACAGTCTGAATGCTGAACTAAACCGCTCACACCGTACCGGACACACCTTTTCGGTAGCAATTATCCGTATCGATGGTTTTCAAGAAATGATGGACCGCTATGGCCGCCCTGTAGCGGTGCAGATTCTGCGCCGGCTCACGCAGGAAACCCAGCTACTGTTGCGCACCCTCGACTCCTTCGGTCGCAATAATGCCGACGAGTTCGTGATCGTCATGCCGACGACTTGGATCGATCAAAGTATCAAAGCAATCAATCGCCTCAAGCAAACCTATCGAGCAATTGACTGGACCGGTATCGCCGAGCATGTACAGATTTCTTTTTGTACCGGCCTCACTACGAATGCGCAAGGCGACAGCGCCGAAGCCATGCTGGATCGGGCCCGCCAAGCGCTGCTGGCAGCACAAGCCAAGGGACCGGACAGTGTCAGCCAGATCGAGCCGGGCTTGCCGGATTTTGACCCGGATAAACTCTGAGCAAGATCCGCTAAATTTTTTGGTGCGCGGAACTTGTGCGCAGCGAGAAGACCTAAGGCCTGCTGGCAACGAAATCGAGCGGCGATTTTGTTACCAACAGGCCTTAAACCAATATAAATACCATAGCAAACACCACAGGGAGAAGTGCATGAACAAAGCGTCACGCTTGTCATGGATCATTGCGGGCGTCGTCATAAGCGCTACCTCGCCGCTGATCCAGGCTGGCACTATCGTAGGGAAAAGCGATCAGAGTAGTGAACAGGCACTTGATGAACGCAGCGAACAGATCAAACTGCGGAGCGACTATGTACGCAAAAATTACAGCAAGTTTGAATTCCGTATCCCTATGCGTGACGGCAAGCACCTATTCACTGCCGTGTATATTCCGAATGACGCCAGCGCCAGCAAACGCTATCCGATGCTGATGCAGCGCACGCCGTATTCTGTCGGCCCGTACGGCAGCTCACAGTACAAACGCTTTTTAGGATCTACTGCGGACTATGAGAAAGAAGGGTTTATTTTCGTCTTTCAGGATGTGCGTGGCACCACGATGTCCGAAGGCGAGTATGTCAATATGCGTCCTCAGGTTGAGAAAAAATCAAAGACTGATTTTGACGAAAGCACCGACACCTACGACACCATCGACTGGCTGATCAAAAATATCCCGAATAACAACGGAAAAATCGGCCAGTGGGGTATTTCTTATCCCGGATTTTATACATCAGCTGGTGCAATCGATTCGCATCCGGCATTAAAAGCTGTCTCTCCGCAGGCGCCGATTGCCGACTGGTTCCGTGGTGATGACATGCATCGCAACGGCGCCTTTAATTTACAGATGGCCTTCGGTTTTTTTAGCGGCTTTGCCAAACCAAGGCCGGTGCCGACCGATGCCGACAAGGACAAGCCGTTTGACTACGGGACGCCAGACGGCTACCAGTTTTTTATCGACCTCGGCGCTCTGTCGAATGCCAATCCCAAGTATTTTAAAAACGCGATCCCGTATTGGAATGAAATTGCACAGCATCCGAATTACGACAGCTACTGGCAAAGCCATAATCTGCTGCCGCATTTAAAAAACATTAAAGCCGCTGTGCTAACTGTTGGCGGCTGGTACGACACTGAAGATTTGTACGGTCCGTTGCAAACCTACAAAGCCATAGAGAAGCTGAACCCCGGCATCAGCAATACTCTGGTGATCGGTCCTTGGACGCACGGGGGCTGGACCCGTAGCGATGGAGATAAAGTGGGTGACGCGAATTTCGGTTTTAAGACCGCAATGAGTTATCAGCCTGTCGAATTCGCGTTCTTCAAACATCATCTCAAAGGCGGCGATAAACCGAACCTGCCTGAGGCATGGATGTTTGAGACGGGTGCCAATCGCTGGCGTGGCTTTGATGCCTGGCCGCCAAAAAATGTGGCACCGAAATCGCTATATTTCCATGCAAACGGCAAACTCGATTTTAGCGCGCCAGACGACAAGTCAGACAATGCAGCATTTGACGAATACATCAGCGATCCGGAAAAACCTGTGCCTTATACCACGGAGATTTCGACCCGATGGAGTAGTCAATATGTGGCAGCAGATCAGCGTTTTGCTTCACGTCGTCCTGATGTCGTGAGCTACCAAACCGAGATACTCGAACGCGATGTCACCCTCGCTGGCCCGCTAACTGCGGATCTTTTTGTCAGCACGACGGGCACTGATGCAGATTTCGTCGTGAAACTCATCGATGTGAATCCGGCTGAAATGACCACTACCGAAGGGGAAATCAATCGCGGTGCGCAACAAACACTGGTCAGGGGAGAGCCTTTCCGGGCGCGCTTCCGCGAGAGTTTTTCTAGCCCTAAACCTTTTGTGCCTGATCAGGTGACGAAGGTGAATTTCAGCATCAACGATGTGCTGCATACCTTCCAGCGTGGTCACCGGATTATGGTGCAGATACAATCGAGCTGGTTCCCGTTCATCGACCGCAATCCGCAAACTTATGTACCAAATATTTTTGACGCCAAAGACAGCGATTTTATTAAGGCAACACACAAGATTTATCACACCAAAGGACAGGCCAGCGCCTTGCAGGTACAGGTGTTGCCAGCACTCGATGAATAATCTAGCATAGAAATTTTGCGCTCTAAAAACAAATCAGGGATGCGACACTGTTTTATCAAACAGCATCACATCCCTGATTTTCTTGACACGGAAACACAGCGAAAGACCGGCGTAAGCAATTCCATCGAAGGTTGATAGCAGAGTGACTTCTGCAATCCTCAAAACGAATCCGCAGGCGGAGTGCGCCTGCTGGCACGAAAAACCTTTGGAAGCCGCACCCAGTCTGTGGGTTCGCATTGACTTTTCTTTTATTCCTTATCGCCTAACAATAAACGCTTGAGTTTATTATCTGCGACGTTTTCACCTAACCAGATTTTCAAAATCGCTTGCATGGTCAGATCGTCTTTCAGGACTTCACCGATTTGCTTATTGTTGGAACGAAAAACCGTACCCTTGCCGCGGGTCCAGTCTATCGTCATGACGTCGCCGACTTTCCAGTCGCCGATTGTTGCAAAACCCTCACCCAGCGCCAGCAACTGATTCACCAGCTGGTTGCGCTCCTCCTTGGTGGTACTGGAGCGGATGTCAGCCAAAAAGCGACGGCTCATTAATTCACTTTCAACTTCTTTCAACATCACCAGCTTGATACGGATAGGACCGGTTGACGCTAACAATTCCTGACTTGTCGTTTTAAGCTTCGGTGTGTAAATACCGATATTAAAAATCTTTACACGCTTGATCACATGCGGGCCGCTGCCATTCAATAACAGGGTTTGTCCGTCAAGCTGTTGTGTCTCTTCCAGCGTCGCTGGTACAGGATCCTTGGCGGCATGCGCTGCAGGCAAAGCTGTCAGGGATAAAAATATGGCGATGCATGCAGTACGCATTGTCTGCATGAGGTAATTTGAAGTGGTCATGATGTGTCCTTACTGTCCCGCTGCAACTGATCCCAGTTGCAGCGGGCGCTGGCTAATTAAAACAAACGACTCAAGGTCAGCAGGGCGAAGCCGCCTGCTGGACGTGCGCGTGCGGAAAATTCTTTCAGATATTTGAATTCCACCTGTGTTTTCAAATCATCGGTCTGATAGCTGACGATAGGGCCAAGCGATGCAACGCGGGCGCGATTGCCGTTCACGATCGTTAGGGCGCTGGTTCCGTTAGGATCCTGATCGTCCGTCACTTGTTGCAGGTAATATCCTTGCAGACCTGCTTTGACATTGTTCGAGAACTGATAGCTGCCGATATATTCGAGATGGACGTACTGACCCGACTTGTAATCCGTTTCGCGGTTCGCTGTGCTGTAGTTATAAGCCAGCGATGCTGCCAGATCAAATCCAGAGTCAGTAGACCACGCCGCTGATACCAGAGGACGGAAAGAATAAGAATTCAAACCCAGATTGACCTGACTGTTTTTATCGAAAGAACCAGTAGGCACATCGATGTTCATCGCAGCGACCAGAGACAAGCTTTCAAACTTCCAGCTGATGAAACCTGCGAGTTCAACGTCACCCACGCCACTGCGGCTACCGCTGGCGGCGGCGGATGCATCAGTGCTGATTTTTTGTTGTAAAGCGACTGGCAACGGCGTATTGATATTGATGGTGATGTCGCGCTTCTTGTTCAGTAAAGGTACGGCGACGTAGCCACCGTAACGACCGCCCAAGATGGCGTCTTCGCTGACATAGACGAGTTTTGGAATAATCGCATCAACCTTGATACTCGCTTTGACAGAGCCGTTCAGCACAACGGGAATGCCAGGTACCGATTTACGGAATACCAGATCATCGCCATTGCTATCTTTGACGGTATCAGAACGATAGCTCGGTGCAACGATCTGGCCATACACGCCGGACAGCGGCAGGATAGCGGAATCGAGACCCCAGATGCCCATCGGCACGGCGACTTCGTTATTTTCAGCGGCAAATGCAGCGGGCGCGAATGCGCTCATACCGACAATCATGGAGCCGGTAGCTAGGCCTGCGATTGAAAAGCGAGATTTCATATTTTCTCCAGAACGTTGATGCCATCGACACATCAGCAACGAAGCAAGCCAAAGCTGACGCCATTGCCTGCGGCCGACCGCAAGTAAATTAAAAAGGAATAGCAAAGACACGAAACGCAGAGGAACTATCTAAAATGACAGAAGACCATTCAACGCATGTCTGTCTGATTGCGCGATTGGGAAGTCGATAAGCATCGACCATATTGCAGAGTAAGCGGATACCACCTGATCAAAACAGTGGTCAACATTCCGGTTTTCGGGAAGAACTGACTAATGCAATAACGAATGCAAGTAACGTCTTTAAAATAATTCAAACAAACTTAGTGTGTTGCTTGGGCGTAATGATAGCGTGATCTTCGTCAATACCGAAGCTGGCAAGCTCGGCTGTAGACCAGAATCAAGCCCAAATAAATAGAATGAAATTAAGTTCAAAGCAACATTCATGATTTTTTGAACATGATTGAATTAACCTCCCCATAGGTAAAATTTTTACCGAATCTCGAAATAGCTTGTTGCACCAACAAAATTTGGTTAACCCTACTAATCGCCCCAAAAGAATGCAAAATATTGTGATAAATCGCAAAAATGCGCTAAATCATGGCATTTTTTACAGTTGTTTTGAAAACCCCTGTTTTAGGAAATCCTGACAATCGGGAAAAAATACGCCTTTTTTAACCCTGCATTAACCGGTATAACGAAAAAATTCCCCCCCCCAAAAAAAACTAAAAACACCCAAAAATCAACTGTTTATCCGATGTTTGTACATCGCTTTTTGTTGACGTTTGGCAACGATAGTCTTTTTAAGCAACTACAGCTATCATTGCCTCAGCTTCAGGCAAGGCTCGCCTAGAGAATTTCTGAATTTCACCAACTAACTAATATGGCTTCGTGATTCAACAGCAAAGAAAATTATGTCAGTCGTTGCGGGTCAGCATTGAAGATTTGCGCTTGGGCATGTTTATCTCGGAGCTCGACCGGCCCTGGGTGAATTCGCCATTCATGATGCAAGGTTTTTTACTCACCGAAACGCTGGACTGGCAGACCCTGCAATCACTGGTGCGCGAAGTCGTGATCGATCCACGGCGCAGCGATCCTGCGTCTTTGCTGCATCTGCCTTGGGATGTGGTGCATGAAGTATCTGGTGCACCAGAACCAATCAAGCCAGCGCCGCCGAAAGCACCGCTAAAAGAAGCCCTTGCAGTGCGCAAGCGGTCCGTTGCAGAGCCTGTTTCGAAAAAACGTTCGAATGAGCCTGCGACGAATGCCTTAATTGCCTGGGTCAGCAATCTATTCAGCGGCA
This sequence comes from Undibacterium sp. Xuan67W, assembly GCF_049340165.1. Taxonomy (NCBI): domain Bacteria; kingdom Pseudomonadati; phylum Pseudomonadota; class Betaproteobacteria; order Burkholderiales; family Oxalobacteraceae; genus Undibacterium; species Undibacterium sp. Xuan67W. The sequence goes on from NZ_JBMPPN010000004.1 coordinate 67,007, forward strand.
CCGAAAAACCGGCTAAAAGCCCTAGTCAGCGCCCTAAGCAGCCAAAACCCTATTACCTGCGATATGCCAGTTCTGAACGTCACAACAATACAAAGTCCAGCAGCAAACATGGCAAAAATATGCGGGCTGACCGGGCGAGTAAGCTAACGCCAGGATCAAGTCCGCAGTTCAGCGCCCTAATCGCCAGCTTATATCCGCGCGATGCGATTTTCGCGCCTTTGAGCTGGATGGAACGCTGGCAAAACTGGCGCCAGCAACGTAGTCACGGCAAGGTAACTCAGCGTGGTAATAATTTCCGTAAATTGCCCGCCCGCAAACGCAAGCACGATTATTTGCCGAGTTCGATTCCTCTGGTCAAGTACCAAGACAGTATGCCGATTGAGGAAGAACTAAAGTATGCGCGCAGCGGCATCACGCAAGCCGATGCGATGTTGAAAAAGCTCTCAAGGGATATCAACAATGACCGCAGTATTGTCCTTGAAGAGGTGCAGCCTGCAGTCCAGTTATTAACCGAAAGTGTCATCTCAAATCCATCTGCGTTAATGTGGCTGGTGCGTATGCAATCCGAAAATGCGAACGCCTATGCGCATAGCCTGAAAGTCGCGATTTATATGATGGCCTTGGGTCGTCATCTCGGCTTTTCGCGTCAGCAATTAACCGAGCTTGGCTTCATTGGTTTGCTACTCGATATTGGCAAACTCGAATTACCTGATGCTCTACTCGAAAAACCGGAAAAACTCTCCGAAGATGAAAACTCACTGATGCAAACCCATGTCAGTGCAAGTATCGATATTCTAGAGAGCAAAGAGCCACTGGCAAAAAACGTCATGCTCGGTATTAGCGAACATCACGAGCGCCTGGACGGTAGCGGTTATCCGAATGGTCTGACAGGTAATGCGATCAGTATTTTTGGCCGTATGGCGGCGATTGCCGACAGTTTTGCAGCGATGACCTCGGCACGTCCTTATGACATCACACGCTCCGCATTTGATGCGATGAAAGAATTGTTCAAACTGGCGGGTACACAATTACATGCACCGCTGGTCGAAGAGTTTGTTCAGGCTATAGGAATTTTTCCTGTAGGTAGCATGATAGAACTATCCACCGGCGAAGTAGGTATTGTTATTCAACACAATAAAATACGCAGGCTAGAACCGAAAATACTCTTGCTCACTGCGGCAGATAAAAGTTTATTGGCAAAACCTGGTCTGATGGACTTAATGTTGCAGGAAAATGTCTCAGAAAATGAGAGAATGAAGATATTGCGCGGTTTGCCTGACGGTGCGTATGGACTGGCTTGCCGCGATTATTATCAGACTTAATCCCTCTGACAAACCCTCAGGACCAACAAATCCGATCAACTTCACCTAAGCGCAATCAGGCTAAACCGATCTCATCAGGCACTCTGCATGTCTAACTCAGCAACTACGCCGGCCGTATCCCTGACTGAACTCGCATCCGTCAGCGTGTTTTTTTCAGAATTGCAAAAAGAAATGACGGCCGCGCATGAAACCTCGTCAGTGGCCGTGCTGGTCATGTCGCTGCAACGCTCCGACCGGATTGCTGCACTTCTGCTTGATGAATATGCGGAGGAAGTGAAGCAGCAGTTTTTACTGCGCGTCCATCCGGTCTTACGCAGCAAAGATAAGTTTGTCTTTGTCAATGAAAACGAATGCTGGTTCATTCTGCCGCAACTGTCGTCCGAAGCCTTGTCTGTACTGGCTGTTCACAGATTACTCAGCGAATTGAATGTGCCGATCAAGGTCAATGAACACACCGTTTTTTTAACCCCAAGCATCGGCATTGCCTGTGCACCTATGCATACGCATTCTGCATTTGCCTTATTACGTGCCGCAGACACAGCGCAAAAACATGCGCATGCTGCGAATCTCAAATTCCTGATGGCAGCGACGGAAGAAAGTAATCAGGTCATCGCTGCCGATCTGCCGAAAATGCTGGGTGAAGTCTTAGATGCCAATAGCTTGATGGTGGTGTATCAGCCGAAAGTCGATCTGGTCTCACGTCGCATGATTTCTGTCGAAGCACTGGTACGCTGGCCTGGCGATCATCCACAAACGGTGCCGACAAATATTTTGATCGATGTCGCAGAACGCACTGGCATGATTGAATCGCTGACACTCAGAGTGCTGAACAATGTCATGCGCGACTACTGCACCTGGAAGGCCGCAGGGCTTGAGGTACTGGTCTGGGTCAATTTATCGACCCGTCTGCTGGAGCTGGAACAGCTCCCCAAAATCCTGCAGCGCGTGTTGAACATCTGGGACGTGCCGGCATCGGCAATTGGTTTGGAAATTACCGAAAGTGCGTTTATCCACGACATAGAACATAGTACCGACCTGCTGTTTGAATTAAAAAAACTCGGTTTCCATTTATCGATTGATGATTTCGGTACAGGATATTCGTCACTCGCCTATCTGCGTCGCTTCCCGATTGATGAGCTGAAGATTGACCGTATGTTCGTGCATGGAATGGCGGGCTCGGTGCAGGACAAACAGATCGTGCAGAGCATTATCGATCTAGGGCATAACTTCGGCTTACCGGTCGTTGCTGAAGGAGTAGAAACGGCTGAGACTCTGGCAGAGCTAGACGCTCTGGGCTGCGATCAGGTGCAAGGTTATTTTTTCGCCAAACCCATGCCCGCCGAACACATACTTGGCTGGCGTGAGCGCTTTCATGCTCAGGCCACTGACGATTAATTGATCTGTTCAGTTCACTCTCTTTCTCCCGCTTCTTCAGCGTTGCCTTATGACTCAAGATCTCACACGTTCTACACGCAAACTCCGCATCGGGCTGATCGCCAATCGTGGTCATCAAGATGCACCCGACTCCGCTTTAGTGCAGTTATTGCGCGGTGCAAAAGCCGCATTGCAAATACTGCAACCGGAAATGATCATCGTCGGCCGCACTTTAGATGCGATTATTTCGCATGGCTTACTCGAATGCTGTCCTGTCCATGAGCGCTTCCCTTATGGCCGGGAAGGCGGTTTGATGAAGCTGGTCTCACGCGTCGTCGACAATGACCCGGCACGTACCGTCGATGCGGTAATTTATCTGATCGATCCGGTCGATCCTTCCTCGATTTTCCCGGAAGCGCTGGCTCTCAAGCGCCAATGCGTCATTCATGGCAAACCCTTTTTATCAACGCTGGCAGCCGCGCGTGAATGGCTGGACCTTGAAGCCTATGCGCTGCAGGCACCGGTCGATACAAGCTTAGATTCCAGCCTGGATTCCAGCTTCGCATTTGCCAGCGAAGGTATTGCGCTGATCGCCCACGACGCCATGAAAAACCGCATGCTGGCGCTCGCCGAAAAACACTTTGCGCTACTCGATCAATTTGCCCATCGTTATGCCACTGGTACTACGGGTGGATTATTGAATCAGCTCGCACAAAAAATCAAAGGGCAGGAAGCCGGCAAGCACTGGGTCCAGCCTTTCCTCTCCGGCCCTCTGGGTGGTGATGCACAGATTGCCGAGCTGGTACTGGACAAGCAAATACGCCGCATCCTGTTTCTCGAAGATCCCCACGTCGCCCGCCAGCATGAAGCGGATATTCAATTGCTAGAACGCGCAGCACGCACGGTAACTGCCTACGCCACCGTGATCAGCGATGCCGACGGCAGTGATCGCTGGCTCAGCTTACTGACCCAACGCGCCGCTCACCCTCGAAGCTGACCACTCATCCCAAAGCACTGGAAAACTCGGTGCTCAAAAAGTAGGATGACGTCACAGGAGGAAACACCCATGAAAACCACTTTGACGACGACTGCTAAGAAGTTCACGACGACACTTGCTACACTTGCTGGCGTATTAGCGATTACACTCACCACGCTAATCACAGCCGGTTATGCATCTGCCGCAAATATTGCAGAGAGCAGCGCAAGCACTAAAGCCTTCCAGGTAAAAATTACCGGTCAGGGCAAACCGATGATCCTTATTCCGGGGCTCGCCTCTTCGGGAGATGTATGGAATGACACAGTTGCTCATTACGCTAGCCGCTACCGCTGCATCGTTCTTACACTGGCTGGTTTTGCCGGCACACCAGCGATCAGCGGCCCGTTCCTGAAACAGGTCGAGGACGAACTCGCACGCTATATCGGTGATAACAAACTCGATCATCCGGTAGTCGTCGGTCATAGTCTTGGCGGTTTTCTCGCATTAAAACTCGCCAGCGATTACCCGGACAAAGTCGGCAAAATCGTAATCGTCGACTCGTTACCGGCAATGGGTGCGCAGCAAATGCCAAGCATCACTGTGGCGCAGTTAGAAGAAATGGCGCGTACGATGCGGGATCGTATGCTGCAAGGTGATAAGACGAAACAAAACGCGAATCGTCGCGTCACCATTGCTACCATGGTTAGCAAGCCTGAGGACATTGAACGTATCGCGATCTGGGGTGACCAATCCGACTCAAACGCCGTTGCAAATGCCATGTATGAATTGCTCGCACAGGATCTACGTCAGGACATCAGCAATATCACGACGCCGACCTTGGTCATGGGTACTTGGATCGCCTATAAAGACTATGTATCACGCAATGTGATAGAAACAGTATTTAAAACTCAGTTTGCCAAACTGCCCGACGTAAACATTGTGCTTGCCGATCATGCCCGTCATTTCATCATGATTGATGATCCCAAATGGTTGTTTGAACAGATGGATACTTTCTTAAAATAATGTTTACCTCGTTTTCTTTGCTGGAATCTGTTTCCGGCATTTCTCGTTCAAGTTCAAAAAAGACGGCTTTGCTATATTGGCTATGCCAGCTCAGTGGTTGGGGATTGCTCTTTCTGATTAACTGGAACTTTACTAGGCAGAGTGGCAACAAAGACTCATCTAGTCTAATGGCCATCTGGTTGTTTGGCTCGCTGACCGGATTAGCCTTGTCACATACCTGGCGACGGTACCTAAAAAATCATTTGCAACTGGGACAACGAAGTAAATTACCTTTACTCCACCTAGCATCCGGAGTTGCAATCCTTGGCAGTATTGAAGTCTTGCTGGTATTTTCAGGATTCATGGTGTTGAATCCGATAGGTACTAGCCGGGACTGGCGACAAGTACCCAATTATTTGCCAGTATGGATCACGGTCTTTTTAATCTGGACCGCGCTATATGTAGCGGCGCAATCAGGTCGTCGCGCACGCCATTTTGAATTGGAAAAATTACGCCTGGAAGTCACTGTCAAAGAAGCCGAATTACGCGCCTTGCAAGCGCAGATCAATCCACATTTTTTCTTCAACAGCCTGAACAGTTTACGAGGGCTTATCTATGAAGACCAGAATGCCGCAGCACAAATGCTGGACAAACTCGCAGGCATGATGCGCTACAGTCTGGGTGCTGGGCAAAGAGAAACTGTTGCACTGCTTCACGAACTGGAGGCTGTACACAACTACCTAGCTATTGAAAAAATTCGTTTCGAGGGACGCCTTGTCTATCGCGAAGAAATTCCAGCAAATCTTTATAATATCGCCGTTCCCGTGATGCTGCTACAAACCTTAATTGAAAACGCAATCAAGTACGGTGTCGAAACAAGTACCGTACCGTGTCCCATTTCACTGACAGTACAGACGCATCCGACTAATCAGGACATCGTGTTGATCAATGTCGCCAACCAAGGTAGCCTGGTGAATCAACCGTCAGTTGCGGTCAAGGCTTTTAAATCGACCAAAGTGGGTTTGCAAAATACAGCGCAACGTTTGCAGCTTTTATTTGGTGAACAGGCTAGCGTCGTCCTGAGCGAAAAGCAGGAAGATCAGAAAAACTGGGTCTATGCCACAGTCACGTTACCTCGACATAAAAGGTCAAATAGCAGATGAAAGCAATGATTGTTGACGATGAGCGACTGGCGCGTGCAGAGCTAAAACGCCTTTTAAACGCTCACCCTCATATTACGTTGATCGGGGAGGCCAGCAATATCATCGAGGCTGAACGGGCGATTATTGATCTGACGCCGGATCTTGTATTTTTGGATGTACAAATGCCCGGTGGTAGCGGCTTTGACCTGTTGAGCCAACTTGACCGCGTTCCAAGCATCATTTTCACAACCGCATTTGACATATATGCGCTACGTGCGTTTGAAGTCAATGCTCTCGACTATTTGTTAAAACCAATAGAATCTGAGCGATTATCCATGGCTCTGGAGAGAGTACAAGCAGCAGCATCCGTGACTACAACATCAACTACGAGCATGGAGAACGATAAAAAATTGTTTATCAAAGATGGGGAACGATGCTGGCTTGTAGATCTGGCGACTGTGGCCTTATTCGAATCCGAAGGTAATTACACTCGCGTGTACTTCGACAATCAGCGTCCTTTGATGCTGCGGTCTCTTAATCAGTTAGAACAAAAATTAGATACAAAAAAATTTATCCGAAGTAGCCGTCAATATATTGTAAATCTCGATTTTGTGACGAGTATGACGAATAATAATGCTGGTGGTTTAAACCTGATTTTGAAGGACGGTAAAAATATTGAAATGTCGCGTCGTCGTGCCGCTGATTTTAGGCAGATGCATCGTTTTTGATTTCACTTTTTCTCTACTACGTAATGGCAAACATCATTTCCCTTATCAAAAATGATGCGCCAAACACCAGGTTGCTCCTGCCGCCAGATCGACGTAAAACTGCCAATTAACTGCCTTTGCACGTCTTTCACCGATCCCGTGAATAAAGCCAGCTGACCGGATTCCAGAACCTCAATCTGCTATGGTTCCCAGGAAAACAGAGCCTCCGTTTTTGAAAAAACCGTACCCACCAATCTGCGACTTGTTGCTTACCATGGAGTGGTGTCGGCCCCGAAAAGAACATTGCCTCGTCAGAAACGAATGTGGAAAATTCCTTCTGGTTTCTGTCGGCCATCGATTTAGCAAATGCGCGCTCGGTATCGGCAACCGGTTGCTAAAGTGTACTTTGTCTATCTTGGGAAGCATGAGCTGATACAACACCATCGCAGGTCATTGCGAGCATGATCACCAAATAGTTTTTCATTTGCATTGTCTATAGTATTGCTTCAGGGCTGGTTGATTCACGTTATTGCCCAGCATAGACGGTGATGATGCAAAACTCAATTGCGATGTAAAAAAGATGCAATCCGTTTTTACGAATTGCATCCTCATTCAACCAATCTCAAACCACCTCAGACAATGACTCAACTAGGCATGCCGTCTGAGACAACTAGGCTGCTGCACTGACCTCAGCAGACTTGCCCGACAGGCGCTGTAAGCGTTGCAAGGTAGTTTCGCCAGTGGTATCGGCCTGACTCACCGATTTACGGATAGCCTCAATCTCTGCTGCCTGATCAAGTGGCTTCTGACCGATGTCGGCCACGATGCGCATTCCTGCGGCCTCGTTGCTGACGGTTTGTGCACGACGGGTCAGGGCGTTCAGCGCGCTTGATTGTCCTTGCATTCCAGACAAATTCGCGAGTTGACCTTGACGCTCTACACGCAATTCCTGCAAATCTTTTTGCGCTTTGGCGCTGGCCAGGTTTTGTAAGGCTTTCTTTGCTGCCGCATCGAAATCCGCTAATTGTTTAGACAAGGCATCAACGATTTTTTGTAATTCGTTCATATACTCTTGTGCGTCGATTTCTTCTTGCAACTCTAACGGTAAACGCGATTTGTTGGCTTCAAGCTCATCGCAAAACAAGCTGACGGTTGCTTCCGAAATCTGACCAGATGCCAGCCGTTCGGCCAAAGTGCCGGAGGCTTTTTCATCATTGGCGATCAGCTCGCGCAGTTTGACAACGTCGGTATGTTCTTTGTCAAAAGCGGCGCGTGCTGTAGCGAGTTTTTGGGCGCTTTCTCTGAGTGTGTCAGCCAGCCGATCACGGTCTGCTTCTGTTGCGGTCTCCGGGTCGAAATTGGCAATCGCTTCGGAGACTTTGTCGCCTAATACGCCAAAGTGTTTGGAGATCAAGCGTGCTGTCAGGCCCCAACCATTCAAATTGCTCATTTTGTATCCTCTCAAGGAATTAAAGGTACTGCGTTGTATTGTAAAAATTGACCGCTCTGCTGCTGTGTTGCCTTGCTACGTAACGATTGCTGATATGCCGCTTATTGGATCAGCAACCGATCCAGTTCTACTGGAATCCCTATCATGAAATCGACGTGGATCTGACGGCGACTGCTGTCACCATCCTGACTTCTGACGATCTCGGTACTAATTAATAAACTCTCGCGCTGTCCTTCCAGTGCACGGCTATACGGCATAAAGATCAGGTCCTGTATCAGTCCATGCTGACCGCCAGCGTCGTCGATCCGGCTTTCCTGAGCCTGAAACGGTGCGACGAAATCACTCAGCGGATCACCGGCGTCACGGCTATAGTCGAGATGACCGGCGTCACCGAAAATGCTGTCCAGACTGGCCTCATCCCAGGCCAAGCCAGTGAGCTGCTCACGCCATAAGGTGTAACTACGGTCACCCAGGCCGTAACCCGCTGATCCCGAATAGGCTTCCTGATCTTCACTACTTTCGGGGATCAGACGAGTTAGGCGGCTGTAGTACATGAGCTCAGAAATATCGCCTGCATCGTTCTGATACAACTGGATAAAACACTCTTTATCATCCTGATCACCGGTCAGCAGGTAATAGCGATAAAGGCTACCGGCAATGTCCAGACGTACCCGGCTGATGGCCCGGATCAATGAGTCTTTCTCTTCCGGCATGCTGATCAGCGACCCCTGGCTTACTGCACGGATGAACGGTGTTTTTTGCAAGTTCACAACGCCGCCGATGCGGGCGCGTAAAGGCAGGTTCACATCTTCACGTGCTGCCTGCTGATGCTGACTTTCAGCACTGGCAACTGCGGTATTGCTATGTTTGCCGAATAATTTTCCGGCATATTGATAGGCGTCTTTCCAGGCCATGATGCGGTTTATACCTTTCCTAAAGTGTAGTTACTGCGAACTTCCTGACGACGCTTGCTGACTTGCCTCCATTGGTAGATCATCCAGCCGAGCCCGCCTAGCAAGGCTGTCCAGAGCGTGATGCGTAACAACGCCCATCCTAAGGATTCGGATTCCTCTGGTTTAGCTTTGGCAACTGTGGCTTGATCTGCGCTTCCCTTATTCGTCGCATCAGCGGTCTGACTGTTGCTATTGGTGTTGTTGCTGTCCATGGGTAGCGTGTCACGGGGACGGTTATCTACATTCACGGTGGTATGCGGACGGCTCATGGCCTGACCCAGCATAAAGCCCATGAACATACCGCCCATCGAACTGTGTTCACGCTGGACAATGATGGTCTGCGGCGCTGCTGATATGGCTGGTGTTGTCGGCGCGCCAGCATTTGCATTACCGGTCCAGTTGGCATTCGCGCCTGCACCTGATTGCGCTGCCGGTGGCGTGTTGCCAAACCCGGTTCGTACCGGCTCTAAAGGCTTGCCCGTCACGCTGAGGTTGCGCTCCGCATCGCTATTTTGGCCATTGCGTGCATCAAAGTTTTTCATCGCCGTCGCTTGCGAGCGGCTATTGTCCATATCGCGGTTCAGGGCTGAAGTCGATTTGGCCGGTGCTGCCGGTGTTGCCGTAGATGACGAGCCAAAACTGCCGAAACTGCTGTTGCCCACTTTGCGGTCGGCAGCGACATTGCCGTTACTGCCACTGATCGTGCCGCTATTACTGCTGCGGCTCATCGCACTTTTTTGCGAAGAGAATCCACCTTTAAAACTATGTGAGGAACCACTCGAACGACTCGCCGTATCGGCATACGCGACATGGCTGATCGAGATCACCGGCATCAGGAGGATCAGGCTGGTGATCATCGCTTTGCTGAGCTGAGTTTTCAGTAAGTTCATTGCGTGCGTCCGTGGTTAAGTTATCTGCAACTCTGTACAATCTGGTCACTCAAAACATTGTGTGAAGATTTGTTAAAACGAAGCATAGTGAGCAAAAAGACAAATCGCATCGGTAATAAAAAGGGAAAATCACCATGACGCGTAAGTACTCGGATATGAATCAGCATGACGCTCTGTATAAAGTAGCGCGTGCCTATCCCGGCGGGCTAGAAGCGCTGGCTGCGCGCCTGGAAGTGTCGGTGAATGTGTTGCGAAATAAACTCGCGCCGGGCATCGAATCGCATTACCCATCGTTTGAAGAGTTATCGCAAATCGTCGAACTATGTCGTCAGGCAGGGGTCAAAGATGCGCTGCTACCCTTGCATGCCTTGTTAGGGCGGCACGGAATGGCCGCTTTTGTGGTGCCGGAACCGGATCAGATCAGCGACGACGATTTATCACAAACAGTCTGTCGCGTGATGAGCCAGGTCGGCAGTGTCGCCGAGGTTGTGTCCGATGCCTTGATGGATGGGGTCATTACCTTAGCAGAAGCCGACCTGATCGAACGCGAATTCCAGGGCGCGCTGACGGCGCTGGGAGAGTGGCGTGCCAGAATCCGTGCGCACCACAAGCGGGAAGACCAAAAAAAGTAAAGCTGTTTTTATCTTGCGTGCATTGTCCTGGTCCGCATACTGGCATGCGGGACCAAACGATTTGCAAAAGAAATACGCGTCTGACGAGCCGGTCAACGCTGCTTTACAATGAGGGGTTATCGTTGTTTCTTACTCCTACATAAAAATATACTCCATATCAGTATATTTTTAAACCCTAGGTAAAACTTGCGGATTGGCTTTGTTTTATATAGTCATAAGGGGGAGTATAGTAAAAATCCGACCTTGCCACCTTCATTACCGTCGTGGTTTGCGCTTTTCTTAACCGGAATCGTGCATGAGAATTTGAGAAAATGATGGATGCATTTGTCGAGATAGTTTTGGCGTGAATTTGGCGTAAATGGGGCGCTCATGGCTAGTTATAAGCAAGCAAGAACCTCAACAAAAGCACCAATGCGCAGTTAGCACTCAAATCTTATTGGGGCGCGCCTAATGAAAAAATGGAAAATTTCGGTTTAAGTCTTATCTTCAGCGTCAACGCTTAGTTTATGAATCCAGATCCCGTCGTACCCCGCCCGCAACCAGCTTCTGTCCGCGATTTATTTATTTCTTTCACCTTACTCGCGCTGCAAGGCTTTGGCGGAGTGCAGGCGATCGTGCAGATGGAATTGGTCGAACGAAAACGCTGGCTGAGCCGCGAAGAGTTCCTCGAAGACTGGGCCGTCGCGCAGATCATGCCGGGACCAAATGTGGTGAATCTGTCGATGATGATTGGTAACCGGTATTTTGGTCTGGCCGGTGCCATGGCGGCGCTAGCAGGTATGCTCACCATTCCTTTACTGATCATCTTATTGCTAGCGTTGGTATATGCGCAGTTTGCCGATCATCCGGGTGTTGCCGGCGCACTGCGCGGCATGGGCGCTGTTACCGCCGGGTTGATTCTCGCGTCCGGCCTGCGTCTGTTTCCGGCGCTCAAATCCAATCCCATCGGACTGACGATTTGCGTGCTGTTATGTGCGCTGTGCTTCGTCGGGGTCGCCTTGCTGCATCTGCCGCTGGCCTACGTTCTGCTGGGTCTGGGCAGCATTGCCTGCACACTGGCATATCAACGCCTGGGGAAATAAATGAGTAGTCCTGCAATCACCGGTCTAGTAAGCGGTCTGGCAAACAGCGCAACCGCTCCCGCCTTGCATTTCAGTATGCAAGCAGGTGACTGGTTCAATCTCCTGCTGCATTACATGATGCTATCGATGCTGTCGGTAGGAGGAGCGATTTCTACCTTACCCGACATGCACCGGTATCTGGTCACGCAACAGCATTGGCTGACCGATGCGCAATTCAATTCCTCCATTGCACTGGCTCAGGCCGCACCCGGCCCCAACGTATTGTTCATCGCCTTGATAGGCTGGAATGTCGGGATGAACACCGGCAATAGCTGGAACGCGTTGCTCGGCATGCTCGTGACCATGAGCGGCATCATGATACCGAGCACAACGCTGACCTACATGGCGGCAAACTGGGGTCACAAAAACCGTGATTTACGCGGTGTTCGGGCATTTAAATTAGGTATGGCACCGATTGTGGTCGGACTCTTACTGGCAACTGGCTGGATCATGGCAGCCGCGCACAATATCCCGTCTAAGGATTGGCCATTGTGGCTGCTGACAGCGGTCTGTTGCCTAGTGGTCTGGCGCACCCGTTTGCATCTGCTATGGCTGCTTGCCCTGGGTGCGATTCTTGGCTGGTTTGGACTAGTGTGAAAGGACTGACTGATTGTAGTTAAGGCGTATGAACATCGGTATCCCTGATTTAGTTATCGACTGGCTTCTTATTTTGTCGGTCTTATGTCGATAAATTTTGTTACATGTGTTTAGGCAGCAATCGGTTATCCTTGGCCCTTCTGAATAAGCTTTATCTTAGGTCTGGCATTATCACTACATGAAGTTTTACGTCGAGAGCAATCAACAGGAATTAGCTGAACCGGGCGAAATCCATCTGCATATCCGCTTCCGCCCAGCCAATGGTCTGGCGGTTTTGCTTGCGTTGCTGATCCATGCACTGCTGCTCTACTTCATCCTGACCCACAAGCCGCTAAAAAAAGAAGGCGACAAGGAACAGCCTGAAAGCGCTATCGTACTGATGCTGGATAAAGATACGATGACCAAAATGGCAAACATCGAAAAGCAAAAAGAACAGCCCAAGCCACGTCCGGCAGTTAAACCAAAACCGATCACCAAACCACAGCCGCCGCAAGAAGCCGTAGCCGACGCACCGCCGACACCTACGCCGCCGCCGGATGCCATTCAACAGCCGGACATGATGAGCATGCTGACCGCCGCCCGCGAACGTCGCCGCGCCGCAGAAGAAGCTGCGACCCAAGAGAATGAAGCTGCACGCCAGGGACCACGCGGCATGAGTCCGCAAGAAGTTGCCGAAGCCAATGTCCGCCGCAGTATGCAGCAAGCGAATAACCGCGAGGGTACCAGCGGAGTATTCCAGATCCTGAGCAAGAGCACACGCATGGCAACTTTCTCTTTCCGGGGCTGGAAACCAAGCCGTCAGAACAGCTTCAAAAAAGTTATCGAAGTCGATGCCGGTCTGGGCGGCAATATCGAACTCGCGATCATCCGTCGCATGATTCTACTGATCCGCGAAGAATATCAGGGCGACTTCAGCTGGGATTCACGCCGCCTTGGTCGCGTCATCAACCTGTCCGCCCGTCCACAAGACACAGCAGAGCTAGAGAACTTCATGATGAAAGAGTTTTTCGGTAATCCGAACGAGCGCTGAGGTAGTATGGCCGGAGCAAAAGTATCCCGGTTGCGCCATACAAATAATTCGACAGTTACTCCTGCCGCTGATCCGGCGTGATATGACCAAACGTAGCGTCGCCGTAAGACCGTATCACTTCAGAAATTACTATGTGGAAGCCCGCATACCAGCGGGCGTACTGGCGCTTGGCCTCCATATGCCGGGGATGCTCTGAAAATGCTTTAAGCGCACCCAGATCTTTCCAGTAATAAATCGCATTATTCCTCTTGCCATCCGACGAGTGCCAGACTACAGCACCGAGAAAACCCGGTAAGGCATGGGCGACTTCTTCAATCAGTTGGTCCAGACGATGATATTCATCGTCCAGACCTTTTACATCGTAGACAAATGATGCGGAGTACATCGTTTTCCTTACGGATAGACGGTGAATTGCGTGGTGATCACACACAAGATCATGCAACCAAACTTATGCAGCATCATTGCTTAATTACTCGAGTTCAGTCAGGCAACTACACCAGACGAAGACGACGCGTGACGTTCGCAATAGCCTTGAGTGCGATCTGTTTCACCCGCTCCAGTAGCAACACCGTCATGCCTGGCTCAGGTAATTCAATCAAAACTTCACAGCGTTTTTGCGCACAGATTTGCAGCCAGCCGCTACGCTGTATTACATAAGTTGCCCCCTCGGCCAGAACAATCTGCGGAACATAAGCACAAGCATCCACACTGAGAGGTGCTTCTTTGATGACGATGCTACCGACGTTCAGATGGAGTTGTGACCCTTGGAATAAGTAGGTCTGATAGGACTGTGCGGACTGCAAGGTAGTGATGTGCATGAGGTACTCCTGTTCTGGAAATCATGTGAATAATCATGTAAATGAGTCTGTCAGCGTGACGGAGACAGATGATGATCAGAATAGGGAAAGCCGTGTGAACATAACAGGCACAAGAAAGTGCTAACTGCATCGGTGCAAACAGAGATTTTTACATCTGTTATTGTATGCATTTAGATCAACTGTATCTGTTCAGTCCGTATCACCGGGCGCATGATCACTGCATGAACAAACACCACACATTTCAGACACAGGCACAGGAGTTGCCTCTGTACCGGCGTCTGGCAGCACATTATCTGTCAGCCATCAAGGCCGGTACGCTGGCTACCGGTGAACGTATGCCGTCGGTGCGCAAGCTCATGCAATTACACGATGTCAGCCTGTCGACCGCGTTGCAAATGTGTCGCCAGTTGGAAACCGAAGGCTGGCTGGAGGCTCGTCCGCGCTCTGGTTATTTTGTCCGTCAACCTCGCCGCGTGAGTCTGGTGCCTGTGGCGGAGCCTGTTGTCAATGCGCCGATCGATCCGGCACAGTTTGTCGGGATACACGAGCGGGTGTCAGCCATCATTGCACAGGGACAGAGGCCGATAAAAGTGAATCTGGCCAGAGCGACTGGTGCACCGGATATGTACCCGCAAGAAGAACTCAAAAACCTGGCAATACGTACGCTGCGTCAGCGGCCGCAATTGCTGACCAAGGCGATCTCTCCCGGTGGCAATAAAGAACTCAAAACCGCGCTCGCCAAACGTGCGCTCGGTATGGGGGTCAGCATTGCGCCCGACGATGTGGTGGTGACGCTCGGTTGTATTGAAGCACTGAATCTGGCGCTACGCGCCGTCGCCCAGGCCGGTGACATTATTGCGGTCGAATCGCCGACCTTCTACGGTTTGTTGCAAGTGCTGGAAAGCCTCGGCATGAAGGCATTGGAAATCCCGACCAGTCCGCAGACCGGTATTTCGATAGAAGCGCTGGAACTGGCGATGCAGACTTACGACAACATCAAAGCCGTGGTGGTGGTACCGCATTTACAAAATCCGCTAGGCAGCATCATGCCGGACAGCCATAAACAGAGACTGGTTGAACTCTGCGAAGCGCAACATATCCCGCTGATCGAAGATGATTCCTACAGCGCACTGGCAAACGTCGATAACGCTCTGACCAGCGCCAAGCACTGGGATAAAACCGGCAACGTCATTTATTGCGCATCGTTGCATAAAATTCTTGCTCCCGGCCTGCGCATAGGCTGGATGGTCGCCGGACGCTGGCATGCGCGGGTCAGCATGCTGAAATATGCACAAACCCGCTACAACGAAGAGTGGTCGCAAATTGTCCTGGCAGAATTCATCAACTCCAGCGCCTACGACCGACATCTGCGCCGCCTGCGTCATATCCTGACCCAGCAACGAGAACGGATAGCTGAAGGGATTGCCGCCTATTTTCCGGAGGGAACCCGACTCACCGTGCCAGACGGCGGCATTTCGGTGTGGGTAGAAATGCCGCACAAACTCTCGTCCAAAGCGGTATTCGACGCCGCGCTGGAACAGGGGATACTGGTATCACCGGGTCTGTTGTATTCCAATTCAAATCGTTTTAACCATTTTTTACGCTTGAACTGTGGCATGCATTACTCCGACGAACTCGACAGCGCTTTACGTAGCTTAGGCCAGATCATCACAAGGCTGGCACAGCAGAGTCTGCATATCGCCGCCTGAGCCAGCTAACGACCTGCTCGATCTGTTTGCACAATCACTTGTGGTCTGATACGAAGTTTCCGCAGTAACACGTGTGGAAACCCACAATAGGCATGATGTCACGAAGTTTTCATAATGGCGGCAGTTCAGGGATCCGTTCCCGGCCACACTGTCGCGACAAGCTTGTAACAAACCCCTGTCAGCGGCAACCGATAACAACACTGGAGACACCAGATGAAAAAACCGCCGCTGTACCGTTCCCTCTATTTTCAGGTCATCACTGCCATCATCATCGGCGTGCTGCTGGGTCACTATTATCCAGAATCTGGCGCTGCCATGAAGCCGATCGGTGATGGCTTCATCAAGCTGATCAAGATGATGATTGCACCGATCATTTTCTGTACAGTCGTCGTCGGCATCGCCGGCATGGAAGACATGAAAAAAGTCGGCAAAACCGGTGGCATGGCTTTACTGTATTTTGAAGTCGTCAGCACACTTGCCCTGATCGTCGGTCTGATCGTGGTCAACCTCTGGCAGCCTGGCGCTGGTATGCATATTGATGCGTCAGCCCTGAGCACCAAAGAAATCGCCAGCTATACGGCGCCTGGCAAGATGCAGACAATGACAGACTTCCTGATGGCGATTATTCCGGCGACACTCGTTGATGCCTTTGCCAAAGGGGAGATTTTGCAAGTCCTGCTGATCGCGGTCTTATTCGGTTTTGCCTTGCATCGCTTTGGCGGTCGCGGCACACTGGTGTTTGATGTGATCGAAAAATTCTCTCATGTGCTGTTCGTGATCGTCGGCTACATCATGAAAGTCGCGCCTATCGGTGCCTTCGGCGCGATGGCCTATACGATAGGTAAATTCGGTATCGCCTCACTGCTACCGCTGGCGCAACTGATGGCGGCTTTCTATACGACATGCCTGATATTTGTGTTTGTTGTACTCGGTACGATTGCAAAAGTACATGGCTTCAGCATCTGGAAATTCGTTAAATACATCAAGGAAGAATTACTGATCGTACTCGGTACCTCGTCCTCAGAATCCGCCTTGCCAGGCATGATCGCCAAGCTGGAAAATCTTGGTGTAAAAAAATCCGTAGTCGGTCTGGTGATTCCAACAGGGTATTCATTTAATCTTGACGGTACATCTATTTATCTGACCATGGCTGCCGTATTTATTGCGCAAGCTACTGATACGCCGATGAGCCTCATGCAACAGGTGACCTTGCTGGCAGTCTTGTTGCTGACGTCAAAAGGTGCTGCGGGAATTACCGGTAGTGGTTTTATCGTACTGGCAGCAACCTTATCAGCCGTCGGCGGTATTCCGGTTGCGGGTCTGGCCTTGATCCTCGGTATTGACCGCTTCATGTCAGAGGCACGTGCACTGACGAATCTGGTTGGTAACGGTGTTGCAACGATCGTCGTCGGCAAATGGGGGAATGATGTCGATGAGCTGAAACTTCATCAGCGTCTGAACGGTGAAGTCGAGAATATCGCTGAACAGTCCGAACATAACTTGCATGCGACGACAGGGCGCTAAAATGTGTAAAAAATAACTTCAAGATTGTATTGATACGAAAAGAGCAGGTGAATATTCATCTGCTCTTTTGCTGTTTACTTTATTTATTCGTGGTACTGAATTAAATCGCTTTTTTTGGCTTATATAAATGTCGTAAAGCCAAAGTCAGGGCGAGCAGCTGCACTACAGCGGCCATGAAAAAGGGGGCTCCCAATAACAAACTACCTCTCGGCTCGTGACTCACCTGACCCAGCAACGACGTCCCCGCCAGCGTAGCTGCCACACTCATGATACTCGCCAGTGCCGTCAGCGATCCCATTGCGACACCTTGCGAACGTGCATCCACCGCGCGGGAGAACATCGCCTGTAACGCCGGTCCCGTCGCAAACGCCAGTACATTACACAAGATGAGGCCGTACATCATCCAGCCCTGATTCGCCAGTCCATACAAAGTTAATGCCGTTGCTGAGGACGCCAGACCAATCAGAATCGCATTCGCGTCACCAACGCGTTTGATGTAGCGGCCTAAAAATACCCCTTGCATCACGACACTCGATATCCCAACACAAAATAAAGAAAATCCGTTTTGCATCGGGGTCCAGCCAAAGCGCAATTCGGTCGACAGTACCCAGGTCGTCTGTAAAGTAAATTGGGCAAACATCGTGAACGCATAGACCCAGACCAGAGCGCCGACACCGCGCAGATGACCCAGCCCCGATAGACCGGCAAACGGGTTCGCCGATGTCAGAGAAAAAATCTTGCGATTCTGCATCGACAGGGATTCTGGTAAAGAAAAATATCCATAGATCACATTCGCCATGGAGATGGCTGCGGCCAGATAGAACGGGTAGCGGATATTCGCCTCTCCCAATACTCCGCCCAACACCGGACCGCAAATAAATCCCAGTCCAAACATCGCACCAATTTTCCCCAGCGATTTGCTGCGCTCACTTGGCGCGGACACATCGGCGATATATGCACTGGCAACCGAGATATTGCCTGCGGTGACACCACCGATCGCGCGGACCAGCAGCAGCCAGTAAATCGAGGTAACCGCGGTCATCATGAGAAAATTCATTCCCAGACCGAACACACAAACCAGCAACACCGGACGCCGGCCAAACCGATCACTCAGGGCGCCAATCACCGGTGCGCAAAAAAACTGCATCACACCATAGATCGCTACGATTGCGCCGTACCAGTAGGCCTGCATGTCGGCTTGCGGCAAGTACGCCCCAACCAGTCGCGGCAATACCGGAATTATTAGTCCGATGCCGAGAATATCCAGAAACACGGTAATCAGTACGAAACGGATATTGGTGGGTAAAGCCGGTGGTGCCGGGGGTGTTGCAGCACTTGTTGGCGGGGAATTCGCAGTCATGCAATCAGACTTTCAGGCAATTGGGGGAAGCTCAATAGTATATGATTCAAACAATGTATTTTGTAACGGAGTATGTATGGCTTTGTTCGACCACTTCTTAATTATCGCCCTTCTGGTCGCGATCAGCGCCTTTTTTTCTATGTCAGAAATTTCTCTGGCGGCGGCACGCAAAGTTAAACTGCAAGTGCTTGAATCCGAAGGAGAGGCCCGCGCAGCAAGGGTCTTAGAGCTTCAAACCCAGCCCGGTCACTTTTTTACGGTTGTCCAGATCGGTCTGAATGGCGTCGCGATTCTTGGCGGTATTTTGGGTGAGCAGGCATTGACTCCGTATTTTTCCAGTGTGTTCCATTCGGTGTTTGGGAATGCAAGCTGGGTAGACACGGCGAGTTTTATGACCTCGTTTGTGTTTGTGACCTCGCTATTCATCCTGTTCGCCGATCTGATGCCGAAAAAACTCGCGATGACCGCGCCAGAAACCGTCGCAATGACCGTCGTCGGACCGATGTTGTGGTGCGTGCGCCTGTTCAAGCCGCTGGTCTGGATATTTAACGGTTTATCGAACCTAATTTTCAAATTGTTTAATGTATCGACCACGCGAGACGAACAAATTACGTCTGATGAGATTTATGCGATGTTCGATGCCGGGGCCGAAGCCGGGATACTGCAGGAGCGCGAGCATCATATGATCGGTAATGTATTTGAGCTGGAGAGCCGCACGGTTCCGTCAGCAATGACGCAGCGCGACAGCATTGTGTATTTTAGTTTGCAAGACAGCGACATCGTCATCCGTCAAAAAATCGCCGAACATCCGCATACTAAGTTTCTGGTGTGCGACGGACAAATCGATAATGTGGTCGGCTATGTCGAATCCAAAGATATCTTAAAGCGGGTTCTGACCAATCAGGCTTTCTCTAAAGTCCAGGAACTGTCTTTGCGTACCGCGCTGGTGGTGCCGGACTCTCTAACGCTGTCCGATATGCTGGAGCAGTTTAAAGGTACCCGGGAGGATTTCGCCGTCATCCTAAACGAGTATGCTCTGGTTGTCGGCGTCATTACCCTGAATGACGTACTCAGTACCCTGATGGGGAATCTGGTTCATCCGTTCATGGAGGACCAAATCGTCCAGCGGGATGCAAACTCCTGGCTGATCGACGGCGCGACGACCATTGAAGATGTCTGCCGGGCGCTGGAAATCGATGCTTTACCGGAACAGGGTAGCTATGAGACTATTGCTGGCTTCATGATGACCATGCTCAAGAAGATCCCCAAACGCACGGATTGCGTCATGCTTGGCCATTACAAGTTTGAAGTGGTGGATATTGATCACTATCGCATCGATCAGTTGCTGGTAGTCAGAATCGATGATGCAGGCAAGGCATCAGAATAATTCCCTCTGGGTTTAAATACACTATAATCGCTCCCCGCGTTTTTCATCAGGAAGTTTCATGTCGCATGCTTGTGGAGTAGATTTCGGTACCTCAAATTCAACCGTGGCCTGGCATAAGCCAGGTCAGCCTGAGCACACCCCAAGCTTGCTGGCACTCGAAGATGAAAAACTCACTTTGCCATCTGTCGTATTTTTTAACGCCGATGAAGACGAAGTCAGCTATGGGCGTGCGGCATTAACGACTTATCTGGCTGGTTACGAAGGACGCCTGATGCGCTCGATGAAGAGCTTGCTCGGCACTAGCCTGATGGAAGGTCAGACCGAGGTGCTGGGTCGTTCGCTGCCGTTTCGGCAGTTGTTAAGTCAATTCATCACTGAATTAAAACACCGGGCTGAGCGCTCGGCAGGCCAGCACTTTGAGCGCGCCGTGATGGGTCGTCCTGTACACTTCATTGATGATAATCAGGTCGCCGATCAGCTCGCCCAAGACACGCTGGAAGAAATTGCCCTCGCTGCGGGTTTCAAAGAAATCCAGTTTCAGTACGAACCTATCGCCGCCGCATTTGACTATGAATCACGTATCAGTAAAGAAGAACTAGTCTTAATCGCCGATATCGGCGGTGGTACGTCAGACTTTTCTCTGGTCAGACTAGCACCGGAACGGGCGCACCGCATTGACCGTTATGACGATATTCTAGGGAATGGCGGTGTACATATCGGCGGTACAGATTTTGATAAATACCTGAGCCTGGCTCACATCATGCCGTTGCTGGGGTTGGGCGGTCGACTCGCGAGCAGTAGTGATATTCCGTCGAGTTATTACTTCAACCTTGCCACCTGGCACACGATCAACCTGACTTATACCCAAAAAGTCTGGCGCGAATTGCAAGATGTTTACCGCGATATCGGCGAAGCAGAAACCCGGCTACGGTTTGAACGCTTATTGCATCTGATCGAGCAACGTGACGGTCACTGGCTGGCAATCCAGGCCGAAGAAGCCAAAATACAATTGTCCAGCAATGCCACGATAGAGCTGGTACTGGAGCGCCTGCGTGGCAAAGTGCGACCCACAGAGCCTTGCATCCTGAGCCTTGATCAGGCAGGTTTTCAACAATCGATCCAACATCTGACCGCGCAAATCGGCAGCACCGTCAGTCAGGTACTGTCTCTGGCGGATGTCAGTCCTGATGAAGTCGATACCGTGTTTTTTACTGGGGGATCGAGTGGCGTACGTGGTCTGCGTGATCGCATCAGCGCAATCGTACCGGATGCAAAAAAAGTCGAAGGAGACTTGTTTGGCAGTATTGGCGCGGGACTCGGTCTGGATGCATATCGCCGCTATGCCTGAGAACCGACTTTTGTGATGGCTACTCACGGCTTATCGGATATACTAGGAAATACTATTTGCATGTTATTTAAATAATTTTTTCAAGCATCATTTCCTAATCCTTTCAACGGGGGAAACATGGCAACGATTCCAGGTGATCCGGATGATGAGCTGTTCATTCTGGAAGATTATCAAGAGGTTCCCCCACCGAATTTGCGTACCTGGAAAATCGCCATCGTTGACGATGATGAGGATGTGCATCACACCACTAAGTTCGCTCTGCTCGATACCAAAATTCTGAATCGCCCGCTGGAATTTATCCATACCTATTCCAAAAAACAAACCCGCGAAGTCTTCGCCCAGCATAGTGATATCGCCGTCGTGCTGCTCGACGTCGTGATGGAAACCGAACATGCCGGTCTGGAGCTTGTCAGCTTCATCCGGGATGAATTGAAATGGCGCGATACCCGCATCATCTTACGCACTGGTCAGCCCGGCTATGCGCCCGAAGAAGAGGCCATCCGCGATTACGATATCAACGACTACAAAACCAAAAGCGAGCTGACGCGCAAAAAGTTACTCACGGCACTGACCGCTGCGATCCGTTCGTATGAACAGATACGCACCATCGATGCAAGCCGCCGTGGACTGCATCAGATTATTACGTCCAGTGCCTCATTCACGGTAGAACACGGGATACAGGCATTCGCAGCAGGGGTGATTACGCAGATCGCCGCTCTGTGCGGTGTGCCGCCCGAGGGGCTGTTATGTGCGCAAGCCGATGAACTTGATCACACAGGCAATAATCCGCGCTTTAGTGTGATCGCTTCGGCGGGTCACTACAGCGGCTTGATGAATTGCTCTATCGATGCGATTGGCGATAAAAAAATCCGGGAATCCCTGCAATATGTGCTGACACATCGTGTACCTCTGTTTGGTGAACACGATATGACCTTGTTTTTTTCCGGTCAGGGTAATCGCCCCCTGGCAGCGTATATCGATTTACCTTATGCACTGTCCGAAATCGATCAGCAATTGCTAGAAGTGTTTTGCTCGAATCTCGGGGTCTGCCTGGATAATCTGAGCCTGGTCAGCCAGCTCAAAGTACATGCCTATCGCGATCAGTTGCTGATGCTGCCGAACCGGCTAAAATTCATCGAACAGATTGACTTGGCACTGCATCAGGCGCAATCGAATCGCGCCCTGGTCGCGCTGATTGATATTGACGATTTTGCTGAAATCAATGATGTACTCGGTCATCATTATGGTGACCTGTTATTGAAAGCCGTTGCCGATCGCCTGCGCACGGATCTCGGTGATACAAACTTTCTGGCGCGGATCTCCGGCGATGTATTTGGTCTGCTGGGGCTGGAAAGCGTATTGCATCCGGATAAGCTGAAACAGGTATTTGCCGAACCCTTCATCATCGAAGACACCGCGCATGCGGTATCCATGTCGATCGGCATGGTCGCTCTGCAAGGTTATGAGAGTGACGGCGCTGACGTCTTAAAAGACGCAAGTATTGCGCTCAAGCGTACCAAGGGCCATCAACGCGGTAGCTACACTATTTTCACCCGTGAAATGGGGGTAGAAATCCGGGAGCGCGCGCGCCTGATGCAGCACTTACACAAAGCCTTTGATGCCGAGCGTTTATTCCTGATGTATCAGCCACAAGTCGATCTGCACACCCGCAAAATAACGGGGCTGGAAGCGCTGATACGCTGGCGCACCGATGAAGGACACATGATTCCGCCTGGCGACTTTATCCCGCTGGCAGAGCATTCCGGCCTGATCATCAGCCTGGGTGCCTGGGTATTGCGGACGGCCTGTTTTACTATGGTACGCCTGCAACGCGCCGGTGCTGCGCCGGACAAAATTGGTGTAAATGTCTCGGTGATTCAGTTTCGTCAGCCGGATTTTATTTCCGTCGTAGAAAGCGCCTTACGTGACAGCGGCCTTAGTCCTCACAGCCTGGAACTGGAAATCACCGAATCCGTCACGATGGCGGGCGTCAATGTGTTTGAAGAGTCACTCACCAAACTCAAAAAAATCGGCATACAAATTGCAATTGATGATTTTGGCACCGGTTTTTCTTCGCTGAGTTATCTCGATAAGTTACCAGTCGATCGCCTCAAAATCGACCGAGCGTTTGTCAATCAGATCGATACGCCGGAAGGACCAAGAATCGCCGAGCTCATCACGCAATTAGGAAAAAAACTGAACCTGCATGTCATCGCCGAGGGCATAGAAACCGAACACCACTGGGATGTCTTGCGCACCATGGGTTGCCATGAGGGGCAGGGATTTTTCATTGCACGACCAATGGTCGAGGATCAGTTAACAGACTGGCTCAGCAACTGGCGGTAAGCCCGGCACTCACGTCAGCAAGCCTGTTTCGCTTTATCTGCATCAGATGAAACAAATAAGACTATGCTGCATGACATCAACGCCTAAGATGGCTCCGGTTTGACAATAACTTTCTTGAATCACAAGAGTCATAGCAAATACCAATTGACTTCATAATTTAAATTGAATTGATCTATCGTCAATCGCCCCCTAGAATCAGTTTGGTAATAAATTTTTAATCAATTTAAGGAGATACGCATGTCAAACGAAGCAAAATGCCCGTTCTCAGGTGGTGCCGCTAAAAATACCGTTGCCAGAGGTGCGCCAGCCAATGCGGATTGGTGGCCGAATCAACTCAAACTTAATATCCTGCACCAGCACTCCGCCAAATCCGATCCTATGGGCGAAGAGTTTAATTACACTGAAGCCTTTAAAAACCTTGATCTGCACGCCGTTGTTAAAGACCTGACCGCGCTGATGACAGATTCACAGGACTGGTGGCCAGCCGACTACGGTCACTATGGTCCTTTCTTCATCCGCATGGCGTGGCATGCCGCGGGTACTTACCGTATCGCCGATGGCCGCGGTGGCGCAGGCTCCGGCTCACAGCGCTTCGCACCGTTGAACAGCTGGCCTGACAACGGCAATCTGGACAAGGCGCGTCGCTTACTCTGGCCGATTAAGCAAAAATACGGTCGCAATCTGTCATGGGCAGATCTGTTCGTCCTGACGGGTAATGTGGCACTGGAATCGATGGGCTTCAAGACTTTTGGTTTTGCCGGTGGCCGCCCGGATATCTGGGAACCGGAAGAAGATATCTACTGGGGACCTGAAGGTAAATGGCTGGGCGACCAGCGCTATACCGGCGACCGCGATCTGGAAAACCCACTTGCCGCCGTGCAGATGGGGTTGATTTACGTGAACCCTGAAGGTCCGAACGGCAACCCAGACCCGCTCGGTTCAGCCCGCGACATCCGTGATACCTTCGCCGGCATGGCGATGAACGACGAAGAAACTGTCGCGCTCACCGCAGGTGGTCATACTTTTGGTAAAACCCACGGCGCGGCTGACCCGGGTAAATATGTCGGCGCAGAACCAGAAGGTGCGGACATTGAAGAACAAGGCCTGGGCTGGAAAAACAGTTTTGGCAGTGGCAAAGGTGTACACACCATCACCAGCGGCCTAGAAGGTGCCTGGACACCAAATCCGATCAAGTGGGACAACGGCTATTTTGAAACGCTGTTCGGCTATGAATGGGAGTTGACCAAGAGCCCTGCCGGCGCACATCAATGGAAGCCCAAAGGTGACACTGGTGCTGGCACCGTGCCCGATGCCCATGATCCGGCCATCCGTCATGCACCGATGATGTCCACGGCGGATATGGCGATGCGCATGGATCCGGCTTACGAAAAAATCTCACGCCGTTTCATGCAAAACCCGGCCGAATTCGCGGATGCATTTGCCCGTGCCTGGTTCAAACTGACACATCGCGACATGGGACCGATTACCCGTTATCTCGGCCCGCTGGTACCAAAAGAAGAACTGATCTGGCAAGATCCGGTTCCGGCAGTGGATCATAAACTGGTCGATGAACAGGATGTAAGCGCGCTGAAAGCGAAGCTACTAGGCTCAGGTCTGTCGATCTCCCAATTGGTGAATACCGCCTGGGCATCAGCCTCTACTTTCCGCGGCAGCGATAAACGTGGCGGTGCGAACGGTGCACGTATTCGCCTGGCACCGCAAAAGGATTGGGAGGCCAACCAACCGGCAGAACTGGCAACGGTACTGGCGAAACTCGAAGTAATCCAAAACGACTTCAATGCAGCACAATCTGGCGGCAAGAAAATCTCTCTCGCCGATCTTATCGTGCTGGGCGGATCTGCTGCGGTAGAAGCTGCGGCTAAAAAGGCGGGGTATGATGTAAAAGTATCGTTCACCCCAGGTCGTATGGACGCTTCACAGGATCAGACCGATGTCGAGGCGTTCGCGGTGCTGGAACCTATTGCAGACGGTTTCCGTAATTACATCCGTAAAGGTCTTGAAGCACATGCGGCTGAGCTGCTGGTGGACAAAGCGCAATTGATGCGACTGACTGCCCCCGAGCTGACCGTGCTGATCGGTGGCTTGCGCGTTCTGGATGCGAATGTTGGGCATGCAAAACACGGCGTATTCACCAAGCGACCTGAGACTCTGACGAATGACTTCTTCGTGAATCTGCTCGACATGGGTACGAAGTGGCAAAAGTCCGCCACATCGGCAGGCGTACTGGAAGGACGCGACCGGACAGGTGCTGGTACGGCTGACATCAAGTGGACTGGCACCGTGGTAGATCTGGTTTTTGGTTCTAACTCACAGCTAAGGTCTTTGGCAGAAGTGTATGCATCAAACGATTCGCAGCAGAAGTTCGTCAATGACTTTGCAGCCGCCTGGACCAAGGTAATGAATCTGGATCGTTTCGATCTGGCTTAAAACTGCATCAGCTTTTCTCTGGCATTCGTTGGCATGATATTGTGGTGTGCCATAGAGAAGCTGGACAGCTCGCCCATCCGGTCAGGCAAAGTTCTTCCGGCCAAATAAAAACTCCACCAAAACACCGCATGCGGCAGTCTGGTGGAGTTTTTTTTCAGCGGCTAGTAGCGAGCTTATGGGTAGAGTTGATGACTACCGTTGATGAATGACGATAATGAGTGACATTCAACACTAGCACTGACAATCTTTGCTGACAAGGTTTGCTGGCATGCTTGCCAGCGATTCTTGCTTATTTTTTGTCCATCATCGGCTGATCCGGTTTACCGTCATGTCCCATGGGACGACGCATACCATGCTCCATCTCGCCGCCCATGGGGTGACGCATGTGACGATGGCTTTCGTCGAAAGTTTTTTTCTGTTCCGGAGTCAGTGCGCCGTAAAAAGTTTTCAATGCCGCCAGATGCGCTTCGGCTTTGGTCTGACGATCCTTCATCATGCCCAGCATTTTTTCCATACGCTCCGGTGTGCTTAGCTTGTCCATCTCTTTAGGATCTGGACGCATTGGCGGCGTGCCTGCCGGTGGTTTGACCGCGTCAATAAACGTTTTCCAGGCAGGTTCTTGCGCTGCGCTGAGTTTCAGCTTGTCATGCAGTTCTGCCTGATGCTTGGCCATACGCTCTTGCATTTTTTCGCCCCACTTGGCGTGATCCATGCCGCCTTTATCATGCATAGGTGGTGGCGGCGGGGCAGATGGGGCAGACTGTGCAAATACAGCGCTGGTCATACTCAGGGAGATCGCCGTCAAAGCGAGCATCAGTGGTTTTTTCATTGTTTTCATTATTTCCTCACGTGGTAATTGGATGCATGGGTATCGATGCATTGGTGTCAAAGTTTGCCATTGAATAGGGTGAGCTTTTTTAGCAATAACGCGCTCTGGTGTTCATCGCAAACTTTATGTGCCCTGCACATGAAACGTATGTTGGATCAATGATGTAACCGGCAAGTGTCGGTACCTACTTGCTTTGTATCGCACTGTAACAACTCCGGTGAATATGCGACCCGCGTGTTTCGCATTGTTTCCACAAGGGTTTATCATAACAAGTCGATACAAAATCCATTTCTACGCTAACTTCAGACGGTCATAATAAGAACCATGGATACTTCAAGCAAAATTTTGATCGTTGATGACGATCGTGACATCCGCAGCCTGCTAGCGGATTATCTGGACGGACATGGTTACAGCACCATGATGGCAGCCGATGGCAACGCCATGTGGGCTGCGCTGGATAGCAATCAGATCGATCTGGTAGTACTCGACCTGAACCTGCCTGGCGACGACGGACTGACTCTGTGCCGCAACCTGCGTGCCAAGTCGAGTATGCCGGTGATCATGCTGACCGCCCGCAGCGAGCCGCTGGACCGGATTCTGGGTCTGGAAATGGGGGCCGACGACTATCTGCCAAAACCTTTTGAGCCACGAGAATTACTGGCACGCATACGCAGCGTATTGCGCCGGACCCAATCTGCGACGCTAGGCAGTAATGGTGAACAGATTCAGCGACTGAAATTTGCCGACTGGACACTCGACCTGACCGCACGCCATCTGATTAGTCCCGATGATATGGTGATCGCTTTGTCGGGTGCGGAATTCCGTATGCTGACTATTTTCCTTGATCATCCGAACCGGATTCTGAACCGCGATCAGTTGCTGAACATGACGCATGGCCGCGATGCGGATCCGTTTGACCGCTCGATCGATATTCAGATCAGCCGTCTGCGCCAGAAGCTGCGAGAGGATGCACGTTCGCCACAGATCATTAAAACCGTGCGTAACGGCGGCTATGTCTTATCCGTCACTGTAACGGCGGAACACGGCGCATGAAGATCATGAAATCGATGTCTAGCCGCATTTTCGGCATACTTCTGCTCGGTGTCGTCAGTTCCACGGTATTGACCTGGTGGCTGGCGTTCGGCGAACGGCAAAAGACGATCGAGCAGTTTCGCGATTCACGTGCGGTAGAACGTGCCGAACAACTGGTGCTAGCGATGGATGCCTTGCCCGAAGCCAGCCGTGAAGCATTCCTGACGACGGCACCGCGGCTGGGTTTGCGCGTGACAAATTTACCGATAACGAGCTCGACCGAAGCCCCGCGTTCGGCCTATGCAGCGGCACTGAGCGAACGGCTGGGCAAAACTTTTCGCGTGTTGTCTTTGCCGCCAAATTCAGAAGGATGCACCAATCTGCCAGCGGAAGCGCGCACCACCCGCGGGCCCTGTGAAGAACTCGGCATTACTCTGCATGATGGCACCGCTCTGCGCCTGACAGTATTGCCGCCACGCGGTCCTTTGCCGCCGTTACGGCCAGATTTCGTGTTGTACTTGCTGCTGTTCCTGCTGAGTATTGCCGTGCTGGCCTATCTGGTATCGCGGATGACGATACGGCCTTTAAAACAGCTGGCGCAGGCCGCCACCGATCTGGGTAACGACATCAACCGTCCTGCTTTGCCTGAAGATGGCACGACTGAAATTTTGCAGGCGACCAGAGCTTTTAATTCGATGCAATCGCGGATACGCCAGCACATTCAGCAGCGCACGCATATGCTGGCGGCGATCACGCACGATTTACAAACCCCGCTGACCCGCTTGCGTCTGCGTCTGGAAAAAGTCGGCGACACCGAATTGCGCGATAAGCTGATCGGCGATTTATCGGCCATGCAAACCATGGTCAAAGAAGGACTGGATCTGGCGCGCAGCATGGACAGCAATGAAGCGCTGCGTCCGATGGATCTTGACTCACTGCTCGACAGCGTCTGTAGCGACGCCGCAGATGCGGGACAGGACGTGAGCTTTTTCGGCAAATCCGGCATTACCGTCATGGCGCGACCACAAGCTCTTCGCCGCTGTCTGACCAACCTGATCGACAATGCCGTGAAATACGGTCAATTCGCCAAAGTGAGTTTAGAGACCAGCAATGAGGCCGGTAAAAAACTCATGCACGTACTGATACGCGACGGTGGCAACGGCATTCCCGAGGATCAGTTAGAAAAAGTGTTTGAGCCGTTTTATCGCACCGAGACATCGCGCTCACGTGATACCGGCGGTACCGGTCTTGGTCTGACGATTGCACAAAATATCGCCCAGCAACATGGCGGCAGCGTGCAACTAAAAAATCTGCGCGAAGGCGGACTGGAAGTACAACTGATACTACCGGCGAAGCCAGCGCTATAACAATTACGCAATTTAGCCATTCTACATACGCAGCTTAAAACATAATGTGACAGGTAAAAATACTAAAATACTGAATACTCCCATCTAGTATTTATAGTATCAGCTTATAAACAGTGCGGATTAAGGCATGTTTTACCATACAAAAAGGGGAGTATCCGGTTTTTACTAATACATCTCCCGACTCAGGACACCAGAACCGACATCATGCTAATCGCGCCAAGCTCCATCCCCTCGGTTGCGATCTCAAGTTTGTCATCAGCAGATTTAGCACCCAGCACATACAGCAGCGGTAAAAAATGTTCCGATGTAGGCACCGACAAACTCGCATCCTGACCCAGTGTCTGATAATTCACGACCTGATCAAAATCCCCGTCCAGCATCGCCTGACGCATCGCGTCGTTAAACCGTATTGCCCAGTCATATCCGCTTGAACGCGGATCCATGCGACGCAGATTGTGCACGACATTGCCGCTGCCGATCAGCATGACGCCTTGTTCGCGTAAAGCCGCGAGTTTTTTACCCAGTTCAAAATGAAAGGCCCCAGGCTGATTCATATCCAGACTCAGCTGCAGCACAGGAATATCGGCAGCCGGATACGCCTTGACCAGCACCGACCAGGTGCCATGATCAAGTCCCCATTGCTGATCAAGCTGCACGGGCAGAGGCGCCAAATGATCCGCAATTTTAGCTGCCAGCGCAGGATCTCCGGGTGCCGGATACTGCATGTCAAACAAAGCTTGCGGGAACCCGCCAAAATCATGGATCGTCGTCGGCGCCGCCATCGCCGTCACGCCGATGCCATAAGTGGTCCAGTGCGCCGAAATCACCAGAATCGCTTGCGGTCGCGGGAAGCGCTCGGCAAAGCCAAGCCAAGCCTTGGTGTAGCGATTATCTTCCAGCGCATTCATTGGACTGCCGTGACCAAAGAAGATGGCGGGCATGCGGATGGTTTCAGCCATGATGTATTTCCCCTGAGAGAGTGCAGATAGTCAGGAGTATGTCGGATTTTGCGCAAATGTGTGCATCACAGCCCAAAGATACGACAAGCGCTTCGCGGTTAGTTGAGCTTGCGCAAATCAGCACTCATTTCGCCGCGATGCAATGATGTGGCGAAATGAGTTTGCAGATCTTGTTAAGTTCCCAGACGTACTTGCATTCCGGTGTCGGTATAGACCGGTGTTGCCGTAAAACCGTCCACGACGACGCTGGTGAATTTGCCTTTAAAACTTGCGGCATTAATGATCGTTAACGTATCGCCCGCCGCTGGCTTATACCCGCTTTGGAATTTGATATGCAACGTGCCACCGGCAATCGTGACCAGGCCGCTAGCCGTCAGTCTGCCTTGCTGGGCACTACCTACATTCAGCTCCAGACTTGAACCGCTCAGTTGCGTGTATTTGCCGGTAATGGTTACCGCAGCCGCCGCGTTACTGATCAGCGTACCGCCGCTGACATACACATCGCCCTTACCTAAGGCCGACGTCGCATCGGCCTGCAGCACGCCAGCCGTCAGTTCTGTTCCACCGGACCAGCTATTATTACCTGTCAGTTTTAAGACGCCGCTACCTTGCTTGATCAATTTGCCCGTGCCGGAGATATCGTTGCGCCAGCTATCCGCTGCATTAAAGCCACCCTGGCTTGCATCCATCAGCACCACCACATTGCCGGTGAACGTGCCGTAGCCATCAGCCGCCGCAAATAAATTCAGTCGCCCCCAGCCCTCGGCATCGTCCATCACCGGATAGCCCGATGTAATCGCGGTTGTTTTCAACACCACACGACGCTGCGCATCGCTCAGATAAGGCAGTCGGGTTTCCAGCAAGACCTCCGCACCTTTCGGTACAACAGCAGGTGCCGTAGTGGCTCCAACCGGTGCAAAACCATAGGTCATGCGACGCAGATAATTTGCCTTATTAGTCGCATAATCGGCAAAGCGATCATTGGCCAAGCTAGCGGAATGCGCAAAAGCATTAAACGTATCGGCGCTAGTGCCGGTCTGTGCGATCAGGGTGCTATGTGCCTGCGCGACTGCCGCACCTTTTTTTGCCGCATTAGCAGAATCAAACAGATTGGCGGCAACAACGGCCTGTCCCTGTATGCGGCCACTAATAACATCCAGCGGTGAGTGCATGCCAGCCAGAATGCGGTTTTCACCCAACTCCAGACCACGGGTCAGAATTTCCTGAAAACGCTCTGGAACGGCGTAGGCCATTGCGACGGTATCGCGTGTGGCTTCCGCCGCATGACCACTGGTAAAACCGCCATCAGTGGCTGGGGTAGCGCTTTTTGCTGGCACCAGAGCGGGGATAACGACAACGTTGTTACTCCAGCGATAAGGGCGGGCGTATTTATAAAAACGCTTGGCTGGTTCGGTTGAGCCATTGGTGCTCATCAAATTGACGAAGTCGACTACGTTACCAAATGTCGCATTGACACTGCCGCCAACACCAGTGTTGTTGCCGCTGTCGTTATACAACACGCTGGTGGCATCTGCCGCAATTGCGGTAATACTGGTGGTCTGCTGTGCGGCTGCGCGCCAGGCGCTTGTCAGCGGTCCCATGCCATCGGTCACGCTATATCCCTTGCCACGACGGTCATCCAGATAGGCCGCTGTCTCTTGCGCCGGAGTGCGCGCAAGCGTTGCTGCGACAACGTATTGGATATTCGCATTATGGACGGACGTATTGAGTATCGTGCCGCCCGCGGTGCCATCATTTGGCAAACCTGTCCAGACTGAAGGCACGACAGCAGGAAAACTTCCGACCGCTGGAGCCGTGACACCAGCATCGACAATCTCGGTCAGGGGTTGCCAGATATCTTTAAAACCGGCCAATACACGCACCCCGGCATTGGTGCTGAGTGTCGCATAACGCGCATCGCCACGCTGATTGCTCGCAACATTGTCAACAAAAGCCGGTACCGATGCAGCGACGGGTGCCGTATCCACAAAACCCTGATCAAGCGGCGCGGCTGGAATCGTCAGCGAAACTTCCGCCTGATTTGCACTGCCACCGCAGCCAGCCAGCGCCAGCGCAGTGCTGATCGCCAATACCAGAGAAGTCAGAGATCCTGGCGGGAGTTGTCGGGGAGTGAATCTGTCTTGCATAAGAATACCTCTTTGGTTGCTATTAGTTGCCATTAGTTGCAATTGGCCAACAGGTCTTAGGGAAGAGGTATCTTAGTTGTACGATGTTACAGACTCATGACGGGCTTACTGGTCATTCGATGAATGACGTTAGCTATTAGTGGTATCAATGCTGTCCTACGGTTTATGTTGTTTATGCTGTTTGTGCCATTTGTAGCTGCGCGAGTTAGACACCTTATTCACGCAATGTCAGCATTTTTTGCCTTCTGGCTCAGCAAAAGCACGATGCAAACTCAAGGCTGCTAAAATTACGCATCGTCTTCAACCGCCTTTACCTCTACACGGAATCACTGTGATCAACTTACAACTAGGCGATGTCAGCCATATTATTCAGCTCGCGATTGCGCCGGTATTTTTACTTACTGGTGTCGGTACCAATCTCACTGTATTGACGAATCGTCTGGCACGGATTATCGACCGCTCGCGCCGGCTGGAAGATGTCTTTCAAGCCGATGCTAGCGCCATCGACAAACCGGGCCTACGTGAAGAACTGAATGAACTCTATGAACGTTCTCACCTGATCAACCGTGCGATCACGCTGAGTACCGCGTGCGGTCTGCTGATCTGTCTGGTCATTGCGACCTTGTTTATGGGAGATGCGACGGATCTGCGTCTGGATAAGCTGATTGCCGCTCTGTTTGTCGGCGGCATTCTCGCGTTGATCGGCAGCTTTGTCTATTTTCTGCGCGAAATTTTTGTGGCCACCAGAACATTGTCCAGACAACGCGAACTGGGATTAAGAAACCACCCCGATTCGCTGAGAAAAAACTAGAGTCCGCTCAGAGTTAAAAATAATCAAAACAGCATTCAGATGATGCGTAGCTGCATTACGGCGTCACCTGCACCAACACATCCGTAGACACTGAGCCAGGGTTTGCCGTCGTAATTGGCTGATAACTCGCACTGACACGAAATACCAACAAGGTCTTCGAGGTCACCGTCGGGGCAATAAAACCTGCATTGCTGGAACTTGCACTCGCCAGCACGACGCTAGGTCCTGAGATCTGGGTCCAGCTGTAATACACCGTATGTCCCGTCGCAGCGGATGGTGTAGCCGCCGTCAGCGTGACATTGTTCCCGGAAGCCACGGTCTGCGTTGGTACATACGAAGTAATCGACAATGGCGGCAGACTGTCGACAAAATACACAACATCCACCTGTTGTACCGGCTCAGTCGAGTTGCCGCTGGCGTCGATAGGAGCGTTCGATACGTTCAAGGTGAACAGGAAGGTAGTCTTGGTCACGATATCACTAGGTAAGGCAACCGTAGCAATCGCACTGTTCGCGTTGACAATGCTGACAGCAGGCCCTGATTTTTGCGTCCATAAGTAATAAATCGCGCCAGTCGTGACTTGATTGCCATTCACATCAAACCGCATGGTTTTGCTGCCATCCAGTGATACGGCAGCACCTGCTTGCGCTACGCCGCCGCTATACGAAATCGGCACGATGGTCGGCTTGATGACGGGATTAATCGTAAGCGTCTGAATGGCGGTACCGGTTCTCGGCTTATCATCAGTAACGCGGCACTCAAACTTGACCACCGTTGGCGTCGTCACGATAGGTGCTGTAAAGTCGGTTACGGCGCTGCTTGCAGACGTGATTTTCAGAGTCAGATTCGCCGCATCGCTGATTACCCATTGATACGCGTAGACACCGGTATTTGTTGTGCCACCACTGCCGCTGCAGCTGAGTGTTGCCTTACTGCCCGAGGTTACTTCTGAATTCGCCGCGACCTTGACAGCCGGATTGAGCGTGATTGAGGCTTCTTTCAGTACGACCAGGTTCGTGCTGCTGGACGTTGAATTATTTTTTGCATCTACCACCGTGACGGTGAGTTTGTAGGTGTAATCTGCGGTCAGTTTAGCGGGCGGGGTCAGGCTGACGACGCAGCTCCAGTCGCTGCCAGTGGTGCTTTTGGTCGCGACTTTGCAATCGGTATTGGATGAGGCGGCTAAGGCTGCGGCATCCAGTGTCAGGGCTTCTATACGCCAGGTCACCGAGCTGATCGCTGCCGCACTGCTGCTGACGCTGGCGGTAAAAGTC
This sequence comes from Undibacterium sp. Xuan67W, assembly GCF_049340165.1. Lineage (NCBI taxonomy): Bacteria > Pseudomonadati > Pseudomonadota > Betaproteobacteria > Burkholderiales > Oxalobacteraceae > Undibacterium > Undibacterium sp. Xuan67W. Next base: position 101,562 of record NZ_JBMPPN010000004.1, read on the forward strand.
AGAGGATCGCCGGTACTCACAGAAGCAGGGCCGGCAAATGCAATCGCAATCGGCGAACTGCTCGCGCCGCCGCCAGAACCTGAGGAGCCGCCACCACATGCAGCGACACTGGTCAATAAAACGAGCGCGAAAATTCGGAAAAAAACTGACACCACATAGACTCCGTCTGAAAAGGTTGCTGCTTGTTAGCTATTTCATTGTAACTTTAATCGACACGTAGTTAAACCCGGCGTCCGCCTGGCCAAGATTTTTTACATTCCGGCCAGCCATCCGGAGCGATATCAATACGTCGTTGTAATTTACGAACGCTCGTGCCAAAATGGGACTTAGGGGCAGCACTCTAAAAGCAACATCCCAACGGAGACAAGACATGAACACCAAGCACTATGCGCACTGGCCACCTGGTCTGCCATATCATCTGATCGCACCGGAAACCAGCGTCTATACCAATCTGCACATTGCTGCCCTGCGCTATCCAGACAAACCTGCGATTATTTTTTATGACAGTGTACTGACGTATGCCCAGTTACATGCAGAAGTGCTGGCTCTGGCAGGCTATCTGCAAAAAACCTGTGGCGTGCAACGCGGCGACCGCGTCTTGCTTGATATGCAGAACTCACCTCAGTTCATCATCGCGTATTACGCGATCATGCGCGCCGATGCAATGGTGGTGCCAGTCAATCCTATGCTGATGACCGATGAACTCGCTCATTACATCGACGATAGCGGTGCGAAAGTCGCGATTGCGTCACAAGAAATTTTCTCCCGCCTGCAACCATTGGTTGGCAGCACGGAGTTAAAACATGCGATCGTCGCCACTTACTCCGACCACCTGACCACAGACACCACACTGACGGTACCGGACTTTGTCCGCGCGCCGCGTGATGTAGCGGTGCAAACAGGTGTCACCACATGGAAAGACGCGATTGCGCAAGGCAGCCAGGCAGAGCATCAAGTTGGCCCGCATCTGGCGACACCCGATGATCTGGCGTGTATGCCATACACCTCAGGCACGACCGGCAAGCCAAAAGGTTGCATCCACACGCATCGCTCGGTGATGTTTAATATTGCGGCCAGTCCGGTCTGGTCTGGCTCTATCGTACCGACCCATGTTGCCCTCGCCGTGCTGCCGTTCTTTCATGTCACCGGTATGCAATCGGTAATGAACAGCATGATCTTTTGCGGTGGTGCGCTGGTCATACTGCCGCGCTGGGATCGCGATATTGCGGGCCAACTCATCACGCGCTACAAGGTAACCAACTGGACGCTGGTACCGTCGATGATGATCGACTTCCTGTCGAATCCGAGACTCGCCGAATACGATATTTCCGGTCTGAACCGGGTCTCAGGCGGCGGTGCAGCAATGCCAGCGGCTATCGCACAAAAGCTGCTGGAGCTATCGGGTCAAACCTATATGGAAGGTTATGGTTTGTCAGAGACGATGGCACCATCCCACCTGAATCCGCCGCAACGCATGAAACAACAGTGCCTGGGAATTCCACACTTCAACACAGACTCACGGATCGTCGATCCGACGACGCTGCAAGAAGTAAAACAGGGTGAGACCGGCGAAATCTGGATCAACGGCCCGCATGTCTTTCAGGGCTATTGGAATGACCCGCAAAAAACCAAAGAATCGTTTGCCGACCTCGATGGCAAGCGCTTCTTCCGCAGCGGTGATTTAGGTTATATGGATGAAGAAGGTTTCTTCTTTTTTACCGACCGGCTTAAACGCATGATCAATGCCAGCGGCTTTAAAGTCTGGCCAGCCGAAGTTGAATCCATGATGTATCAGCACACGGCGATACAAGAGTGCTGCATCATCGCCGCCCGAGACGCCTATCGCGGTGAAACCGTCAAAGCAGTCGTCGTCAAAAAACCCGGTGTCGACGTCAGCGCTGAGGACATCATGACTTGGGCGCATGAAAAAATGGCCGCATATAAAGTGCCGAAGTTTGTAGAATTCGTCGACAGTCTGCCTAAGTCAGGTACCGGCAAAGTCATGTGGCGCTCGCTGCAAGAAAAAGAAGCCGCAAAATAGTCTTGGCAATTCACAACTTGGTTTTTGCTTTGCTTCTTGCATCCCTTTTTAATTCACTTGCCGCGTCGTTACGCTTCAATTGTATTCAGTCTAAAAACGCAAAAAGCCCGCAAAAAGCGGGCTTACCATTCATTGCAACGACTCACCAGCAACCCATGCTATCTGCGTGGTGCCACTGGCCAGGTCAACAACCCGTGCTATCTGCGCGGTGCCATTAACGGATTGAGTCGCTTTTTACTGCTTATCCATATCCTTGCGAATATCTTGACGGTAGAACGAATGTTTTTATTTCACAAATCAACTAAACCATTTTCCGGAGCCACTGATAGTTCACTGGCACGGCCGGTTAGAATTGATGCACGTTTGAAAATCAGCGCTGACATCATGCCAGCACGAATTTTCGCTGCGGTGACAACTCACTGAAGAACTAAACCATTTCCCAATAACCCATGCTATCTGCGTGGTGCTACTGGCCGGTAAGAATTCCTCTGCGCATTAGAAATCAAGCTTACGATCTTGTTCTAACTCGTGAAATCTTTGTCTTGCTGTGACCATTTTTTTTCACCGCCAGCCCATGCTATCTGCATAGTGCCAGCGGCCGGTATTACTGATTAAAAATGACCACGGCAAGACGACTACTTAATCTGCTGCCCGGCGACCAGTGATCGCCGCTGCCATTAATTAAGAAAGAATTTGAATATTGCCAGCTTTGTCGCCTTTAGGACCAACAGCAGCTTCGTAGGAAACGCGTTGATTTTCGGACAGACTCTTAAAGCCGGAAGACTGGATGTCTTGAAAGTGGGCGAATAAATCCGGACCACCTGCATCTGGTGTGATAAAGCCGAAGCCCTTAGCATCATTGAACCATTTGACTATGCCTGTTTGCGTGCTCATGTTATTTCCTTTTATTTTAAATATAGGCTAGCTTGCCTGAGAGGCACTTGAAACCAAGAGATGAAACCGGAGGAAGTAAAACAGAACGACTAGAAGAACAGCCATGCAGAATTGGGACCAACAATATGACAACTTGATGCAAGTACGAGACGGAATATACACGTTTACTTCTTAATCACCTAATTATATTTTCAGACATCATTTTATTTATCCGGCGACAAAATATCAGGCACAGACAAATAAGCGAAGCAGGTAACCACACCCAGCACAATTCTGAATAGATCACCTCAACACCGCGACCGCTCATGATACGGCGGAGCCCGATTGGAGATACCTCGATCACGCGCCAGGCTGAAAATAATCGGTCATTCAAAAACGGCGACCACAAAGCGACACCCAGTCCCCCATTCGTGAGCATATCGAGCAAGCCATGTGACAGTGTGCAAATACCGACAAAACACAATGTGCTCAGGCGTCCGCTGTGCAGGGTCCGAGCAAAGGTCGTCGCAATTAAAGCGATGCAAAAGGCACATAACATGGAATGCGTGAAACCGCGATGCCCGAACAGGTCTCCATACGCAATATGCAAGCGAAAACCCACAACGTCGAAATCGGGCAAAATCGCAGCGGCTATCCCGGCAACTAACAGGCACCGGCTAATTTTTTTGCTCCCTAAGCCGATACCCAATGCCAGCGGCACTGCGGTATGCGTCAAGATGGTTGGCATGATTTTAGTTCTCCCGGTCAGACCGAATGCCTGTTTCACCGTAGATAAAAAAGGACAAGGCAACGACAAGCAGGCAAGCACCGGACAAACCAAAAAAGAGATCTGACAACGTATCTGCAACACCAAGATTCATCATCGTACCGAACGCAATATCCGACAGATATTCTAAAAACTCCCAGAGAATCGCGGTTACCGCCGTCAAACCAACAGACAGCAATCCTTGAATCACAAGCGGTATCGCACCAGTCAGCATCTGGGCATGGCGAATCACAATCAGATAAAGATACGCCATCGCAATACCGCCAGCAAAATGCGTCGGCATATCCAGCCAGGGGAAACGTATATAAACATTAAATATCTTGGCGGCGACAGCGTAAAAAACGAAGACGGTGAACGGTGCCCACGCAGCGCGCCGGAATGAGGAAATAAGCCAGGTTTTCATAAGATTTTTAAAAAATTCTAGATGGGTACCGCAGCATCTATGGGCCTGCTGGCGTGAAAACAGGCTGCGAGGCGCATAGACGCTACGAGTTAAGTAATTAAGTCAATATTTCATCGACATTCCATCGCTATACCGTTGATATACGGTATACGGCGAGGTAAATCAGACCGCCGCGCTTTTCCCCAATTGATACCAATCTACTTTGCGCGTAATAACCATGATGGCGGACAACAAAGCGAATAGCAAAATACTGCCCATCACAAGTGCATTACTTTCAGAGCTCAGCAAACCAAACAAAGCGCCGTATAACAGGGTCAGTGCACAACCGAATCCCATGCCACGTTTCCAGCTTTGTAAAACATAGCTGAGGTAAAAACCCACCAGAAAAATACACGCACCACTTGCCATCAGATAGGCAAAGATAAAACGAATATGCTCGGACAAACTGACCAGTAACAAGAAGAACAAAGACAGCGCCAGACCCACCAGCAGATATTGAATCGGATGTATGGGTAATTGCTTCAGAACCTCGAACAGGAAAAATGCGGCGAAGGTTAAGGCGACAAACAACATGCCATATTTAATCGCCCGGTCCGCTTGAGAATACACATTGATCGGCTCAATAAAAGCGACACTAAAACTATCTAACCCTGGCACTGCTTGCACAGCAGCCATAGTCTCATCAGTCGCCGGTGTTGTTGTCGCACCTGATTCACGACGTGTCATCTGCTGCTGCGCTCCGCTCGACAAAGCAGAAATAGCCCAGGTTGCAGAGAAACCGTTCTGATCAATCTTACGATCCTTGGGTGAGGGCAAAAAACGTCCGCCGAATTGCGGATGCGGCCATTTGGACGCCAGAGTAATTTGATTGTTTTTAGCAATTGGTACGAAGTGCAAGCGCTCTATCCCGTCAACCGATAAATCCAAGCTAAATTTGACTGTATTGGCAGCTTTTAAATCCATCGGTTCGAGTGGTGCGTGCAGACCTGTTTGTAAAGAACGTAACTTACTCTCTTGTTTAAATTCATAAGATTTTCCACCCCATTGAATACGCGGAAAATTTCGTAATCCACGCGTATCACTGAGTCCCATCGCAATGAATGGCGTTCCTACATTCAGCTGCGAAGCTGGCTTGTCTTTGATCAGCTGGTCGATTACAGGCAAGACAAAATCGCCGTGAATACTGTGCTGGCCGCTGTAAGTCAATACCTTATGAATACCGCGATAACGATGATCGGTATCGATCGTGCCATTCACGCTGAGTTGGTTCGGATACACATAATGCCGGTGCTGCAAGGTGTATTTACGCGTGACGGTTTTCTTAGTCAGCTGATCAACCAGCTCCTCTTCTTCATAGGTCTCGGAATAAGGCAACACTAGTACCGGTCCCAGCAGAGTCTGCTCACTAACGGAATCCGCCGCAATACTACGCACAGCATCATCACGAAACCGCATGCGCTCGGAGATAGTCGATTGAATCATCATCAACGGCACACCAATCAGCAACATAAGAATGCCAATCATCATCGTCTTAAAAAATAAAGTTTTTTGCATATGCAACTCCAGATTGTAGGAATCGCCACTGTAAAAAACTTGTGTGCGGTGTTGATGCGTTTTGTGTGAAGTTTTTTGTACGAAGTGTTTTGTTATATAATTAACAATTAACTTAATTTTGATCGAATACGACCCCAACAGAGGCAAAATCAAACAAAAAAAATTACTGACAAGCGTTTTACTGTTTAGCCTGAGTTCTATTGTGTATGCACAGGCTGAGATAGCGCCACCCTTGGGTGAAGTCTTACAAGATGCACTAAAAAAAGGGGGAAAGATAACATTGGAATACTCCCTAAGTTCATCCACTGAAGCAAGTATGCGAGCGTTTGCCAACAGTTTGTCCGAACAAGGCTTCTTGGTTGAAACGCAATCCGTCAAGACAATAACGAACATACGATCGTCTACACCGTTGGGTGCAATCAGTCCGTCTGAAAAAGATAGGCAGACGTCCATAAGCTATTCTGTAAAAGCAAAAAAACTGGCGTCTTCAATACGAAGAAAGCTATGGCACTTTATGACGAATGCATGTAGATCTTTAGCCAACCAGATTCCACCTGCAGTTATTCTTTTACGCAAACCTCCGCCACTCATAAAAGCTCATTTAGTCGATGAGTTAAAAGTAAACCGAGTAATTTAATCCGGCAAACTGAACATAGCGCAAACCCCGCCGTCATCCCGGTTTGATACAGTCACACTCCCGCCATGCAATAACGCAACCTCGCGCACAAATGGCAAACCCAGGCCCGTGCTCTTCGCAGCATCCGGTCTTTCCAGCGAATAAAACCGGTCAAATATTCTCTCAATCGCGTAACCCGGTATACCCGCCCCATGATCTAGTACGGTGATTTGACCTGTCCTGTTTTGTCTGCTGACCATGAGGACAATCATGCTACCCGCGGGTGAAAATGCGATGGCATTATCAATCAGGTTGCCGACCGCCTGCCTCAATAGCAGGAGATCACCCTGCACCTGTATCGCTGGCTCGCTCAAACCCAGTTTTAATTGCAGTGATTTTTCTGTCAGACGGCTGATTGCGTCGGCCTTGACCTGTTCCAATAACTGGTTTAAATCAATGGTGACAATACTGTCTAACACTTGTTGTTTCTCGATTTTGATCAGGGCTAAAAGCTTATCGATCAATTGTTTCTGCCGCTGATTTTGTTCGATGATATTACTCAAAAAATGCTGGCGATCGGCGACGGACATATCCTCGGTTAACAGTTCTGCCGATCCCTGTATTGCGGCAATCGGGCTTTTTAGTTCGTGCGCCAGCGTATGCATCAACTGCTCGACATATTGCTTACCCTCTAACTTGTGCCGCATCGATTCGAGCGCGCGGCCAAGTGTGCCGATCTCGTTGTTGCCGAGCTTTGGTAGCGTCACTTTTTCGTCTTTCTCTACACTACTTGCATAACGTTGCAATTGACGTAAAGAATGGCTAAGCCAAAAAGAAAAACCCAGTCCGATCAACAAAGAACCGAGCAGTAGCCAGCCACTGCGACGCAGAATTTTTCGCTGGCTACGTTCAATAAAAGGAGTGATGGTAGAGATCGGTTTTGCGACGGTCAACGCTCCGATAATCTGGCCGCCATCAAGGATAGGGGCAGCAACATGCATGACTGTGGAGCTGTCGTCGAGAGGATCGCTACGTGTACTACGTGCTCCGTATTTGCCTTGCAGCGTCAGGTAGACGTCGTTCCAGCGAGAATAATCTTTGCCGACATCTTTGTTTTCCGAATCAAAAACGACAATACCGTGTATGTCAGTGATGTAGATACGATAGTCCAGAATCGCTTTTTGTACTCCGCTGATTTTGACATCAACGCTACGATGCACATAGTTTTGTAGTCTGCCGATCAGAGCCGCATGCTGCAAATCGCCAGCCTTGACATCTTCGGCCACCAGTTGCGCCAATAACTGAGCGGTATCAACCAGGGTGTCCTCAAGTGTGGCGCGGACACCGGGCTTCACTTCTTCGACAAAGACATTTAGCACAAACCAGGCAGCCAGGCCAACAACCAGGAAATAACCTAGCAGTATACGTAGTCCGATTTTCATGAGAGTGACAAACTATATCCCATGCCACGATGGGTCTGAATAGGGTCGTCCTGCTCATTAATCAGACGCAATTTGGCACGTAGCGATTTGATGTGCGCATCGACGGTACGCTCCAGCGTATCACTAGCGTCAGTCCAGACCAGATCCATCAATTGCGCGCGCGAGAATAATTGCTGTGGCCGGTCTATGAAGGTTTTTAGCAGCAAATATTCGTAACGTGTCAGCGCCAATATCTGGCCGTAATACGCAATACGCGCTTCGTCGGCACGCAGTTCGAAGCTTGATTTTTTCTCATTCGCTACATTTGCTGCAGCACTCTGGACCGGCTCTAGCCTGCGTAACACGGCACGGATGCGCGCTACCAGTTCTCGGGGTGAAAATGGCTTACTTACATAATCATCAGCACCGATTTCCAGACCAACGATGCGGTCAATTTCGTCATTGCGCGCTGTCAAAAAAATCACCGGTGTATACGAAAACTGACGCAGACGGCGACATAACTCAAAACCATTCATATCCGGCAACCCGACGTCGAGCACGATTAATGCTGGTGCCTGCACATCGGGTGAACGCAAAAAATCCAGTGCAGCCTGAGCCAGCGTCACATGATGCGGTGTAAAGCCATCGGTAGCTAAGGCATAGGCGAGAGTATCGGCAATCGCTTTTTCGTCTTCGACAATAAGAATAGTTCTGGACATGGCTCTTCAGTTCAGTAAAACGCGAAAATAAACTATCGCGGATGTAGCAAAATCATCGGGCATGCAAGTTTGCCTGTTGCACTCAGCTAGCTCTTTAGGTACAGAGGGCATAAACGCATGCCCGGTGATTAGGCTGTACGCCATCCACAACATGACTGCGCCGTAGAATATTTTCGGTAACCAGTCGGCTAGTTGCTGTTGAAACGCCGACAGTGCGGCTGTTTCGCTGTTCGCATGGCGTAACATCATCTCGGACAAAGTGCCGCTGCTTTCACCGGTCTGTATCAATCCTGTCGCCTGGTTATTTCCCAAGTAGTCGCAAGCAGCCAGGGCGTCTGCGAGCGTCATGCCTTGTTGCAGGCGGGGTAGGACTTGAGAAAAATCAGCGCGTATAAGCTGATTGCTGATGGTATTGCAGGCTTGGGGCAATGCATCGAATACGGGTAGGCCGGCTTCAAGCATCAAGCCAAGACTTTCAAAGAAATCTCTCGCATTACGCCGGACATGCATCGCACCAAGCACTGGCAAGGTGATCAGACTTTTTTCTACGCTATGACGCAATGCAGAGCCGGAGTTGCCATCTGACCACTTGAGAAAAAAACGATAACCTGCGAGGCCGAGGGCAAGCAGTAGAAACGGGCGCACTACGCTCCATAGGTAGGACGTCTTGCTGATCGTACCTGCGACGAGGGCCGGTAAAGGCTGTACCAGTAAGGCCAGGCCGAGTACCAGCAGCGGCATCCTCATGCGGGCTTTCACGGCTTTTTGCAGCCGGTCTTTTTCGGTGTAGGTTTCTGCCAGCCGTCGGTACATTATCGCAGGACTACCGGCGCTGATGGCGGCGCGTAGCAATTGCGCCTCCATATCGTTGAACAAACCTGACTGTTGACCCGCAGTTGCTATGTCTTTACCCCGCACCAGCAACTTGCGAGTCGCCTCCACACGGGCTTGCGCACTCGACGGCAACCTGATCAAAGTAAAAGCCCGGGCAGCGGGCAAACCAGCCTTTTCCAGCGCCGCGAGATGCGTGAATAATCCGGCACGGATGCTGTAGCTGAGAGGAGAAAAGTGATGGGATGGCATGGGCAACTATTTTAGTTGAATGCTGCTCTGCTCTGACAGATTTTTAGAATCAATGCACTGCAAAAATTGAGAACAGACGGGCCATGCGCGAAAATCAAGACCTCTCAATACAGAGACACCGAAGCACCGAGAAAGAACAAAAGTAAGCGACTCGTTGGAATATCGATTACAGGTTTTTTAGAAGTTCTCCATATTGAATCCGCAGACTGGATGCGGCTTCCGAAGGTTTTTCGTGCCGACAGGCACATTCTGCTTGCGGATTCGTTTTTTGAAGTGTTCTTGATATTGATATTCTATGAAACCGCTTGTTCCCGCTTTTCCTCTGTATCTCGATGTATCGATGTTTCGGTACCTCTGTGGTGAGCGGTCTTAGTTTGTGCATCAATCCCAACTGAACATCTTCACCAATCAGTTTTTATGCTAGCTGTATTTCATGCAGCATAAATAACTTGTCGTTGCTGCGTGTACGCGTGCGTGCAGCAACCTCGTCATACCAGTAGACAGCAGCATGCTGGATCTCAGTGTTAGGTTCAGCATGGTCAGCATAGTCATGCTGATTCAGTTCATTCCAGGTCTGTTCGCAGGCCTGCACCAGCCGATCTGCGCCGCCGTATTGCATCCAGTCCTGCGCCAGTCCGCTTAAATTCTTTTTGTGTAAAGACCCCAGCCACAGTTGCCGGTCAACGTCATGCGTCAATGGCAGCACCGCGCCGTCCGCTTGGACAATCAGGATAGGTGCTGCGTCGGTGATGTTCACCAGCGGATAAGCGGGGACCAGATGACGATGATAAGCGCTGAGTTGTTGCAGGCTGAGGGCATCGACATGGACTGTAACGCCGAGTTGTTGTCCTATTCTTTTTGACTCGGCAATGGCGACCAGTAATTCGAGTCCATCCGGTCTGGCATCGCTTAAGCTTGCTGCCGCACGTCCATACAAGGTCAGCGGATGCACCTGAACACTGCGGGCGCCTTGCTGTGCGGCGAGCTGTACCACGAACTCAAGACTGTCGACGTTGTGCTGCGTCAGCGTAAAGATCAGGCCAAACGGTACGCCGGACGCACGTATTATGGCCAGATGTGACAATGTTTTGGCGAAGGCACCTTTCTGCCCGCGCATCAGGTCATGTTCAGCCTCGGTGCCATCAATCGATATGGCAACTACGTCCAGATGATCGCTGATCTGCGACCAGCGTTGCGGTGTCGCCAGCATGCCGTTTGTGGTGATGCTGGTCAGCATGCCGAGTGCACGTGCCTGCTTCAGCAAATCTGGTAATCGCTTGTATAAAAGCGGCTCACCGCCGGACACAGCGAGCTGCCGGTAGCCCAGCAGCGCCGCGTCTTGCACACATGCCGACAACATATCCCAATCGAGTTGCTCACTCACCGTTGGCGCAGACAAGGTATAGCAATGCGCACATGCCAGATTACAGCGGCGGGTCGGATGCACCTGCAATACCGGCGCAATGCCAGTCGGACTTTCGAACAATTGGCCGCCGGATTGTGCATCGAAACGCGCATCGAGATGTGTGTCGGTCGCCGTCATGCCATCAGCCACCAAAGCTGCCGCCACGGCCAAGTTTTGCCCCGATATCCTGTATCTCTGGCAAACCCGGAGTGACATCGCCAAAGTTCAACTCCATCCTGACCAGGTCCGGGAAAGGTGTGCCGTCGATAATGATTTTTGGTGGATGAACCTCACCACCGTGCATGCGATGCCATTTCAGCCAGAACAAAATATCGTTACCGCAGCGTGGTGTATCGTCACCTGCATAGCTGAGCGACAATTGCACACCGGTTGCGCTGCTGCCACCGACGACGCGGGCACCCAACACATGGGCAGGCGATTCGTCGAGAGCACGGGCGATTTCGCGTACCGAGTCCTCAGTCAGTGTCCGGTTTTTCCAGGCACTTAATAGTTTTTCCGAACCGCGTAATTTTTGGTTCGATATGTCGTTTGTCATCACAATCTCCTCGTGAAAAAAATTTCTAGAACACCAGCGTGCACAAATGCCCGCTGACGTGCTTCACATTAGATGATAAAAATGACAATGCAAATTAATTAACTAAATGACACCGGAGGGTTGGATAGCTTTTTTTCAACTTTCCAGCCTTGAGATACCGATGCTCAGCGTAATTCTTTACGCAGAACAAGTTTGAGGCCAGACCAGACTTCATCAACGGCACAGACCTTGATATCGACAAAGCCAAGGGGCAAAGCGAACTCACGTATCGTGTCCTCGGTCACATTGCTCGGCACTTTAGACGCTTTTTTCGGCCAAGAGACCCAGATAACCGCATCCGCTTTCAGCGTGCCGCGAAAAGCCGCCAGAAGCGGTGCTAATACTTCTTTTTGCGTCACAAAAACATGCACGAGATCAACCTGTAAATCAGGCTGAGCGACAAACTCCACCAGAGCTGGGAGCGGCGCCAGAAGACTCAGGTAATGAGATGGCGCATCCATCACATACAAGCGATGCGACTCTTTGATACCGAGTTTTTTCGCCAGAGGCGTGCCAGAATAGCCGGAGGATAAAGGAGAGTTAGGAGAGCTCATGGGTCGCCTTTGCATTGATTGGCTGGAACTAATGAAGTCGGTTGGGAGAAATTAACGGACATAACCGGGGTTAGCCAATCGTTACTCAGCTAGTCGACTCCAGATACCTTGATTAATCAAGAGTATCAAAATTTTCTTTCGCTATTAGACCGACCTCTTGTTTGACTTCTTCTGGTGTCGGACTAAGAACTATCATCTCCAACTCAACGCGCAACGCGGACGCTAGGCTCCCAATATCGGCAAGTCATGCTTCATCAGGAATTAGCAATACCAAATCTGTCGCACCGACGTCTAGCCCTGCTTGAGTCAGCATCGTTGTTATCTGTCCGCGGTGATGAACTTGATGATTAAAAAAATGCATGATTAATCCGTAAAAGTCTTTTCTGCACTCGCCGCCTGACTTACGTTGATAAGTCAGGACATGCTCTAAATCGTGGTCGTTGATGCTGCTAATCCATCTCGAAATTACTACATCCAGCATCTGTCGTTGTGCCGACGATTCTGCGAAATCAACAAACAGAATTTGGTCAAGTGACTCGGGCTGCGCGAGGCCTAATACTGGATTCAATTCGTGATAGTTAGCCGGGTGAGTAGCGAAGCGTCTTAACCATAAGATGTCTCCTACCATAATGTGATTTAAGGTACCAAGGATAGACCGGAAAAATCCGCCATTGTCCTTTGCCAAATCCTCAGCCGACAAGGTTCCTGCCGCATCATACATTTTCGAATTCATCCATTCGTTGTAGGAAGCCATGAGGATTAAATGTTTCGTTATTTTTGACAAAATCGGCTTCCCTTTTTAATTGAATCGACATCCATTTAACTGCGACCTTTTATCAGCAGCTCGTGGCCGAAAGCGGCAGTTATTCGTGCACACTCTACACGAATATGGCAACTCACTTTAAAGCGTAAAGGAACTTCTAAAAACCTCCAAATTGAAAAATCGCATTGATGGGACTGATACAAAAACCAAGACATCTCAACGCGGAGACACAGAGAAACGCAGGAGTAAGTGGCTCCTTGAAATATCAATTAAAGGTTTTTAGAAGTCTCCCACAATTGAACCCGCGCTATCTATAAGCCTCCTGGCAGCATATTGGCTGCAGAGCCGCATAAAACCGGGGCATTCTGCTTATAAAGCTTATTTATACATACTTACTATCGTTAAATCGATGTTTACTTGCACTTTTAAAATACTTGATATACATTGAGATCAATAAATGACCATCTAAACGATAGCAAGTACCCAAAATGAAAACATCCAAATCCCAGCAAGAGCAAACCCGGCGCCTTGTGATTCGTACTGCGGTCGATCTGATGACGGAGCATGGTTATGAGGCGACGACCATGAAGCAGATTGCGCGGGCGGCGGGGATTGGTGATGCGACGATTTATAAGTATTTTCCGACCAAGGAAAAACTTCTGCTCGCCTATTACGAGTTATGCATCGACATCGTGCTGGAAGTCACGCTGGAGACGCCGGGTCTGGCGCAATTTAGTTTGCAAGAACGCTTACAAAGACTGGTTGATGCCTTGCTTGAACTCTTGCTGGCGGACCGTGAATTTGTCGAGATCACGCGCACGGTTGTCGGCAAATCGCCGCTCCTGATGATGCGGGATCAGATGCCGGGACAGCAAGCCTTGAAGACGCAGATAGTAGCTTTTATCGATGCGGCGGAGCAGAGCGGTGAGATCGCTGCGTGCGATTTTAAAAACTTGTTAGGTGGTTTGTTCGCGGACTATCTGTTTGCCGTGATCGCCTATTGGCTCAAGGATGAGTCCGAAGAATTTTCTGATACCACCCAGCTGGTAGATCTGACGCTGGCAGTACTGGTGCTGGCGCTGAAGAGCGGCGTGGTGAATAAACTATCGGAACTGGCCAGCTTCTTAATCCGGAATCAATTGTCGCGTGTGATGCAAAACGGCTCAGGTTTGTTGACTATGCTCAAACTTGCTAAACACGGCTTCAGTACTGAAGCGGGTGTCAAAACACGGATCTGATTTGATGAGCAAAAATCCTCCTTCCAGCAAACTCGGTCGCAGCGCAGTCAGCGGACTGGCACTCGCCCAGGTCGGCATCAGCCATGTCGGCCACAAAGCACGTCAGCTCACGCGCAGTGACGAGGCCAAAATCACGGCTCAGGATGAGCATGAAGCCGAGTTGGGGCGCATCTTGTTTCGCGCTCTCAATCAACTAAAAGGCACCGCGCTCAAGATCTCGCAATTGCTGAGCATGGAGGCAGATTTTCTTCCGGCTGGCATCCGGCGCGAATTAGCCAAAGGCTGTTATCAAGTGACGCCGCTGAACCGGGCACTGGTGCATAAAGTCTTCAGCCGCGAATTCGGACAAGCACCTGAGCATGTGTTTGCTCAATTTGATGCGACCTCGTTTGCGGCGGCTAGTCTGGGACAGGTCCATCACGCGAGTCTGGCCGACGGTACGCAACTCGCGGTCAAAATTCAATACCCCGGCATTGCTGCGTCGATCAGCAGCGATGTCCGTATGCTGCGCGGCTTGCTGCATACCATGTCACTTGGCTCTGATCTGATTCCGCGTAAAGAACTGGTGGATCGCAACATGAGCGAACTCGAACATAAGCTCGCCGAAGAACTCGATTACGAGCATGAAGCCGCGCAACTGCGCTGGTTCGCCAGACACGTACGCTTGCCGGGCATCGTGATTCCGGTACCAGTCGCAAGTCATTCCAGCCAGCGCATATTGAGCATGCAGCGGCTAGATGGATTGCATCTCGATGAATGGCTGGCGACCAATCCGGATCAGGCTACGCGCGATCATTTCGGGCAATTGCTCTTCGACTGGTTCTGGCACAGCGTCTGCGAACTTGGTCGTCTGCATGCCGACCCGCATCCCGGTAATTTTTTATTCATGGCGGATGGACAATTGGGTGTGCTGGATTTTGGTTGTACCAAATCGATCTCTAAGAGTTTTTGTACCTCAATGGCGAAAGCCTGGCGCGGATTATTGGACCAGAACAGAAGCTCGTTTGCTCCCGTGCGGCTTGCGTATATCGAACTCGGACTGATACGAGCCGATCTGAGTCTGGAGGATTTTGAAACGCAATTAATACCCGCCGCGACGGCGCTGGTTGAATGGCAGCTACAGCCTTTTACGATGCAGCGTTTCGACTTCCGGCATAAAACATCCTACCCGGCACCAGATACCGGTCATGGAAAAATCCTGGTCAAACTCGCGCTGAGCTATCACGAGGACATGCCATATTTTGATCGTGCCTACATGGGCATGATGCATATGCTGAAAAAAATTGGTGCCGTCGTTGATACCCGTAATCCCTGGTTGAATCCTGAGTTGCACTGATTAGATCACCGTCACCGTTATCAAGGGAGTACTCATGCGTCGCGTCTATCAATATGCTTACCACTATGCCATCGCCAGCGATTTGCCAGAGCATTCGCGCATCACCCATGTATACGACAAGCCGGATCTGGCCGATGCATACGCTGTGCGCCTGCCGGCAAACGCCATCGACGATCCGGAACTGCTGGCACGATTTATCTTTGCCCAGCAAGCACCCTGGGTCAAGTCGTTAATGGGATTGCGCGATGTGCTGGTGGCAGGTTTTGGGCTAAAGACCTCGCGCCAGCTAGAAGCTGCCGGTGCCAGAGATGGCCAGCATATTCAGATTTTCAGGATCATAGAAAAAAGTGCCGGTGAAATCGTCTTAGGCGAGAACGACAAACATCTGGATTTCAGGCTGTCGGTCATGTTGCATACGACAAGCACGAATAATGAACTGCAGCGGTATCTGACCTTATCGACCGTCGTACATTGTCATAACACGCTGGGGCATGCCTACATCCGCCTGATCGCACCATTTCACCGTGCAGTTGTGCAATCGTTCTTGCGCAGAGCGGCGTTAAAGGGATGGCCAGTAATTAAAACGGACTAGAACACTTCTCACCTTATTTTGATCAAAAAATTCTACCGTATCAGCCTCTTCAAACTTGGTAGTATTTTCAGCAAATTAGTTGACCAAATGTCAGGCGTTTTTCCTAGCAATTCGGTGCTTATGTTCCATGGTGTTGTTTCAGCGTCCTTCTGCAAATAAAATTATGGTGTACAGATCAAGAACGCCCAAAACCATACCTGACTTATGGCAGTGGAAACACCAGACATGTGGTGGTCGCATGCGCATAGATTTTGCCGCTGGCATCCACGATGCGGCCTTCGGCAGTACCGACCTGACGGCCGACCTGGATCACTTTGCCTTCGGCGCGCACGGGTCCGGTTTTATCGGTTAATGCACGGATCAGGTTGACCTTGATTTCCAGCGTTGTATAGCCCACGCCTTTTGGTAACATCGACTGCACCGCGCAACCCACAGCGGAATCGAGCAGGGTACAGAAATAGCCGCCGTGCACGCTGCCCAGCGGATTGTAATGCTGACGTCCTGGTGTGCCCTGAAACACGATGCGGCCAGCCTCCCCTTCAACTGGAAAAAAATCCAGCGTCTTGCCGATATGTGCCACCGGAAAATCGCCTCTCAGGATGCATTGTAAAAATTCCAAGCCGCTGAGCTCTTTCATTTTTTCCAGCGGAATCACGCCGGGCTCTTGCATCCGTGCGCGGACTTCCGCTTCTTTTGCCAGCCATTGTTCCAGGACTGTGGTGTGGGTGTCGCTCATTTTGCTTCCTTCGGAAATAAGACCATTTGCGTACAACGGAACAAAGCGATGGTTTTGCCTTTGTGAGTGACGGTGGCATCCCAGACCTGGGTCGTGCGCCCCAGATGAACCGCATGGGCTTTGACCTCGACCAAGCCCTCGCGGGCAGTGCCGAGATGATTAGATTTGAGTTCGATCGTGGTAAAGCTGCTGGCGCCTTCCGGGAGATTGCTGATGCAGCCATAACCGCAAGCGGTGTCGGCCAGCGTCACCACACTGCCTGCATGCAGGAAACCATTCGGTGCCAGCAATTGCGGCGTGACGGTGAGTTCGGCACTGACAGTATTGCCTTCCAGCGCAGTGATGCGTATGCCGAGATGTCCGGGCAAGAACTGGTTGCCGAATTGGTTTAAGCCTTCAGGTGTGAGGCTGCGTTTGGTGTGCGCTGTATCCATGGGGTTCCTGGCGATAATGTAATTGGGGGGTCATTGTAGATATTGCGGAAAGACTCGCATAGTGTCAGTATTGACGCAATTAGTGCAAATACTGACACGCATTCTGTAAGTCTCTGACCTTAACAACCCGAACAACCGCCAAATGACTCATATCGCCGTCTGGATTTACCCGCAATGTATGGCTTCGCCGGTGACTGCACCGCTGGATGTGTTCGCGATTGCGAATGCGATCTGGATCGCGCAGGGTCAGGCGAAGGAGCAACGCCAGCCTTTGTTTAGCTGGTCTATCCATTCTGCCGACGGAGCGGCGGTAAAGACACCGACCGGCGTGGTGCTGCAGGTGGATGGCGATTTCAGCTGCAATATCACCAACGATATTGCCAACGATATTCAGGCGGATGTGTTGATGCTGCCGGGTATTTTTCTTGGAAACGGCATGCAGGATCTGTGGCGCACGCTAGATGAGTTGCGTCCTTATTTTCCGCTGCTCAGGGAAAAACATGCGCAAGGCAGTTTGCTGGTCAGTAATTGCAGCGCGAGTTTTGTATTTGCCGAAGCCGGTCTGCTGGATCATGGTCATGCGACCACCGCCTGGTGGCTGGAACGGGTGTTTAAAGCACGCTATCCGCAGGTGGAGTTGCGTCTGGGTGAGGTGCTGGATGACTACCGTGACATCGTAACCAGCGGTGCCGCGAGTGCGTATATGAATCTGGCACTCGATATCGTGCGCCGCTTTGCCGGTCCGGAAGTCACCGCCAGTGTCGCAAAAACCATGCTGATTGATGCGAACCGGGCGACCCAGACACCGTATATGAACTTGTCCGGTATGACCCAGCAAGAGAGTCAGTCACACGCCGACGATCTGGTGATCCGGGCGCAAAAATGGTTGCGGCAACATCGGCATATGGCGTTCCGTTTGCCGGCGCTGGCCGATTATCTGGCGGTCAGTGAACGCACGGTGATACGGCATTTTCATCAGGCGCTCGGTACGACACCGGCGAGTTATGCGCAGTTACTGAAAATTGATCTGGCCAAGCGTTTAATGGAAACCACTACACTGACATTGGACGAAGTTGCAGAGCGCACCGGCTATACCGATCTGAGCTCGTTCCGGCGTCTGTTCAAACGGCATACCAGCCTGTCACCCGCGGCCTACCGCGAGCAATTTAAACCACAAAAATCAGTCGCCGCCGCAACCACCACTACAGCCGCCGCTACAACCTGAAGAGCCGCTGTCGCCGCCACTGTCGGCGCTGCCACCAAAATCATTGCTGTCGCTAAAGCTATAGGGGCTGTCACTACTATCTGGATTGCCCGAACTACCGCCGGTGCCAATGTCAGAAAAATCTCCGCCGCAATACACGGTGCCGTCACCGTTTTTACGCAAAGCGCTGCAATCAGGTTCATAGCGAAAGCCATCGGCGATATTCCATTTGCCATCGAGTGCAAACAACAAAGGCAGACGCGTCGCGCGACGTGGGTTGATGTTCTCTTCAAGACAGGCAAACCACCAAGTCCGGCGCAGGCCATCATTATTGCGCTGGCTGGCACCCAATACCGCTGCCGGCGTGTGATGCATATAACGGCCAAAGGCCTTATTGCAAAACTGTTCGTAATGCTTGGTGTACAGAATAAATTCATGCCACAGATCATCCACGACTTGCGAGGGCATGGACACATGCCGATAACCGCTCTTCAGGTACACCAGAAAATACTGCCGCAAGGCCCGCGCTACCAGTTGCCGGTCTTTCAGCGATAACTCTGGCCTTAGCTTGACCAGGCGCTCCAGCAAACCGGTGGGAAACATATACGTGCGGATATAGTCAGCTCTGGCGGCTGCACGCGATCTTAACCAGAGATAAAAAAGCGCAATTGATAAAACAATCGTTAAAGCGATAATAAAAACCATACGCAGTCAGGGGAAAGTGAAGGGTGTAAATACCGATAAATACAAACAACTAACCGACGGATCAATCGAATTAACAATGTATCTAAATTTCCAATCGGCTTATTAGCATGATCAGAATGATATGCACAATAATGCCACAAGTAAAAACCAGAATAATCAAAGCCTGGTGCAC
Organism: Undibacterium sp. Xuan67W; assembly: GCF_049340165.1. NCBI lineage: Bacteria > Pseudomonadati > Pseudomonadota > Betaproteobacteria > Burkholderiales > Oxalobacteraceae > Undibacterium > Undibacterium sp. Xuan67W. The sequence continues at coordinate 120,793 of NZ_JBMPPN010000004.1, forward strand.
CGCAGTAAGAATTCACGTAACATAAGACTGCGTACCCTTACTAAACAACGCTCACCATAGCTTGTTTGCTGATTGGTTCCCGATTCGAGATTTTCTACGCTTTAAGTTCTGTTACGTTGTTGATACACCCGCCACCTGAGACGTGTTGGAGCGACATTCTTACATTAAGGAGCTGCTATGAATCTGCGCAATCTACGCATAGGTACTCGTCTCGCCGTTGGCTTCGGTGGGATTCTGGCGATGTTAATTCTCCTGCTGATTACTGACAGTTTTTTTAGTGCCAGTAATCGGCGCCAGATGATCGCAGGTCTCGAATATTCCAATAGCAAAACTTCACTCGCCGCTGCGATGAAAAGTGGTCTGCTTGAAGGTGGACTGGCATTGCGCAATATCGGCTTGCAATCCGATATTGCTGAAATCGATAAGCAAAAAGCCATCGTCAAAACCCACCGTACCCGCTTTCTGGAAGCCCGCGACAAACTCATTGCACTCGGCCTCAGCGACGAAGAAAAGAAGATCATTGATACGATCAATAAATTAGATCAACAAACCGACGAGCCAAATAAAGAGGCTTATAAAATGATTCTGAACTTCAACAGCGAAGAGGCCGTCAAGGTCATCGCGACGAAGATCGATCCTTTACAACAACAAGCGTTAATCGAGATCAACAAGCTTGTTGACGTACAAAGCAAAGCAGCGCATGAATTGTCCGGCGATATGGATAGCAAAGGCAAACGCTTGTCTACTCTCCTCTTTGGTATCGGCGCTGTGATGCTGGTGATGGGTGCGGCGTTTTCTATGCTGATGACACGCAGTATTACAACGCCTTTACAAGATGCCGTCGAAATAGCAAAACGCGTCGCTGCCGGTGAGTTGTCATTCCGCGAAACCACCAGCGGTTCGGACGAAATTAGTGAACTGCTGAATGCACTTAAAGAAATGAACGACAATCTGCATCATATCGTGAGCGAAGTACGTCACGGTACCGATGCAATTGCGATTGCATCGGCTGAGATTTCTACCGGTAACGCAGATCTTTCCTCACGTACTGAGACACAAGCCGGCGCACTGGAAGAAACGGCCAGTTCGATGGAAGAAATTACCGCCACCGTACGACATAACGCAGACAACGCCAGACAAGCGAACACCCTGGTGGTATCAGCGTCGAATTTTGCGGTCAAGGGTGGTCAGGAAGTCGGTCAGGTCGTCAGCACCATGAGTTCGATTAAAGAGAGCTCACGTAAGATTGTCGACATCATTGGCGTAATCGACGGCATTGCTTTCCAGACCAATATTCTGGCGCTAAATGCAGCAGTCGAAGCAGCGCGGGCTGGCGAGCAGGGACGTGGCTTTGCCGTAGTGGCATCTGAAGTGCGCAATCTCGCACAACGCAGTGCCAGCGCCGCGAAAGAAATCAAAACTTTGATCGGCGACTCGGTCGAGAAAGTAGATGCCGGTGGAAAGCTCGTCGATGCCGCAGGCAAGACCATGGGCGATATCGTCAATTCAGTGAAACAAGTTGCCGACATCATGGCAGAAATCACTGCAGCTGGTCAGGAACAAAGTTCTGGCATTGAGGAAGTGAACCGCGCGATTACTCAGATGGATGAGATGACGCAACAAAATGCGGCACTGGTCGAACAAGCGGCAGCAGCGGCAGAGAGTATGGAAGAACAGGCCGACGCGCTGGCTAAAACAGTATCCACATTCAAACTGGATACCAATGCACAGCCTGTACGCAAAACACCGATGGCGACGTCTTCTGTTGCCGCCGAGAACCGAAAACCGTCTTTGGTTGTCAGTACGGCAAATAAGCTGACAAATAAATTAACTAAAGCGTTGAAATTTGACAAGAACTACTAACAACTTTGCAGAGCTTTCTATTGATTTGAGTATTTTCCCTACGCTGAGCTAACCTGCACGAGAGTATAATTTCATGCATGAAAAAGTCCGAAGCACTCAAAAGTATCGTTGTAGAAGCAAATCAAGGTGAGTTAATTTTTCCCACCAACGTCAACGCATCTCTGAAAATTCAGCAGTTACTCGATGATCCTAATTGCAGCCTGGAAGATGCAGCAAAACTGACCTTAACCGAACCGCTGCTTGCATCACGCGTTGTGGCTATTGCCAACTCTGTTGCGTACTCGCGTTTTGGCGGCGGCGTAACCAACGTCAGAACTGCGGTCACAATTCTTGGTTTTAGCACCTTGCGCTCTATCGTCGCCTCGGTCGTCGTGAGGCAACTCAGTTGTGCGATTAGCGATCCGGTGCTACGTCAAAAAGCACATCAGTTATGGGAACATTCTGCGCATGTCGCCGCACTTGCACATCTGCTAGCGAGAAAGGTCAGCAACACTGACCCTGAGACGGCAATGTTTGCTGGTATTGTGCATGAAGTCAGCGGCTTTTATCTGTTATCACGCGCTGATCAATTACCCGCGCTGATGGAGCCAAATACCTCCGAAGACACGGATAATGAAGGTGAATTTTCTGAGCCAGATGAGGTTGTTATAGGTCGTGCCGTATTAAAAAAATTGATGCTGCCAAAACGCATCATCACCGCCGTAGAGGCACTCTGGTCAGGCGTCCGTGTCATGCCTCCGGAAACCCTCGGCGACACGCTGGTACTGGCTAACGATCTGGCATCTGTCCCATCACCGCTGGACATTCGTTCTGAAGCGACTATACGACATGCTGCATCGGAAATTGATTTTCTGGTCGGCGACGGCACTATTCATCATATCCTCGAAGAGTCGGACAAAGAGGTCAAAGCACTCACCATTTCCCTGATGACCTAGGAATCTCTCCTCGATCCAAAGAAACCGGTCGCGCAAAGCAGCAAATTCCGAAAGTCGGCATAATAACGCCACGCTATTTTGCGCATATCGGAGATTCAACGTGACTACAGTTCACCACACTAACCGTTTTTTGCGCGCCAGCAGTTTGGCGCTGATCACCGCTACAACCTCGTTCTCCCTCGCTGCATTTACAGCCGTCATCGCACCGGCAGCACACGCCGCCGCACCGATAGTCAAAACGTCGGCACCAGGCTATTACCGCGTCATGCTGGGCGATTTTGAAGTCACAGCCTTGTCTGATGGCACCGTGCAATTGCCGGTAGATAAACTGCTGACCAATTCTTCACCGGAAAAAATCGCCAAAGGCCTGAGCAAATTTCACCAGAAAAGTCCGCTGGATACCTCTGTCAACGGCTACCTGATTAATACTGGCACTAAGCTCATATTGGTCGATACGGGTGCCGCTGGTCTGTTCGGTCCAACCTTAGGCAAGCTTGCGAGTAACTTAAAAGCCTCAGGTTATCAGCCAGAGCAAGTTGATGAGATCTACATCACTCACATGCACCCAGATCATGTAGGTGGTCTGGTCGATGGCGACAAACTGGTATTTCCGAATGCGGTCGTTCGCGCCGATAAGCATGATGCCGATTTCTGGCTGAGTCAGGCAAATCTGGATAAGGCACCGGCAGAGTCCAAAGGCTTTTTCCAAGGAGCGATGGCCTCATTGAATCCTTACGTCAAAGCTGACAAGTTCAAGGCCTTTGAAGGAAATACCGACCTGGTGCCGGGAATCAAAGCGATTGCTAGTCATGGCCATACAGCAGGACACAGTATTTACCAAGTAGAAAGCAAGGGACAAAAACTCATGCTGTGGGGCGACCTGATGCATGTGGCAGCAGTTCAGTTTGATCATCCTGAAGTCACTATCCAGTTTGATTCTGATAGCAAATCAGCCGCGGCAGAGCGTAAAAAAGCGTATGCCGATGCAGCAAAGCAAGGCTATATGGTTGGCGCATCGCATTTGTCTTTTCCTGGCTTAGGCTATGTACGGAATGAAGGCAAAGCGTACGCGTGGACACCACTGAACTACGCACCTGCGCCGTAATCTGTATTTACACGAAATAAAAAAAGGAACCTTGCTGGTTCCTTTTTTTTACCAAACGAAATTGCCATATTCACTCGGATTAAATTTCCTTCAGTTTTTTAATAATGTGGTGGTCTTTCATCAATAATCCGCTGCTGACTAGCATTGATCGCCATTTCTTTCATACGTCCGACCAGGGCCGTACATAAGGCCTCCAGCTCAGCAATTTTTTTCTGCTGCTCATAAACGAGCTGGTTTAAGGTATCAACGATATCTTCCTGGCGCGATATTTTGATTTCTAATTCTTCTAAGCGATGATCAATTACCTTGACGTCCATGCTCTTACTTTCTGATGTAACAAACCACGCAGTATAAAGTAAATGCGATCCGTATCATGGATGTCATGGAACAACATACCAGATACCAGCATTGGAAAGAAATGATCTGGTATTGCCCGAAACGACATTGCAAGCACGGGAAATTGGCACTGGTATGCAGCTTTCGAACGCGATCAAAAAATCTGTTGACCGGCCTCCGCTGACACCGCATTCTCACCACCATGTCAAATATGCGCTGCAACCCGATTGCAGCGCCAGTCATGAGAATGAAACGTATGCGCCATCCATTTCTGTTTAATTTGTTGTTACTCTCAGCTATCCTGGTGCCGCTCAAAGGCATTGCTAACACCAGCACTCGCCAGCACGTGGTGATCGGCTATTACCTGCTCGAAAAAGAGCAGATTAATCACTATCCAGAGGCTGCCGAATTCCCGGTGTCGTACATTACGCCGCGCAAGGCAGCAATGCTGACACATATCAACTTTTCCTTTATCAATATTAATGCAAATGGCGAATGCGATCTACCTGAGGGAGTGGAGACAGACAGGGCGGCAAAGGTATTCAGCGAACTAATGGCATTAAAAAAAAATCACCCCAAGCTGCGTATTTTGTTCTCTCTGGGTGGCTGGACGTATAGTAATGACAGCAGCCCTACCGTGACACGCTATCGCGATGCCGTCAGCACGCCAGAGCAGCGGTTAAAGCTGGCAAACTCGTGTGTCGCATTCATGAAACATTACGGTTTCGATGGAATCGATATCGACTGGGAATATCCACGCCCGGAAGATGCCGATCAGTTCGTCGCCCTGCTGACAGAAATCCGTCATCAACTGACCCAAGAGAATCTGCAAAGGCAAAAAAAACCCTATCAGCTCACCGTTGCCGGGCCAGGCGACGTCGCGAATATGACACGCTATTACCCGCAACTACCTGCGATCGTAGCGCAACTCGACTACATCAATTTAATGACCTACGACCTGAACGGTGTCTGGCAACCACGCAGCAATCACAATGCCCCCCTATTTGGTCACCCGGATGAGCCGCTGATCTCCAATCCCTTACGCAGCTTGCCTTCTGTGTCGGGAGTCAGTCAGGCCAGTGTGGACAAACTATTTCCTTCTCCGATCGCCAGCACGATCGATGCGGCGGTGACGCACTATTTACGCACCGGTATTCCGGCGAAAAAGATGGTATTGGGCGTACCATTTTATGGCAGGGCATTTTTTCAGGTAACACCGGAGAACTCTGGTCTGTATCAGACATTTGTCACTGAATCTGCAGAAAATTATCAGGGTGATCCGGCCTTACTAATCGGTTGCGATAGTTGTACCAAGCGCAAAGAGCCCCGCATGGCAAGCTATGCAGAAATCCAGACGATGCTCAAAGCACCACTGGGCTACGTGCGCCATTTCAGTCATGAGACGAAAGTTCCCTGGCTCTGGCATCCGGAAAAACATATTTTTGTCAGTTATGACGATACGGTATCTCTGGAATACAAAATTGCCTACCTAAAACAACAAGGAATGGCGGGGGTCATGTTCTGGCACCTCGGTCAGGATGACCGGCAAGGCAGCCTGTTAGGTAGTTTGTATCGAGGTTTGGTGCAGCCGGTACCTCGTCGCATCAGTTTATATGGTGGTCTGCACTACTAAGTCTTGCCAAATAGCAATTCACGTCCTATTTACACATGACTTGTTAAATCACGAAAAATGAGGCTTGTGGTAAAAGCGGCATTGAGGAATACTTTGCTTTCTGCAATGAGATTTCTTTTGCAATACATCTGGCGCCACTATGACCTCATCTCTACCTGTTAGCTTCTACAAGAATAACGTCTTCATGCTCGCAGAACGGTTTTTCATCCAGGATGAAAGCACCACTTTAAAACTGCATGCACACAAATATAATTTTGACATTATTTTTTTCAGTCAGATAGATCCCTTTATTAAGGCAATCGCATCTGCAAATGATGAAGATTTGTTCGTCGTTGATTTAGATGTGCTGCATGATTTGCATGCGGTAAAAGATAAACGCAATATGTTCCTGCAAGATCTGCTGAAGCCTTTACCGGATAACCGTCAATACGTCTATCTGGAGACTGCAAAGCAAGGCAGCCGGTATCTGTTGCAAAAAATGTTGCTGGATACGAATTGTATGGCGTATGCAGAAAAGCCGTTCAGCAGCGAGGATCTGGTCGACAACCTGTTTAATCTTTTTGCCCAGCGCAAACGTGACGATCAAGGCAAGATCTTGTTCCATGGCATCTCCGAATGGCTGGACGAGCCGATGCTGGCAGAACACAAAATCAGCCTGATCCGGCACGATGATTATAAAACCTTACATACGCAGGTAAAATTTTCACTGCCGGATGTGGTGGTTATCGATAGCGAGAGTTATAAAAATGCTGAATCGATTGCCGAAATTATTCAAAAAAATATTGCTGCAGATCCGAGTTTGGAAATTGTCATGCTGCAGACAAGCAACGATAACGCGTTATCTGAACGTGGTGTCAAAGCAGGGTTTGATGTTGTGATGATGCATCAGACGAATCAGATTACGACTGCGCAACTGATCAACCGTATCAACAAAATCCGCACCAATAAAAACCTGATTTCCAGAGACCGCGCGACCGGTTTATTGAATAAAGTCGGCTACAAAAAACGCGCACAAGAAAGAATCTACGAAGCGGACAAAGCAAAAACGGCATTAGCTGTTGTCATCTTCGATATCGATAAATTTAAGACGATTAACGACACCTGGGGACATCATTTCGGTGACGTCGTCATCAAGCGGCTGTCCATGTATTTAGGGCAATTTTTAGAAGACAAATACTTACTAAGCCGTTTCGGTGGTGAAGAATTCGTGATGTTGTTCTGGAACGCCGATCATGATGCGGTGATGCGCACCTTAAACGACATCCGTGAAGGCTTTAATCAGATCGAATTTGAAATCGCGCCCGGCGAAATCAAGCGCTTTTCAATCAGCGGCGGGGTGGCTTTTTATCCTAAGCACAAAACTGAAAATGCCTTGTTTTTGCATGCAGACGAAGCACTCTACCGGGCAAAAACAGGCGGGCGTAATCAGATTTGTGAATAGGCGGGGGACGGCATTTTATTCAAGATGCCGCCTGATTGCCGGTGACAACGAGGCCATGAAATCTTCGACGGCCTGCGTGTAAGAATTCTCCAGACCAAGCTGCTGATTAATATCTCCATGACTGCGCGCCTGCGGCAATACACTGGCCCGCATGCCAATAGCGTTGGCACGCTTCACAAAATAATCGGCCTGATCGCAAGGATGATCCGGACGTTTGCTGGAGCAGACTGCCAGAAACGGCGCACCGGCAGTACTGAGGGCATGCAGAGGAGAGCTGCGTCGCCAATAGGCAGGATCGGTACCAAAGGCTTTGTCATAGAAGCCGTAATGCTTGGTCGCCATGATCGCCGGAATATCATACGCAGCGCTGTCCAGTGACACACTGCCCAACCAGGGGCGTACGCCGAACTGCGCGACAATATCCGGCGAGGTGCTCAGCAAAGAAATTAGATGCGCTCCCGCAGAATGCCCCATGACAATAAACTGATCTGGATCGCCGCCCCATTCGGCGGCCTTGGATTGCGCCATTGCCAGAGCGCGTGCAACATCCTCGGCCTGTTCTCTGGCCAATAACTGCGGCAACATCCGGTAATTAATCGAGACAAAAATAAAGCCTTTCGGAAGCCAGCGGGCAACTTTGTTTTCGACGACTTTATTATGGGTTTTACTACCGATGGCCCAAGCACCACCATGGACCATAAAAATAACCGGTAACCTGACAGCGCTGTGATCACCTGCACTGGCCGGTAGATAGACGTCCATTTTTTGTTTGGCGTCGCTGCCGTAAGCGACATCTTCGAGAACCCTCGCTCCCGGTGGCAACTTGAAACGAGGGCCGTTGGTTGCTGCCTCTTCTTCCTCCATCTCCGATTGCTGAGCGCGACGTTCCATGAGTTTGTCGCGGATCACTCCCGCCTGGCTTAACTGACAGACGAACTGACATGCGATGAATGCCGTACAGCAAATCAGCAGTCTGCTACTTTTACCGGGTCTGGACATGGTATCTCCCTTCAGGTTGGTAATGAAACGACACATTAGCCTCACAATAGCACCAGACTAACGCGAAAATTAAAGTTACACTGCACAAGACATCTCAGCAACACCTGGTAAGCCTGACTCATGACTAACTGAAAGGGATATTGTGCAGAATTTCCTGTCCAAGTTGTTCATTCAAGTATTCAGCAAAACACCCACGTCCAAAACGGTCCCCCGTGCAACTCCGGCAGCGGAAGCAGCAGAGGCGCCAGCAACACCCGCCACACTACCCACGCCGTCACAAGAGCTTATCGTAGCGCAAAGCACACCAGGGGTAGGTTCTTCTGTAACAGCCATTACACCTGTTACAACTGCGGCAACGGAAATCGTCCCTCCCGTATTGAAGGCATGGCGTCCGCAGATCGCAGTTGATCCCCTGTTTTTTTCCTGGCTCATGGGCAATCCCGGCGAAGGCAGCAGCATGGACATAGAGCAAAAAGTACTGCAAGCCTTATACGCTTTGCTGGCATCCGATCTGAACGACGCGGTGGTAGTTCCCCGTGTACCGACTGTGATCCCGCAATTGTTAGGTAGCCTGCGCAATAAAACCGTGTCGGCAGGGGAATTGTCTTCGCATATTGTCAAAGACGTTGTGCTAGTAGGCGAGGTCATCAACGCTGTGAACAGCGCGCTCTATAATCCGGCAGACCGCATTAATAGTTTGGAGAAAGCCGTCATGGTGCTGGGAGAGGATGGCTTGCGCCTGCTGATCGCAAAAGTCGCCTTCCGTCCCATCATTAACCTGAATGCCGGCAACTTCACCCGCAGGGCGGCACCGCATCTCTGGAACCAGTCTGAAAAATGTGCTCTGGCCTGCTATCAGCTCGCGACCGCGCTCGACCCTTTTCAGGCGTTTCTGACAGGTTTGATGAAAAACGTGGGATTGATCATTGCGTTCCGCTTACTCGATCAGCAATGTGATGAAGCAAAATTCAAATACTCCAGTAGCTTTTACCATGCGTTCACGTCCGTCGCCGCAACGCTGTCGTACCGGATAGCGCAACGCTGGGAATTTCCTGTGACGGTAATTCAGGCCTTGCAACAACAGGCGGGCGGCAGCAAAGCCCCTGTCTGGTCCCCTTTAGGGCATCTGCTGCACAGCGCCGACCTGCTTGCAAAAATGCGTGTGATGGTCAATCACGGTCAATTGAAATCGAGCGACGAGCGGCTATTCGCCGGACTTCCGGCTGATGCCATCGACTATTTTGCGATGTTGAACCATGCACAGTTATACGATACCGCGTCGGCACTACAAAAAACCATGCCACCTCAGGCGCATGAGCTACCCGGGCGGCATGGTTTGTCTCGTTAAAGAAGTAATCTGGACGGTCCTGGTTCATGTCCAAATCAAAATCATCTAGATAAAAATGGCTTTGACTTGGATACGAACTGGTCTTACTGTGCCGTCCCGCCAATGGCGGCTGTTTCTGCATTCTTCACCGCGATGGTAATGACGTTTTCGTTCACATTTTTCTGCATCTTGTGACTCTTGTGCAATCCGTGTTTACCCATTATTTTGGGAAGTACGGATCGCTTTAGCGGCAATACCGTGCAATACCTGGTCTTGCTGAGCCATTGCCATTTTTTGTTCTTCAGTCAAACGTTTTGCACTGATCACGACTGTTTGCACACCGGCGGCTTCTGTATCGAAAGCCAGCTTTTGATCAGCACTCATGCGTTGAGCAACGATAGTGACTGTCTGTATCTGTGCTACTGGAGCAGGTGCGCTGACGGCAACTGGCTGGAAGGCTGCACCGACGGCAAAGATACCGGCAACTAAAGCTGAGCTCAATATCGCGGATGTTTTAAAAGTTGTTTTCATTTGATTTACCTCTGTCATTTATGGTTAATTTGGATCGATAGTGCCTAGTGTGAATCTGTATTTGCTCTGTCGATGTATGCACTGTAGACAATGTGTTTGTCACTTGCGATGGCAATGCGACGAAATGCAAAAAGTGGAGGATGAAAGTCACGAATCTGCGGCCGAGCCGTTTTGACAACAATAGGATGTCGCCCGGATTTCGCGACAGAGCAGCGTACAATACGGACTTCCCCCTTACTGATCGCTGTACGCCCTGCCTCATGACCATATTGCTTTCCACCCTCAACGCCCGCTACGCCCACGCATCACTGGGTCTGCGTTATCTGCTCGCGAACATGGGTGCCTTACAAGAGCAAACCCGGTTGCAGGAATTTGTGACCGGTGCGAAAACCACCGAAATCGTAGAAAAACTTTTGTCGCACCGTCAGGCCGGACAAAAACTCGTTGTCGGCTTCGGCGTGTATATCTGGAATATCGAAGAAATCACCAAGGTCGTTGCCTTGCTGAAACGCGTTGCACCTGAGGTCGTCGTGATTCTCGGTGGACCAGAAGTCTCGTACGAAACCGCCGAACAAGACATCGTCAAATTAGCCGATTACGTCATCACAGGCTGGGGCGATGTGACGTTCCCGGAGATTTGTCGCCAGGTATTACATGGCCCGAAACCTTTGATGAAAATCCACGCCGGTGTGCAGCCGCCCATGGCCGACATTAACTTGCCCTACGATCTCTACAGCGATGAAGATATCAAGCACCGCACCTTGTATGTCGAGGCATCACGCGGCTGTCCGTTTAAATGCGAATTTTGTTTATCCGCGCTGGATAAAACTGCCTGGCCGTTTGAAATTGACCGGTTTCTGGCTGAAATGGAACAACTACATGCCCGCGGAGCACGGCTGTTCAAGTTTGTTGACCGCACCTTCAATCTGAACATCAAAACCAGCCTGAAGATCATGCAATTCTTCCTCGATAAACTGGAAGCACATCCGGAGGATCCGGTATTCGCGCATTTTGAAGTCGTGCCTGATCATCTGCCTGACGCCTTGAAAGAGGGCATTAAAAAATTCCCGCCAGGGACACTGCAATTTGAACTTGGCATCCAGAGCTTCAACCCGGAAGTACAGGCACGCATCAGCCGTAAACAGGATAATCAAAAAGCCGCCGATAACATCCGCTGGCTATGCGAGAACGCAGAAGCGCATTTACACGTCGACCTGATCGCCGGATTGCCCGGAGAGACGGTAGAAAGCTTCGCCGCAGGCTTTAACAAGCTGTACGCGCTCAAACCGCATGAGATCCAGTTCGGTATCCTGAAACGCCTGCGCGGCACACCGATCATCCGTCACACCGAAGAATGGGGCATGGTCTTCGATCCTTATCCGCCTTATACCATTCTGGCAAACAGCACGATTGACTTCAGCACGATGCAGCGCCTGGTGCGCTTTGCCCGCTACTGGGATCTGGTGGCGAACTCGGGGCGCTTTGGTCATACCTTGCCGTATGTGCTGGGCGAAACGCCGTTTGAACACTTTATGGATTTGTCCGACTGGCTATACCAGCGCACCGATGCTACTCACCGGATCGCGCTAGAACGCCTGGCGGCTCTGGTCGGAGAATGGTTACGCAGCGAACGCCATATGGACGATGCCTTGGTCGAACAGATTCTAGGCAGCGATTACGCCGGTCAGGCAAATCGTAAAAATGTCAGCGATAAGTCTGCCGCCAAATTGGACAAGGTAGATAAAGGCACGCAAAAAAGCGCAGAGAAAAAAACCGACGCCAAATCCCTGCCGCAACGACAGGCACGGCATCTGGCGGCCTGATCACGTTGATAAGGTAACTGCTCAGACGAATCAACGCCGGATCTTGCCAAACGCGTCGCCTGCCTTCCAGGTTGCCATGCGCGGCGCATTGGCAACGGCATAGCCTAGGTTCAGGGTAAATTGTGCCTGCTGCACCATGCCTGATAAATCCCATTTAGGATCATATCGATCCGTCTCCTGATGATAATGCCTTGTGAAACCGTGCATGATCGCATTCGAGGCGGCATCGTTTTGCTCAAATTCAAAATGACCGTCGCCCGAAAACACGGCGGAACCCACATTGAATGCCGGAATCCCTGCACGGGCAAAGTTAAAATGATCGGCACGGAAATAACTGCCGGACAAGTCTGGCACTTGCGGCGCCAGATGCATGCCCATCTGCTTTGCCACGAGAGCGGCGGTGGCATTGAGGCTGCTGCGCTCACTGCCTGCGACGCCGATATCACGGGTTTTGCCAACGAAATTCATGCTGTCGAGGTTGAGGTCGGCACTGGTTTTTGCCAGTGGCCAGAGCGGATTTTTCACATAGGCGGCGCTGCCGAGGAGATATTGCTCCTCCGCGCAAGGCCATAAAAATATCAGGCTGCGGCGGGCCGGATGCGCCACTGCAGCCTGCGCCATCGCCATGAGAGAAGCGGCACCCGAGGCGTTGTCGATCGCGCCGTTCCAGATGTGATCCGCCTTTTCACCGCTGGTAGCGGGCACTTTGCCCAAATGATCCCAGTGGGCGGAATAGATCACGGCCTCTTCTTTCAGCTTGGGATCGGTTCCCGGCACGATGCCCACCACGTTGAATTGCTCAACCTTGCGCACTGCGACTTTCAACTCTGCCTGTACCGTGGCATTCAGCAAAACCGGCTGAAAGTCGCGGCTCTCTGCCTTCGCGCGCAGCGCATCCAGATCCTGTCCGGCAGCGCTGAACAAGGCTTTGGCGGTATTCTCATGCAGCCAGCCTTCCAGCGCATTGCCCACACCATCAAGATGGAAGCGCTCATGGCTGAAACTATTTACCGGCACGCTCCAGCCATACGATGCTGAGGAGTTGGTATGAATCAGCAGAACGCCTGCCGCGCCCTCGCGCAACGCCTGTTCGTATTTGTAGGTCCAGCGTCCGTAGTAGGTCAGTGCCTTACCGCCAAAACGCTCCGGCTCAGCTACCGTCGGTTGCGGATCGTTGACCATCATGATCAGCAGCTTGCCTTTGACATCGGCATTTTTATAATCATTCCAGCGCTCGTCATCGGCACGGATACCGTAGCCGACAAACATGACCGGGGCATTGACGCTGACCTCCGCCTGATTTCCGCCCGTACCGTACACCGCCTCTGTGCCGAATTCTGTATTAATGCGCGTGCCGCCCTTACCGCTACTCCCACCGTTCCCTCCGACATCAAACCGCAGACTACTGGCAGGTAAAGTCTGCACGCCCGTCAGCACTACGGACTGCCGATAGGTATGTCCTGTCAACGGCTGCAATCCTATCGCTGCCGCCTGCGTCTCCAGATAGCGTACTGCCAGATCGCCGCCGCGCTGCCCCGTGCCGCGCCCTTCCAGCAAATCATCGGCGAGAAACGCAAGATGAGCGCGTAACGGCGCCTCCTTCACGGTTTGTGCATGCGCGGCAAATGCGGTCAGGAAAAACGCTGCAATCGCCGTGTGCAGGCTTGCCACGGAAATTTTAAAATCGTTCATAAAAACCTCGTGAGATCGTGAGAATGAGTCGTGAGAGCGACACTAGCGATGTGTTGATGAGTGATGTTGGCATATCACACAGTTGTAGACAGAGGACCAGCAGGATTACTGAGAGAGAACCGGTCTGGCAATATCCAGGCACTCGCAGGATGGGATGCACGGAATAGTCCACACATCTGACGTCGCACGGCATAAGGGTAATCAGACCGGCTTATTCTGTCTCAGATCTGGCGATCACGCCTGCAAGCCTGAGCAGACTACAAAGAATAAATCAGGCGAATTTATCCAAAAATGCAGACAAATGTTTCGCGCGCTCGACTGCGTCTTCGACGCTGGCGGATTTTTCCGCATGCGTGACCATGGAACTGGTGAGCAAAGTAACGAAAGAACGATCCAGCGCCTTGCGTGCCGCTGACATTTGCTGAGCAATGCCATCGCAGTCAGCCGGTTCCGCGGCCTTGGCAATCAATTTCTGAATGCCACGCAACTGGCCCTCTACCCGCGCCAGCCGGTGCAGCAAATCTTTCTTCTGTTGCTCGGTTAATGCGGTGCCCTGAACGATCTTAAGTGGGGGAGTATCTGCCATGGTAGTGCTCCTGCGGTTAGTTGATGTGCGGAAAGAAGGTAATCTAAGTCATACTCTACTGAGTATCGTACCGCATTTAAAAGCAGAACAGCAAACTAAGATTTAGCTGGCGATGTACAGAGGCATCATCACAGTCAGGCGTAAACCTACCCCCTGCGCCGCCCCCTGCGTGCCATCATCGAGATGCAATTGCCCCTGATGAAGCGCCACAATATCCCGCACGATACTCAGGCCCAATCCCGCACCACCCGGGTTAATCTGACTCGACGAAGCAGCGCGGTAAAACGGTTCAAACACCTTGTCGCGCTCGCTCATGGCGATGCCCGGTCCGCTGTCCTCAATCTCCAGAACGGCATAATGTGAGCGGGACTTCATTTCGGTCCTTACCTGTATCGCAATACGTCCATATTCCGGTGTATAACGAATGGCGTTATCAAGCAGGTTTGTCACCATTTCATGCAGCAATAATTCCTGTCCTGGCAAGACAATATCCTGATCGGCATCGAGCGACAAATCGATATGTTTTTTTACGGCGGGCAGGGCAAGCTCGACACAAACCTGCCGCACCACTTGATTCAGAGCCACCGGACTCATCGCCGCTTCTGCCGCGCCATGACCGGTACGGGCCAGACTCAGCAAGCGGTTTGCCAAGTGGACGGTTGCATCGGTAGTGTTGGCAATACTTTGTACGATGTGTCGCATAGCGACTACGTCATTTTCACGTAATGCCAGTTCCGCCTGTGTTTTCAGCACGGTCAGCGGCGTGCGCAACTGATGGGAGGCGTCGGCAATAAAGCGTTTTTGTCCGCTGATCAGAGCTTGCAAGCGCGCCATATAACCGTTCATGGCATTAATCAGCGGCCGTATTTCCTTATGTACCAGACTTGCATCAAAGTCGGATAAATCCGTAGGCTCACGGGTTTCAACCTCTTCTTTCAACTGCATCAGCGGATGCAGAACAAAACGCACCGCAACCCAGACCATCAGCGCTACCGCCAGTACCAGCGCCGCCTGTCTCAGCAGGGTATCAATTAAAATAGTACGGGACAACCCACGTCGTGCATCCAGAGTTTCGCCAACCTCGATCAAGGCAATGCCACGCATCTGATCGTCATACACAGGCTGCAACAATGCCGCAATACGGATAGGCTGGCCCTGATAATCGGCATGAAAAAAATGCACCAGCGCCGGATAAATATCTGAGCGCGGTACATTCTTTGGCAGGGTCGGCAAATCTTCGTAACCCGAGACGAACTCTCCATTGACGCCGGTGACTTTGTAGTAAAGCCGTCCTAATGTGTCAGTCTCAAAACTATCCAGAGCCACATAGGGCACATTGGCTACGACTTTGCCATCCACAATAGCAACCCGCTCAGCCAGTGCCCGTGCGGACGAGAGCAAAGAACGGTCATAGGCAAGATCGGCAGCATCCAGTGCATTGCGATAAACAGAAAAGGCATTCAGCGCGACCAGAATGACCAGAGGTATGAGTAGCCAGCGCAGAAACTGGCCACGCAAACTGCCTACGGTATCGGTCTTTCCCGGGAAGAGCCAGCGCATCAAAATGGATACTCCCGGTTCAGGATTTATTGTGGTGGGAATTATTTTTATAAGACTTGATCTTCTGACCAAGGCTCGAATCACGCAATGCCCAGCGCGTTCGCAGATAGGCGTGCTTCGCCTGCCGGAGCAGGTCGGGATTACTAATCGCGCCTTCACATAAAGCAACAGTACTGGTCGCAAATCGCGTCTTATACGGCTGCTCACCACGACCGAGATCAATCACGTTCAAACCGGCTTCCTGCGCATGACTGGCGCACTCTTTCAGCAAGATCAGACCCGCTGAATACACCGCATAATCAAGCCGGTACCACGGAAACCAAAAATGCAGCACCTTCCCCGCGCGCATACCAAAATGCGCCGCGACTAATTCGTCGCCGACATGCAACGTCGATAGCATACCGCTGAAATCTGCCGTACCACGGGCACGAATCTGATCCAGCATTTGCCTGACCCAAGGAATCGCAAAAGTATCGCGCCCCTCACCGAGGGTGCGAATATATTGCGCCGACTTACCTTGCAAAAGCTGCTCATAGTCCTGATCGCTGAAACTTTGCAGCGTAAAGCGTAACTCGCCGCGTTCCCGTAAAAGCTTTCTCTCCATCTGCTTGATGGTTTTCAAGACACCAGCCTGCTTCACGTTTTGCAAGCTTGCCAGTCGCCCGGCGTATGCCTCAAAACCACCGTCGAGATCAAGCACTTGCGAACGGCTGTGCTGCCAAGCATACGAACTAAAGTCCTGACGCGTTTGCGGCATATGATCAAAGCCCATATAACGCACCCCCATCGCCCGCAATAATGGCCCGGCTAGCAGCCGTACACCTGATGCCGTAACTGGTCCCTGATAATCAGCCAGGAATAAACCCAGCGGGCGGGCATACAAGGCGTCTAAGCGGTGAAACGGTAAAAATCCCACCACATGTCCACCATCTTCACACACCACAACCCGCGTATCGTCCCGGACGTCCGCAGCAATCTGGGTAAAAGCAGGATGATAATAAGGACTCTGATATTGTTCGGTCGCCATCCGCAGCTCATGCCAGCGAGCAATCAGCGTTGTGTCAAGTTCTTTACCGTGGATCAGGCTGTATTTCATTGATGAGATGGGCGATAAGGGTACGCAAATGTGACGAAGTGTAGCATTGCTTACACTGTTTTTTTTGCCTGTTAAGGATAGAGACTTGTCCTAACTTGTTCCTATTATCGCGTTTGCAGCAACGTTAGTGCTATAAGAAATATTTTTGCAGAATGCACTTGCCTCTTTTAATTAAGATGACATCCGTTATTGGTGCCGAAGTTATTGGCACCCGATCTCAAAAATTTTGTTACCGTATTTTTTTTCAATGATTGTAGTCACATTACATACGGTATAGCTGTTCTCAATTTTTTTTGACAGCGAAATACTGTTCTCATAGCTACAGGACAGCCATTTCCCGTAAGGATAATCACCTTCAAATTGCCATTTGTCGGTATCATTTTTTTTATATTTTGAAATTATGACCGGCTTCAGATGGGCAAGTTTTTCGGGAGGTGCCTGCATAAAACCAACGCCAGTCAGTTTGAGATGCGACTCGACAAAGGGAGTCCAGCCGCCTTCTGTATTGGTCACGTTGACATGCGATGCATCAATCGTTGGCGGGCATATCAGTTGCGAGTCCGCCGCACAAGTATCTAAGGGGAGTTCGATCAAACAAAGCAAAGATACCATCGCGAAGAACGGGAAGGCTCTAGCGGTTTTTTTGTTCATAAGATGTTTATTCAATGATGGAAAACGCATCAGCATTATCACTGGACTGACGGTAAGTACCATCCTTATTTTGCCCCATGGAGAGGATATATCTTTTTGATATCCGGGGCTTATTTGCGCCATTCCATTGGTCTAAAACAAAAATGCCGCCAGTGTCCTGACTCAAATAAAAAGCAGCGTGATTACCGTGGCTGTGGCTAGGATATTTTCCATCGACAAAGGTAGCGATGGCAGTGCCTTTTTTTAATTGCAAATTACCCTTTACCGGCTTACCTTCTTTCCATAATGAGGTCTTAGGTGCTCCTGCATAGTGTTTAACCAAATCAACACATTCACCCGTTCCCACTTTATCTGTTTTATCCAGCGCATCAACATCGGTATAAATATAGGGCATACCACTTTTCCTGATTAAAATAAATGTGAATTAAACAATTTTATTGTGTTAATTATATGACATTTAATTTATACAAGGTTTCAAAAAAACAATGAAGTTGCAATCAAATGTAACTACGCGATCCGGCACACAACTAACGATATCACCCGCTGTCGGTATACAGAAAGCAGAAAACCAATTGCTCTTGTCATGCGTCTTTTACATCTCTGGAATAAGTTCGTTTTTTACTTAAGAAGAGCGATTTTTTACTACAATTCTATTGATTAAAACACATCTGCCCGGTAATCAATATTGTTGACGTATGCAAATCAATTCAACGCACTTCAAGCAAATATCCTATCCCGCGTAAAGTTGTGATTGCCACACTACCGGCACTAACTGCTTCTAGTTTTTTTCGTAGGCGATGGATATAGATTTCTATCGCATCTAGGTTCGCTTCATCGTCTAAAGCGAATACTTCATCGAATAATTTTTCCTTAGAGACGGCTTGTCCACGGCGTGTGATCAGCGCCTCCAGCACCGCATGCTCTCTTGGTGTCAGGGAAAACGAGGCTGCATCATACGAGAATAGACGGGTGACGGTGTCAAAACTCAGTGCGCCACAGGTCAGGGTCACGGCTTCGTTACCCTGAGAACGGCGCAGCAAGGCCTTAACACGGGCCTCGAGTTCTTCGAGTTCAAACGGCTTCGCCATGTAATCGTCGGCACCCAGATTCAGTCCCTGTACACGATCATGCAAACCACCACGTGCTGTGAGTATCAGCACCGGCGTTTTGCTGCCGCGCGCGCGCATACGCTTGAGTACGTCGAGTCCGTCCATTTTAGGTAAAGTCAGATCGAGTATCACCAGGGCATATTCCTGCGTGTGCAATAAGGCATCCGCATCTGCGCCATTCATCGCGCACTCGACGGTCAGATGCGCGTCGCGCAGTGCTTTAGCAAGCCAGCGGGACAGTTCTACATGGTCTTCGACGAGCAGGATGCGCATGTTGATTACTAAAAACGGGTGGAAGAAAGTCATTTCTGTTCTGCATTATGCAACGCCCGGACGACAGAGCGCGGGCAACAACACGAATGACAAGAACTGGAATTAGAGCGACGGCGTCTTTTTTATGATACAGAACTTCTGCGCCGTAATTCCACTGAAATTTATCTCCGATACGCTTTGTTGATGCTGCATTGCACCCACTTGCCACAGATTTCAGATGAAAGCTTACTGAAAGACTGGAACGCGTACACTCTGCTGCGAACTTGAAAATTGCCTTTGCTGTGACTAGTGTGATCCAACTTACGTCTGCCAACATGCCTCTACCAGCATCAAAATTTGTAGTATCACTGACCGGTTGCGTGCTCGCCCTGCTGGCGGTACAGGCAGTTGCGGGTGTGCCAGCGCCTGCGCAATGCATCGTGCCGGCAAAACCTGGCGGCGGCATGGATCAGACCTGCAAACTCGCACAAAAAGCGCTGGGCGCGCATGCGCTGCAGGTCAGCTATATGCCCGGCGGCGTCGGCGCCGTTGCGTGGACTTCGATCATCACTCAGCGCAGTGCCGAAGCCAATACTCTGGTCGCCTACTCTGGCGGCTCCCTGCTGAATCTGGCGGAAGGCAAATTCGGCAAATCGACGACCGGAAATGTACGCTGGGTGGCGGGCGTCGGTACCGACTACGGCATGATCGCGGTACGTAGCGATTCTCCGTACAAAAATCTGCGCGAGCTGATGGCCGCCATTAAAGATAAGCCGTCACAAGTTTCCATCGGCGCAGGCGGCACTATCGGTAGCCAGGACTGGCTGAAAATGGCGCAAATTGCCAAACAATCGAATGTAGATCCTAAATCGCTACGCCTGGTGGCATTTGAAGGCGGCGGCGAATCCTTTACCGCGCTGCTGGCCGGACATGTTCAAGCGGTATCTGGTGATGCCTCAGAAGCGAGTCTGCATGCGGTCGGCGACAAAATCCGGGTACTCGCCGTGCTCTCCGATGCACGCCTGCCAGGTACGCTGGCGAACGTGCCGACAGCGCATGAACAAGGCTACGATGTGACCTGGCCTATCATTCGCGGCGTGTATATGGGACCGCAGGTCAGCGACGCTGACTACAAAAAATGGGTCAACGTATTTCAACATGCCATGGCACAGCCGGGCTTTGATGAAGACCGTAAATTACACGGCCTTTATCCGTTTGCGATGACAGGTCAGGATTTGACGAATTATATTGATAAGGCAGTCATCAATTATCGCCAACAGGCGAAAGAATTTGGTTTAGTGCGTTGATTTAGTAAATCGGATCATCAGATAGCGTCGTATGAGGTAATTGCGTACGGAAAAATCTTACAGGTACCGAGTTAATTTGTTTCATCAGTTTTTATAAAAAACAACATTGGAGAAGACACATGATGTCAAAAAAATGGATTGTCGCCAGCATCGCGAGTATCGGTCTGGGCTTAGCGGGTTTCAGTATTGCGCAGGTACCGGCAGGTTATCCGGCGGATTACAGCAAGATCATTGATGCGGCAAAAAAAGAAGGCAAAATCGTTATCTACAGCGCGACGGATACCAAAGCGGTCGAACCTCTGATTAAAGATTTCAAAAGTATGTATCCTGAAGTTCAGGTCGAGTACAACGACATGAATTCGACTGAGGTTTACAACCGCTATATTTCCGAAATGGCTGCTGGCGGTAATAGCGCTGACGTAATGTGGTCGTCCGCCATGGATTTACAAACCAAACTGGTCTCCGACGGCTATGGCTTGCAATACAAATCGCCAGAAGTCAGCGGTATTCCGCAATGGGCTGTATGGAACGACTCTGCTTACGGCACCACATTTGAACCAGCCGTCTTTGTGTATAACAAGCGCCTTGTCAGTGCCGATGAAGTACCGAAAACGCATGCTGAATTTGCCAAACTGATCAATTCCAAACTGGACAAATTCAAGAACAAAGTCACCACCTATGACATCGAAAAATCCGGCGTCGGTTTTATGTTTATTACGCAGGACAGCCGTGAGAACAAAGATTTTTGGGAATTGGCTAAAGCCTTCGGCGCTGCCAGCGTCCGTGTACAGTCATCCACAGGCACGATGCTGGAACGTATTTCTTCAGGCGAAAATCTGATTGGCTACAACATTCTCGGCTCATACGCGCTGGTTCGTGCAGCGAAAGATCCATCGATCGGTGTTCAAATACCAAAAGATTACACACTGGTGTTATCGCGCGTCATGTTCATCAGCAAAGCCTCCAAACATGCTAATGCAGCCAAGCTCTGGCTCGATTACACCTTGTCTAAACGCGGTCAGACACTCATCGCCAATGAAGCCAAACTGTATGCGATCCGTGCCGATGTGAAAGGTGAAACGACCTCATCCGATCTGGCAAAACAAATTGGTATTGGCCTGAAACCTTTGCCGGTCAATCCTATGCTGCTGCAATATCTGGATCAGGCAAAACGTCTGGCGTTCCTGAAACAGTGGAAAGACACTGCAGGTAAAAAATAATCCTGGTTCTTATTCGCAGCAGTCTTCCGTAGGAATTCATCCATCAGGACTGCTGCGAATCGATGTGACATTGATACCTTACCCCATCGCGCTAATCGTACTCATTTCCTACTCATCTCAGGCATCCACACTCAAAGCAGGATGCCGACTTTGAGTTGATGGTACGGCGCTGGTACAGTCTCTATGCCGTCCACAGGACAGCTGATATCCATAAGGTCATTATGCAAACCCTCTCCCTCCCGCGCCAAAGTAAGTGGTCGCAACTAAACTGGCCACGCGGTGTGGTCGTTGTGCTGACCTTGCTGGCGATTTTTACGCCTCTCTCTTTAATTTTATTCCAGAGTTTTTTATCAGCGCCCTTCTTTGCACCGATCAAAACCTTAGGTCTGGATTCCTACCGTTTTATTTTTGACGATTCCGATTTTCGTGATGCATTCTGGAACGGCCTAATCCTAGCAACCGGTCTGGCAGTAATCGCCGTACCGCTGGGTGGCTTGCTGGCTTTTCTGATGATACGTACCGATCTGCCTGGCCGTAGCTGGATAGAGCCGGTATTGCTGGTGCCGATTTTCGTGTCACCGATGGTGATGGCGTTTGGTTATGTCGTGTCGATGGGGCCGGTTGGTTTTTATACCTTGTGGATCAAGCAGCTGACTGGTGTGGAGCCCTGGAATATTTACTCATTTATCAGCATTGTGATCATTGCCGGTTTGACCCACGTACCCCATGTTTATCTGTACTCGTCTGCCGCACTGAAAAGCCTGGGTTCCGATGTGGAAGAGGCTGCGCGTATCGCGGGCGCCTCGCCCTTTCAGGTGGCTCTGCATGTATCCCTGCCGATGATCATGCCTGCACTGGCATTTGCTGCCGTGCTGGTATTCTTCCTCGGTTTTGAAGTGTTCGGTCTGGTGCTGGTCTTGGGCGACCCTGAAGGTCATTTGGTGCTGGCAACATATCTGTATAAACTGACTAACAAGCTCGGTACACCGTCTTACCACCTGATGGCAGCTGCGGCTGTCTGTCTGGTTGCCGTTACGATGCCGCTGGTAATGGTACAGCGCTGGATGCTGAAATCAGCAAATAAATATGTA
Source organism: Undibacterium sp. Xuan67W (assembly GCF_049340165.1). NCBI lineage: Bacteria > Pseudomonadati > Pseudomonadota > Betaproteobacteria > Burkholderiales > Oxalobacteraceae > Undibacterium > Undibacterium sp. Xuan67W. The sequence continues at coordinate 143,350 of NZ_JBMPPN010000004.1, forward strand.
TCGATTAAAGGTAAAGGTTCACGCCAGAAACCTCTGCCGCTCGGCAAATGGAAATGGCTGGCATTTGCGGTACTCGCAGCCTGGCTGATCTTCACAGTTGTGATTCCTTTGTCAGGTATCGTCTTGCGTGCGTTCGTCTCCTATTGGGGCGAAGGTGTGAAACTTGCGGATGTGATTACACTGCAACATTTCCGCGATATTCTTGAACAACCGTCCCTGATGCGCGGCATCCTGAATACCGTATTAATCGGCATCATCGGTGGTGGTCTGGCAGTAATTTGTTATGCCGCGATTGCTCTGGCAATGCATCGCAAACCCGACGGCATTACTCGCGTTCTCGATTACAGCGTGCTGGTTCCGCGAGCGATTCCCGGTTTGCTGGCTGGCCTCTCCTTCCTCTGGGTATTTTTGTTCGTCCCCTCATGGCTGGAAGGTGGTTTGCAGCACTTTGATAACGTTGTCGCGACCTGGTTGATCGATAATCTGATCCCGCAATTACGTGCCTTACGTTCGACCATTTTCTCGGTCTGGCTTGCTTACTCAGTGGTCTGGATGGCATACGGTCTGCGTCTGATCTCTACCGCCTTGTTGCAAGTTGGCCCGGAACTGGAAGAAGCCGCCCGCGCCGTCGGTGCGAATCGCGGCCAGGTGACCCGTGATGTGACACTGCCGCTGGTCAAGTTCGGTCTGCTGGGTGCCTGGCTGATGGTGTTCTTGATTTTTGAACGTGAATATTCGACCGGCGTGTATTTGCTCTCACCAGGTACGGAAGTGATTGGCGCTCTGATCGTATCGCTTTGGGCGGGCGGTTCGGTTGATCTGGTAGCGGCTTTGTCCTTCATCAATATTGCGCTGGTCGCAATAGGACTGGGGCTGGCACTACGCTTTGGTGTGAAGTTAAGTCACTGATGGTGAGCTAATTTTACCGATCATCACAAACCATCAAAAAATTATTTAGAAAAATATTGAGACTACTGAGAGAACACTATGTCCGAATTAAGCGTAAATGAATTGACTCTGGAATACGGCTCAGGCGCCACTGCAAACCCGATTCTCAAAGGCGTATCGATGGAGTTAAAGCGGGGTGAAGTGGTTGCCTTGCTTGGTCCGTCCGGCAGCGGAAAAACGACCTTGCTGCGCGCCGTCGCCGGCCTGGAATCACCAAAGACCGGCACCATCCATATCGGTGAGCGCAATGTCTTTGACGGTAGTAAAAACTGGGAGATGCCAGCCGAGCAGCGCAATCTGGGACTGGTGTTTCAATCCTACGCGTTGTGGCCGCACAAGACCGTGACCGACAACGTCGGTTACGGCCTGAAGCTGCGTAAAATGAATTCCAGCGACATTGCTGCCAAGGTCAAGGATGTGCTGTCACAACTCGGCCTGGGGCATCTGGGCGAACGTTTCCCGCATCAGTTGTCCGGCGGTCAGCAGCAACGCGTAGCGATTGCACGTGCGCTGGTCTACAACCCGCCAGTGATTTTGCTGGACGAACCGCTGTCAAATCTGGACGCCAAGCTGCGCGAAGAAGCCCGTGCTTTTTTACGCGAGCTGATCGTCAGGCTGAATCTGTCCGCGCTGATGGTGACGCATGATCAGGGTGAGGCAATGGCCATCTCTGACCGCATTCTCTTGCTCAACAACGGTGTCATCGAGCAGCAAGGCACGCCGCAAAGCATGTACGAAACGCCGAACACCTTGTTCACCGCTGAATTCATGGGTAGTAACAACAAGCTGCGCGGCAAGATCGTCAGCCGCGATGGCGACTTCGTCACGCTCGATGTCAATGGCAGTCAGCTCAAGGCCAGCCTGCGCGGCAAAAACGTGGCCGACGATGCCACAGCAATTATCCGTCTCGAAAAAGTCCGGCTGTCCAATACCCAAACCGATAACGCCATCAAGCTGCCGCTGACTACCTGTATGTATCTGGGCGACCGCTGGGAATGCCTGTTCGGGCATGCCGGTAGCGAAGGCAGCTTACGCGCTTACTCACCGTATAAGCTGGAGCAAGGTGAGTATTGGTTACAACTGGATGCCGATAAGTTGTGGGTATATTGAGTTCTTGCTTCAGCCTCAATATCTGAAATCTCAGGCGGATCAAAGCGCTGCAAATATGACTGATTTTGAGGCTGCTGCTGACCTTAATCCGCTGCGGTGCTACAGTTCGTGTCAGATATATCAGACGTGTCAGAACAGAAAATAGAAAAAGTGCGGAGCCGCCGGTTCACCACCGGCCGGTAATCTCAACAACAACGTACTACGTTATTTAAAGATCCGTGATGCTACTCGCCTTCAGCAAAACCTTACTGCTAGGCCTTGTTGCAGCCCTGATCTGCGTATGGCTCAAGTCTCCTTTACCCTGGATGATCGGCCCGCTGCTGGCAACCGCACTATGTCGTATGAGCGGCGCCGATTTGCGCAGCCCGCCAGCGGCACGTGCAGCAGGGCAGTGGGTGATCGGTACGGCGCTTGGTCTGTATTTCACACCGGCGGTCGCCCACATCGTCAACTCATTTGCAGCGTACATTTTGCTCGCGGTTCTGGTCTCCATCCTGATTGGCATCGTGTGTGGATGGCTGCTGCATCGGCTTAGTGGTATCGATACTTGTACCAGTTTTTTTGCCATGGCAATGGGTGGCGCATCAGAGATGGCAAATCAGGGCGAACGCCACGGCGCTCAGGTAGACAAGGTCGCGGCAGCACATAGTTTGCGTATTATGCTCGTGGTTCTGGTGATTCCATTCGGCTTTCGCTTGTGGGAGGTACATGGTCAGGATCCTTATGTACAGGGTGCTGCAACCGTGATGTTGGGTGGTCTGCTTTTGTTGATCGCCGCAACGTTATGTGGGGCTTTGCTGATGCAGCGATTCGATTTGCCAAATGCCTGGGTCATGGGACCTTTGCTGGTGGCAACCGGATTGAGCTATGCTGAGATTAACCTGTCCGCGTTACCACAGTCGGTCATCAATGCGGGGCAAATCCTGATCGGCATATCGCTCGGTACCCGCTTCCAACCCAGCTTTTTAAAAGCTGCGCCGCGTTATCTTGCCAGCGTCGCACTTTGCAGCACGGTGGCTTTATTACTGGCAGCGCTCAGCGGTATGACGCTTGCTGCCTGGTCTGGAATCCATGCCGCCACAGCGATACTTGCTACCGCACCGGGCGGCATTGCTGAAATGTCACTAACGGCGAAAACCTTGCAACTAGGCGTGCCGATTGTGACAGCCTTCCATGTCACGCGAATGGTGGTTTTGGTGTTGATTATCGGGCCCTTGTTTGTATTCGTACAACGATGGACGAAACGAAGTGCCATCAAGTGAACATGAAACTCCAAAATTTGCTAGCTTAGACAAAGTTTGTCGCATAATGGGTCTGCGCCGTCTCACACACCGCCAGCATATTTCATGTCCAAGCCTTCAGCATTCCAGCCGACGATTAACAACAAAAAGCCTCATGCGTTCACCGGACGCTTTTTGTTGTTAATCGTCGCGTACTTTTTTGCCGGGCGGCTAGGCTTTTTGATCCAATATATCAATCCTAATGTCAGTTTGTTATGGCTACCGGCCGGTATCGCTGTCGCTGCGCTTATACGTTATGGCAATCGTATGGTGTTGCCGATCTATCTCGCTTCTGTCGTACTGGAACTGAGTGCCGGGTTCAGCATTCCTATCGCTCTGACCATGTCACTGGGGAACACCCTCGGCCCTTTGTTGTGCTCACTAGTCCTGCGCCACCTGAAATTCAACCGCCAATTTATCCGTCGCAAAGACGTCGTCTGGTTCACCGTGGGGACAATGGCGGGCATGATGCTATCAGCGACTGGCGGTAGCCTCACGTTGTGGCAACGTGGTCTGATTACGGAAGTGTCACCTGTGTGGCTGACATGGTGGGCTGGCGACGTCGTAGGCAGTTTGCTCATCGCTCCTCTTTTGCTCTCCGTGTCATTGGAATCGCTCGCCTTATTGCGCAGCCGCAGTAAAGAGGTGCTAGCTTTTCTCGCTGTCCTGTTTGCAATCAACTGGTCGATTTTTTTAATGCCACATTACCAGCTACAGTTGACGTTTGTTGCCGTCGCTGCGATCGTCTGGCCCGCCCTACGCTTTGGCGTAACAGGCGCGTCACTGACCGCACTAGCGTCCGCGGTGTTTGCTGCATGGGCAACGTCAACAGGCCATGGCCCATTTACCAATCCTGAACTGCGAGCAAATCTCCTGATACTCTGGGTCTACATGACGACCATGGCACTTCTGGCGCTGCTGATCACAGCGCTGCAAGCAGAGAGTGCCAAGGCCGCACAAGAGGTCAAAGAAGCATTTGAGCGTATCAATAAAGTTGCATCTCGCTTGCCGGGTCTCGTAATGCAATACCGCATCCGGCCTGACCGTAGCACCTGCATTCCCTTTGCCAGCGATGCAATATTGAGTATCTTTGAAGTCTCCCAGGATCAGGTTGCCGAAAACGCCTTATTTCTCCTCGATCGTGTTGATCAGCGAGACATGGAGAATGGAAAAAACGCCATTCGGGAAGCTGCCAGAACAAAATCAGCATGGCAAAGTGAATTTCGCTTTAGCCGTCTGGACGGGTCTGTACGCTGGCTGTATATCGATGGCCTACCGGAGTCAGAAGAAGATGGCTCTATGTTATGGCATTGCTTCGTCACCGATATCACGGAACGTAAGCAGGCGGAAAAAGATTTACGTATTGCCGCCTTTACCTTCGAATCCCAGGAAGGAATTTTTGTTACGAACGCCGAATGGACAATCCTGCGCGTCAATCATGCGTTCACACATATTACGGGATACGACAACAGAGAATTACTCGGTCACAATCTGGAACATCACACCACCAAACAACAAGACCACATGTTCTACGACAACATAGAACGTTCACTGAAACAGCACCATTTCTGGCAAGGTGAATTGTGGAGCAAACGTAAAAACGGTGAAATCTATCCTCAAATGATTACGCTCACTGCGATCACAGATAGCCGTGGTGAAGTCAGTAATTATATTGGCTCATTCACCGACATCAGTCGCCACAAGGACTACGAAGCAGAGATCCGCAATCTGGCGTTTTATGATCCGCTGACGCAATTACCAAACCGTCGTCTGCTGCTGGACCGTCTGCAACATCTCATCTCTCGAGGTAACCGAAGCGATACGCATAGCGCCATTCTATTCATCGATCTGGATAATTTTAAAACGCTGAATGACACACGCGGCCATGATGCCGGCGATATTTTGTTAGTAGAAACCGCCAGCCGCCTCCAAACCTGCATGCGCGAAAGCGATACGGTCGCGCGTCTGGGCGGGGACGAATTTGTCGTCGTACTCGAAGAACTCAGTACCAGCCGCGATGAAGCAATTCAGCAAACCGACCGCATCGCTGAAAAAATCCGTCAGCTATTAAGCCTGCCTTACCAGATCATGGATTTTGAACATCACGGCTCCAGCAGCATCGGCGTCTGTCTGTTCCAGGGCAATGACATCACGGTCAAGGATTTGTTCAAGCGCGCCGACACCGCCATGTATGAGGCCAAAACATCAGGGCGAAATGCCGTGCGCTTCTTCGATCCCGCGATGCAAGCCGTGCTGGTCGTGCGCATGATGCTCGAATCCAATCTGCGTCTGGCGCTGGCAAATAATCAGTTTGAATTGTATTACCAGGTGCAGGTGAATTCTGACGGCAATCTGATCGGCGCAGAAGCGCTGCTGCGCTGGATCCATCCTGACCGCGGCTTTATCTCACCAGCAGATTTCATCCCCCTCGCAGAAGAAACCGGCCTGATTATCCCAATCGGTTTGTGGGTACTGGAAACTGCCTGCGCCCAGCTCAAACAATGGGAAAACAATGAAGACACCCGCCACCTGAGCCTGGCCGTCAACGTCAGCGCCAAGCAATTTAAGCAAGCTGATTTTGTCGATACTTTTAGCGAGATCGTATCGCGGCACGATATCGACCCGACTCGCCTGAAAATCGAACTGACCGAAAGCACCGTGCTCGACAACGTGGATGCCACAACGGAAAAAATGCATGAACTGAAAAAGCTCGGCATCTCATTCTCCATGGATGACTTTGGCACCGGCTATTCCTCACTCGCCTATCTGCAACGTCTGCCGCTGAACCAGCTCAAGATCGATCAGTCGTTTGTACGCGATTTAAGCGATGACGAAAACGACGCAACGATTGTCCGCGCCATCATCTCACTCGGAACCAATCTGGGACTGAACGTAATCGCAGAAGGCGTAGAAACCTCAGCCCAGCGCAGCTTTTTGATCGAACACAACTGCTATGCATTTCAAGGCTATCTGTTCTCTAAACCCGTACCGATGGACGGCTTCCTGAAACTGCTGAAACGTCCTGAACTCTTGAAATAAAGGATCGTATTTTGGTGAGTCTGACACACTGGATCAGGCGCTTCTTTGCGAAGGACAACGCTGCCGTCCCATCCAGAACCACGTCGGCAGACAATTCCATTGCCTCTGAACAAAATCAGGATCGAACGCATGCCCCATCAGACGCAGACTGGCATGCGCGCTACCTGGCATGGCTGTTATCTGAGCTACCCGTTGCATCCGGCATTCCCGCGCCATCGCCAAATCTCAGCACACTAAAACTCCGTTTCCAGCAGGAAGAATTGCTAGAGCAATTGCAAGAACTGCGACGTAGTAAATTTGCCGGTCAGGACTTAATTCCACGGGTGCCCGCCGTATTGCCAGAGCTATTTAAAAGCCTGCGTGACGAAAACACTTCAGGTAAATATCTCGCCGACACCATCGCCAAAGATGTCGTGCTGGTCGCCGAAGTGCTGCAAGAGGTCAATAGTTCCTATTACAACCCAACCAGCAAGATCAACAATCTGGAAAGTGCCGTCATGCTGCTAGGTCAAAATGGACTGCGCATGCTATTGGCCAAGGTATCGTTTCGCCCGATTATTCAGGTACAAACCGGAACACTGACCAAACTCCTGGCCCCCGTCATCTGGGAACAGTCCGAGCTATGCGCCAACGCAGCACGTCTGTTTGCTATCGAACACGGCAAAGATCCTTTTCCGGCTTTTCTGGCGGGCTTGCTACAAAACGTCGGTTTGATCGTCGCGCTACGCATAACCGACCGCTCCGGTCGCCAGCAAGCCTTACCAAACGATACATGGTTTCATGCCAGACTACTCAGCGAGGCACATATTTTGTCCGGCATGATAGGTCAATATTGGGGGTTTCCAGACCAAGTCATCACCGCAATCACTGACCAGACCGACGACCAGCAAAATACCTCAACTGACCAACAAACAAACTCTCTGGGAAAACTGTTACGCGACGCAGATGAACTCAGCCAGATTTGTCTCTTACAAAAATCCGGCATCGTAGAAGACGACGATGATCGTATCAGTGAGAGTTTATCGGTCAGCGCTAAACGGTGTTTACAGGCTTTAAAAAAACGGAGTGCGGCGAATGCCCCTGTAGATTTTTAAGCGATGCCCAGCAATGACAAATCAACCCGTCCGCCTTTCATCGCAGGGCACCAGAAATAGCTACCGCTTACCGGATGGCTGAATTTGAACAGGGCGTCGACGATGCCATCTTCTGCGCCGGACATGCGGCGTAATTGCGCTTCAAATGCATAGAACGAATTGCCGAATGAGACGAAGTTCAGGCCTGCTTTGCCTTGTTCCGTCCATGGCATCGAGCGGCGCAGTGAGAATGCTTCCGGGGCAAAATCTTCTTGTGCTGTGCGTTTGACGTGGGCGGATTCGGGCGCGTCGTCTAGTTCTTCGTTATCGCTTTTGCGGCGGCCGATGGCCTTGTCCTGATCCTCGCCGGGCATGGCATCAAATTTCTCGAACTGGTGCACCCATTGTTGTACAGCGACCATGCTGCTGCCGTCTAGCCCTGCGCCTTGCTCTTGCACGATGGCGGCGGCGAAAGCGGCGTCGTCATGGGTATTTTCTGTGCCGTCTTCGTAGCCGGTCAGATCGCGTCCGGTGTCGTATTTAAAGGCATCTAATTGATGCTGTAACTCAAAGGCGTCTTGCAATGCGGTCTGAATGTGGCGAGCATGTTGGACCAGCGCACCGCGTTCAGAGGCGCGCAGCCAGCACCAGAGGTCAGCGGGGGTGGATGGCAGGCGGACACGGCTGCCTTGTATGCCATCAAAGTTACGTAATCCATTGATCACGACACCGAGTTTATCGGCCAGATTGGCACCGATACCCAGAACGATCTGTTCACCGTCAACGAGTTTTGTCAAAGCGGCTAATGCCTCGCGTATCGCGGCGGCATCGGCGTTCGCTTTGATGTGAAATATGAGATAGGACGCATGGGCTGGTAGCGCTTGTAGTATGCCTTTTTGCATAAAAATATTCCGTAAAAATAGATGTGGTTTTCTGGTGTGAGCAGCTGGCGGTTAGCGATTAGTAATTGGCTATTGGTAGTTGGCGACTGGTATTTAGCGTTGACGACGGCAAGCGTAAATTTATGTACGAAGTGATTGGGGGAACCGCTGGTAATACAGGTCCCATTCGGTCTCGTGACTGAAGATAAAACCGTGCTTGCGATAGAACTGGTTTGCCTCGCTATCGCGCAAAGCACTGACATGCAAGATTGCCCCTTGCTGATCGATGTCGCTGAAAATCTGCTGTAGCACCTGAGTGCCGATTCCGCGTCCGTGAAATGCTGGATCGATGTAGAGATGGTCGAGCAAGATGCCGCCTTCACAGGGTTTTAACGCAACAAAACCGACGCGTTGCTCATCGTGGATGATATGCCGGGTCGCTGCCGGACTATAGCTGGCACGCAGGCGCTCGCGTGCACGCTGCGGGTCAAAGCGACCCAGACGTTCCAGACTCTTTTGCATGGCGCGGATACGCAGGGCGAGCAGGTCTTCAAAATCCTCTTCGCTAGCAGCGACTAATTTCACGATGCCGGGCATGGGTTTATTCTTCGGGCCAGGCTGCGTTGACGATGTCTTCAATGTTGTCGGTGTTGCCGATTTTTTTGATTGCGTCATCCCAGGCCTGCGGCGCGGGCTTTTGGCGTGTGGTTTGTTGCGGCGGGACTTTATTAAATTGCAGGTCGTACCATTTCGGTGACTCTAGCGTCATCTTGATCGCGAATACAACGGTGCCACGGGCGACAGAGAAGGCCTGGATTTTTTTCGCGGCGGTCAGTATGTCGTTCTCGACCGCCTCGCCTACCGCTGGCTCCATATCGAGCCAGGCAGCGGTTTTGCCATCGTCACGGACTGCCATCACGAGGTAGCCGCTGGTGGTGTCGACATTGGCTTTTTTTAATGCCTTCCAGATGAAAGACTGAACCTTGTTCGAGTAGCGGGCGATTTCGTCGTTCTTGATTTGTTTGGCTTGCAGCACATCTCCTGGCTGAAAAAAATAAAGCTGACCAAAACGTACTTCTGCCGCCTGCGCCAGGGCAGCACAGGTCAGCAATACAGAGGCGAGGAGTAGTTTCATAGCGGTTCAGACGGGCTTTGGCAATTTTGATAAATGCTTAATTAGTGATTAATCAGTGACTAGTAAGTGACTAAGCAGGATTGGTGACGAACACTCCGGCAGTGCGATTTTTCTGTACGTTGTTCCAGTTAAATACCTGTCCGTTCATGGCGACATACACGCCTGCCGGCAACAACTGTGCGACGCCGCAGGCAAAGCCGAGATTGAACAAGGCATCAGAATTGGCGATCTCGTAAGGGATCATTGCGCCGGTGAATACAATCGCTTTGTCGAGGTTGGCCGCGCCTAATACTTCAGCGGTTTCGCGCATGGTGTCGGTACCGTGAATGATCACGATGGCACGCTCAGCCGCTTGCTGGCAAGAGTTCAGAATACGCTGACGGTCTGCATCAACCATATCGAGCGAATCCATAAGATGGTCGGCTTCCAGAGCCACAGGTACGGTGATCCGTGCGCGCTTGAGCACGTCGGGCAAATGGCTTTCGGCAAACCCGAGTTTGCCAGCCAGTTCATCATAATGTTTGTCGAAGGTCCCGCCGGTGGCAATGATGCGTAATGTCATGATGGTAGTTAAAAAGAATGAAGTATAAATAAAGAATACGTCGATAAAAAGTTCGTGCGCTGCTTGGTGTCGATCAGTTGTAACATCAGTTAGACCAATTAGCTGTTTCAATCAATCGTGTCAATCAACACAGCCAGCAGAGATTGGTCATATTGTAGCTCTGAAGTTTGCTGTCGGCGACTTGGATTTGGATTAGACTAAGACCTTATTATTTGTTTGACCGTTTAATTTTCATCATTCGCCGTCCCATGAAACCGATCGCTCCAGGTACTGTTATTTTTCATCGTCATCGCGGCTATGGCGTGCTGACTGCTGTTAATTTGTTGACGGGCTGGGTGGCGGCGCGCTTTGGTAATGAGTCGCGTACGCTGGACCTGAATTTGTCGACGGATGAGATTCAACATGCCGATGGCGAGGCGATTCTGTTCCGCCGGCAGCCGCCAGAGCGTATGCCGCATGCGCGTCTGATGGCGATGGTGCGTGAGCTGCATGGCGCCGGTTATCAAAAACTGTATCTGTATAGCTGGCCGAAACCGTCGGGGCTGCACTGGCGCTGGCAATTATTTACCGGACCGCGGCACTGGATGCAAAGACCGTGGCGCGAGGGCTGGTATGGCTCAGGAGCTGATTATAATTTTAATCCCGTGATGGGCTGGGGTGATGCGCCGGGTGCCAGTACGGCAGAGCTGATCGCTACGCTGGCAAAGTTCGATCCAGCTGGTCTGGCGCAGGCTCTGGGACGGGATGAAGATCATACGCAGTGGTTCGCCCAAATCTGTGATGCCTTGCTGCCGAATTATGCCTACAGCCTGGGCGCCGATACGCCTGATGCGCCTTTGCCCTTGCACTTGCCGGTGTTTGCCGTGCGTCAGCGCGTGCCGGATTATGCGGGTGAGCCACTGACCTGGCCTCCGGGATGGGAGCGCATCTGGGGACCAAATGCTTTGTCCGGCAAGACCTCGCGCTACCCGGTCGTGCGGCACGATGTGCTGCCTGCAGGAATGAATCTATCATTATTGCCTTAGCGGCTGTTGACATATACTCCCCTTAATTGTCATTAAAACAGGGCTGATTCCGCATATTTTATAAGGACATTGGAAATATACCTAGGGGCAGTATATTAATTCCCTTCAAGCGCCGGAGCAGATCATCAGGATCTGTCTTCGTTTTTTCTTAGAAAAATCGGGCAAGCCAGTCCATGACGACGACGCTAATTTCGCTACATCACCTCCGTACGTTACAGCTGTGCTGGCTGGCAATCACACTAAGCTTGTCCGCCAGCATTCACGCGCAAACTCTGGACATTTATACCGAAGACTGGCCACCGGTCAGCTATGCCAATGCAGGCAAGGCGGAGGGTATGGCCGTCGATGTGGTACAAGCCTTGCAGGCGCGCCTAGGCAGCAACCAGCCTATTCAGGTCGTGCCATGGGCAAGAGGCTATAAAGCCGTGCTCGAAGAACCGAATGTCATGCTGTTCACCATGGGCCGCTCTGAGGAACGTGAAAAACTGGTCGTCATGCTGGGACCGATCGCGATCTCCAATACCGCGCTATTTACCCGCAAAGGCAATGCCGCCGCGTTGCGCAGACTGCTCAGTAACGACTTACGCAAATACACGGTGGGCGCCTATCGCTCCAGTATCTTTGCCGATACTGCCAGAAAAAAAGGCTACTTAAATATTGATCAGGCTGCCACGCCGCATGTCATTGCAACCATGCTATTTGCAAAACGTTTTGACCTATGGGTAGAAGGAAGCCTAGTAGTGCCATCAATCATGAAAGAAATCGGTAGATCACCGGACGAGGTCGAACAGGTGCTGGTGCTCGATAGTCTTGAATTGTATTTAGCCTTCTCCAAAAAAACACCCGCCAGTGTGGTCAAAGCCTGGGAAGACGCGTTGCGCTGGCTGAAAAAAGAAGGGAGCTATGCCAAAATTCATCAAAAGTGGCTGCCGAACGATACGCCGCCAATGGACGTGATCCGTTTAGGCACATCGGATTTGCCTTAATGCAGGCACCGCGTTGGTTTTGTGGTGAATTGAAGTGAAATTTGTCGTCACTCCATGTCCACGCAATCGTCTGCCTGCTTTATCCTTAACCCAGATGGCCTATTACTGACCCTCACTCCGGAGCTTCCATGTTGCGTTTTGCCTTACGTCCTGCCGTTATCGCCAGCCTTCTGGCCTTCCCTTTATTGTCCGCCCACGCTGATAGCGGCGCGCTAACACCCGTTGTTCGTCAGCCAGCGATTGAACAGATCGTCAAAGAAATTTCTCCAGCGCGGATTAATGCATACATCAACAAGCTCGTCAGTTTTGAAACCCGCCACACCATGTCCGATACCGTATCCGACACTCGTGGTATCGGCGCAGCACGGCGCTGGATCAAAACCGAACTGGAACGCTGCGGTACGGTAAAAGGCAGCCCCGGACTGGCGGTCCGTTTTGACAGTTATATCGAACCCGCAGGCCGCCGCCTGACACAGCCAACTGAGATCGTGAATGTCGTCGCCGAATTAAAAAGCGCCGTACCAAGCGACCGCTACTACGTGGTCAGCGGTCACTACGATTCACGGGCCACTGACGTCATGGACGCCAGCTCGTTTGCACCGGGCGCTAACGATGACGCCTCTGGCACGGCTGCTGTGATGGAAATGGCCTGTGTCATCGCGCAGGCAAATTATCCGCTTAACGCCAATCTGATCTTTATGGCTGTTGCGGGCGAAGAACAAGGTCTGTTCGGCGCGGCACATTTCGCCAAGACCGCCCGCGCCAGCAAGATGAATATCGCCGGTATGTTCACCAACGACATCATCGGCAACTCACGCGCGGACGACGGCCATCTCGATAACACCCAGGTACGCCTGTTCGCCGAGGGCATCCCGGCGCTCGCAGATATGCCCGAAGCCCTGCGCACTCTGATCAGCACAGGTGGCGAAAACGATTCGCCATCACGCCAGCTCGCGCGCCACGTCAAAGCCGTCGGCGAAGCCTATGTACAAGGCTTTAAAGTCACCATCGTCAACCGCCGTGACCGCTACCTGCGCGGCGGCGATCATATTCCATTTCTCGAACAAGGCTACGCCGCATTACGCTTTACCGAACCGAACGAAGACTTCAACCATCAGCACCAAAATGTACGGGTAGAAAACGGCATAAAAATCGGTGATCTGCCTGAGTATGTCGACGTCAATTACACCGCCCAAGTCACCAGGATCAACGCCGCCGCCTTAGCATCGCTGGCAACCGGACCAGCAGCACCAGCGCAAGTAAAAATACAAACCGCCCAACTAGAAAACAGCACCAGCCTGGTATGGCAAGCCAATCCCGAACCAGACCTGGGAGGTTACCGCATCCTCTGGCGCGAAACCACCGCAGCGAACTGGCAACACAGCCTAGACGTCGGCAACGTCACTAGTTACACGATGAAAAATGTATCCAAGGACAATGTGTTTTTTGCGGTGCAAGCTGTAGATAAAAAGGGAAACGCCAGCGTTGCCAGTTATCCGCTGCCCTTGCGTTGAGGTTATTGGGATTTATCGGAATTTGTTGTAGGGGGAGGAGCGTTGCGTGGATAGAACTGCGACGCCCTTTTTTTCTGGCGGGCGTTTGGATCGATATTCGCAAGCTAAATCAGCCTATTTATATGCCTGTACCGAGCGACTTATTAGACAAAACGGATGCTTACAATCAGACAGGCCACTGTTACAGTACCGATAACTACTGTTTTAATCAAACTAGAGCGATTAATCCCTTTGCGAAGAACGGCTATGGATGGCTGCGAAGGGTTGTAGAAAGCATTGGTCTCGATACCCACCCTCAATCCGTTAGTCAGTGCTAATGCTTCGTCATGGCTAAGCTGCGCCGATTCGGAGCAGGTAAAACGATTCGATGTGTAATTCTTACCATTGACAAGATAGCTATATTCAACGTTAGCATTGTAGGCAATATCACCATCCCCTTGATCGCGCCCCTCAATCGAAACACTCTTGATTACCGCACCAGTTGCAGGCCACGACAGGCTTGTAAGTCCGCGAGACAGCTTAAAGAGTTGCCAGAGAAATGCCATTGCACAAAACACACTTAGCCAAAAAATTGGATTTTTCATTGGACCGCCTGACTTGTTTTAAATGACAACAACCAACGCTAACATATTTACGCAAAATAGCCACATTATTGTAATCGGACTTATGTTGAGCACCACCACACCCATCGTTTTCCCCCGCTGCAGAGTGGGAGTACCCGGCGATAGCATAGCATGATGCTAGGTTTAGGTTTAGGTTTAGGTTTAGGTTTAGGTTTAGGTTTAGGTTTAGGTTTAGGTTTAGGTTTAGGTTTAGGTTTAGGTTTAGGTTTAGGTTTAGGTTTAGGTTTAGGTTGAAGTAATTGAGTAGTTTGCATGCGACGATTACACTAATCGCACGCGAACTACATACTCTGCTGTCCATCCCGCACTTCCCTCTGAAGTCACATACATCACTCTCTGCGTGGAATTCCCAACTAAAAAAACGCCGCCAGCGCCTTCAGAAGCAAAAGGAATAAATTTCTCCTTGGTAGATAGATTTAGCCAATCGGGGAGGTCTATTTCAGATTCTGACCAGACTTCAAAATCAAAATATTCCCCGAGCAGTTGCACTGCATGTGAGTTTTTCCTTATTTGGTGAATCGTAAGCATTGAGTACCTCCCCCAGGTTAAACGACAAAATATGGTGCATACATAATCAACACCATTGATCGCAACGGTCATTTCCTCCCGAGCACGCGTTCTAGCGTTAAATGTTCTCAACTAGTTTTCGATAGTCATCAGAATATCGCTAGCACTGTCATGAAGAGCCTGAGGTCTACTTTGTTTTACCCGGTATCGACTTGTAGAGTTCAGCGATCTTCGGAATGAATCTCTCGGGATTGCCGCCGACCAAGTTCGTCAATACGATAATGGCTAGCCCATTATCGGGATAGAGAATGAACGCAGCCCGGTTGCCACCGATTCCGGCTACTTCTCTTTGGGAGCCCGATGCGAGCACCGGCCACCCAGCTGCCCAGGCACCGTTTGAACCGTTGTTGAGTCTCTCAGGAGTCCACATGCTCCGCATACTGGCTTCACTGATGAATCGGCCACTTGATAGCGCAATGACCCAATGCGCGAGTTCGGTGGCTGTTGTTTGGATGCCGCCGCCGGCACGGAGGCTGTGTGGGATATCGTAGATCCAGTGAGACAAGCGACTAGCATCATTTGGCGCAAGCGTTCCGCGCGGGAAATAGCTGTAGATAGTTGCCGCGTTCGGGACCGGGTCGTAACTGTCCCCGAATGTTGTTAAGGGCATACTTGCTACTGCAAACTGGCGGTCAGCGAGATACTCCTCATAGGGCACCTTTGACTGCTTGGCGATGATCTGTGCGAGCAGGCCATAGTTGGTTTGGTTGTAAGAAAAACTCTCGCCACTCGGACTATTGAGGGGCTGCATCTTCACAGACTTCCACATGCTTGCCTCGGTGGCACCGGTAGTTGGGCCGGGTTGATCGACAACATCGGGTAGCCCGGATGTATGCGCCAGCAGTTGCCTCACGCGGATTTGCCGCCACGCTTTTGGCAAATCCTCGAGGTAGATCGAGGCGGGCGCGTTGAGATCCACGAGCCCAGCCTCAGCGAGCTGCATGATGGCGACACCCGTGAGTGACTTCGTGGCGGAGTTCAGTGGAAACAGCGTCTGACCAGTGACAGGCACGCGATTCTCCACGTTGGCGAATCCATAGTTCTCTGACAGAACAAGCTGACCATCTTTGATGACCGCCACCTGCAGACCCGGAATTCGCCGCGCCTCCATGGTCGTCTGGATCAACTGACGGGCCTGCTCGTTCGCCTCGACCAAAGTAGTTGCGGCAATCCCGAATCCTGGTATTAAGACCAGAGTAGCGGCGATGACTGCGCAGATGCGATTTTTTCCAATCAACATGAATCGTCCCATGACTAAGTTTCCTGCATTTAAACACTCTCGATGAGAGCGCCACTTTCTGCAAAAGGCAGCTAATGACCCGCCCTGTTCGTGACACATAAGGTTTGAGTTAAGCTGCTCCGTTAAGAGTCCGTTTGAATGATGGAATGGACTCCCCCGCCTTTTTGCGCGATATTAAGCGCACTGGTTCACATTGGGGATGGGGATCATATTTCAACGCGAGGAGTCCACTACGAATGCTACTACCGTGGCCGTTGATTTGGTCAAATCTGTGTTTCAACTTACTGTTGCCGATACGCAATGGCGTGTAATCGAACATCATCGTTTGACGCGAGCGCAATTTGAACGATGGTTTATTAACCGCAATGTCTCGCTGGTGATCATGGAGGCTTGTGGCTCGGCTCATCATTGGGCGCGTTCTTTGAATGCTCTGGGCATCGACGTTAAGTTACTTCCAGCAGCATACATTAGAGCTTATGTAAAACGCAACAAAACCGATGCAGCAGATGCTTGTGCTTTGTTAGAGGCTGCCCGTTGCGCCGACATTCGCCCAGTCAAAATAAAATCAATTGAGCAGCAAGCTCTGCAAGGCTTGCACCGGCACAGGTAAAAATACAAACCACCCAGCTGGAAAACAGCGCCGGCCTGGTCTGGCAAGCCAATCTCGAACAAGACCTGGCAGGCTACCGCATCCTCTGGCGCGAAACCACCGCAGCGGACTGGCAACACAGCGTAGACGTCGGCAACGTCACTAGTTACACGATGAAAAATGTGTCGAAGGACAATGTGTTTTTGGCGGTGCAAGCTATGGATTAAAAGGGGAACGCCAGCGTTGCCAGTTATCCGTTACCACTGCGTTGAGGTTGTTTGGATTTGTTGTGGGGCAGGATGTTGGTTTGATCTACCGGATCATCTTCAGAGCGCGGTACAACTGATTTTACGTATGCCATGAACCATGAGGATACTGGCTCACTACACTTACCAAACTAATCAATATCAACTTGTTTTTCGATGAGATACAGAATCAAAAGGCAACCACGCTAATATGCAACCACCGTGCGGGTTACAGGCCAGATAGGTTCAAAATCCTCATGGATGTCGCGTGGTATAGCATCCTGTTTTTATTTTTCGCTCTACGTAAGTTGACTTTGCTGCCTGTCGATCGAATAAGCGCAATAGATTGCGTCGCATGGGAACCTCTCGCATGCTGCGATTAACATGAACAACGCCCGTCATCAAAGAAATTGATAACGAAAAAGGAAGAGTAGGTTGTAGTCATCGGCTGCCCTCTACTCTTCTCAACTTTCTGCCGCTTTGAATTTTTCTCGCAGAATTACTTCGGTTGAGACATTCGTAACAACTAATCCTATTTTGGAAAGACTACTTGCGCCGGAGTATTGGCAGGCTGGGTATAGTGAGACGATTGACCATCGCCGAAATAACATAAACCCCAAGCCAATAAACTGCCATCGGTCTTTAATGCCATCGTGCAGTTATCCCCTGGCCACACTGCGATATATTCACCGCTCTGTGCAGCCACGTTTCCACCGGGATACCATAGTGTGTTGTCGGATTTGATGATCATGGCGTTGCCGCTGGAAATTGAACGTACATCACTGCTGACTAAATAATGCGTGTTTAAATCGCCGCTGCTGCCCGCAGGCCTGATCGCATAATTTCCCCAGTTCCACAAGCTGCCATCCGGCTTAAGGCCGAACGTTACATTGAAACCACCCGAAACAACAGAATAGCCAGTTCCAATTTGTTTGACGACAAATGAATTATCCGGGGCATCACTATCGCTGAGTATCATCGTGTTCACCGACCATTCCCAGACGCTGCCATCGGCTTTGAGTGCAGTGTCGTTTGCACCCAAATCACTAAAGCCAGATGCAAACATGCGCGGCGTGTATTGAAAACCGTATTGCCCAGTGGGCAGGGAGCGTGCGCCCCAAACCCACAAGCTGCCATCAGTTTTTAAACCAATGGCATGTTCGCCGCTCGTCGTGTTTTTCCATTCAATGCTTACTTTGGCAAAGCCGCTACCAATTTGTACTGGCGCGAGCACACTGGATTGGTTTGCCGTGCCGAGAACTTCGCCGAAGCCCCACGACCACAGCGAGCCGTCTTTCTTTATTGCCAGCACCGCAAATTCACCGTCTACCGTAGAAATAAAATCACTACCGATTTTTTTTGCTACCAGACTCTCGTTATTGGTTCCATCTCCAACGGCGCGGCCCCATCCCCACAAAGTCCCATCCGCGGTCACAACCAGCATTCGGCCAGATGCTACTGACGCACTCAATATTGGGGACCTAAAATTGACTGAGAAATCCAACGAGGTGCTTGCCGTTGTAGCACTGGTGCTGACTTGTCCCCTGTATGCTGCCACTGCGCCGACAGGAGTGCAGGTAAATTGACGTTTGCTTGGTGAGCCACCGGCTTTTTCGGTGATGCCATTGCAGCCTGCCAGGGTAAAGCGCATCCCTTCGGTCAAGTTCGATCCGGTGACATCGAATGTCGTCTGAGTTCCGATCAGTGCGGTCCTCGGTGAAACATCAGTTACAGCAGGCAATGGTGGACTGGAATCCTTACCCCCACCGCCACAAGCAGTCATGGTTAGCAGCAAGCATAGGTATAAATATCGCTTCATTCTATTGTTTTCAATTAAGTGGGTTTAGTTCGGTGATTTAGTCGCCTAGGCGGCAACCATATAAGGAGTTTTTAAACAAACAACCTGAATCTCCCATCGAATTTGGGGATTGGTTTTTTTGCATCGCTCGACACTTTATCCTATTAATGCATCAGATTGTTGGATAGCGCGTGTTTTGTAATGTTGCTCGCTATAAAAGGCCTCAACGCACATTCGTTGGGCGGCGCGTCGATCTTTGTTACCCCGATGTCTTTGGGAAATCCCGGGAAACCGAAAATCTGAATAGCCATGGCCTGAGAGCTTTAACGTTGAGCTAAGCGACAGTTTTTAAGTTGTGGTTTTGTGGAATACTTTTGCGCAGCAAAACCACAAAACTGCGACTTAAAAACTGTCCAGCCACGAAGTGGCGGTGCTTGAGCGATTTGTTATATTTGTTTTGAAAGCCACTCACTAACTTTCTCTTTGCCTATTGGCGAATAGCGGCTTAAATGCGGTAGACCTGCAATGTATACCGAATGACCATTTATTTGGCAATTGAAACCTTTTAGAGACCAACTGCCATGACCTGAAGGTAAATATTCCTCTTTACCACCAAACATAGAGTGCATAAAACCATATGGTGAAACGCCTGAATTACCAAAAGCAATTATAAGTTTTGGTTTTACGACGTTTAATATTGCTTCATGAACAGGCCAACATTTTTCGGCTAGCGAATAGCTTATGTCACCAGCGCCTCGACTTTGGAGGAATATTAAATTACTTGCGCAGACATTTCTTGCATTAAGGCCAACACTCTCAAGAACCCACTGAACTCGTTTTTGAAGAGGAGCTTCTCCGTTAGCCCAAACACCATTGCGATTTTCCCAACTTTCGTCAAGATAAGCATTAGTTGTATTAAGAAGCATTGAATCAATGTTTTTTTCGAATGGATTACCGCCAGCGCCGCCGGGGTTAAAGCCTAACAAATACACTTCGCCTAATTTTAGTGTTTCGTGGCTGCTATATAAAATGCTCCCTGATTCGCCTAAAAAATCAGTAAGAATTTCCTTTGCGATATTAGGGATTGTTTCCTTGCTCATTTAAATCTCTGAAAATATAACGCCCTAGTTAACCGGCGCCGGAGCACGAAGTGCGGAGGGTACCAATACAGGCCATGAAAATGGCAAAGCCATGGCCTGTATTGGCGTCCGCGTTGAACGACCAGTTAGGCATTTGCACGCGCTTTCTCCTTTTTGGACGCCTCAATGCACCAACGGATTTCGGGGTGCAACTCTTTGGGAACAGTGGCTACCCAATACTCGTCCTTCTTGAAGGATGGAAGAATTCGGAGCTCTTCAAAAATGTTGCCGTCAAAGTACAGCGACGTTAGTACAAGTGCTTTGAGCGAGTTGTCGATTCCATCGAGCGTTTTCTGATGGGACTTTCCAGCCTTCTTCATAAGCGCCCCAATTTCACCTAGGTCACCGTCGAGAGACTTGCTGTGCACCAAAAGATTGCGTGCAGTGACAACCGCTTGGATTGCGTTAGTGCTTACGCCGCCTTGAGGGGGGTCTTGGCGATCTATGTACCGTGCGATGACTTGAAACTTTGACACTGGGTCTAGCTTGTCGATGCGGTCGGCGAAGTCCTCGCCAAAGATGCATGCTGCCAAGTCATAGAGCGTAGCTTCCAGGCACATGCCGGAGAAGATCACCGGCAATACCGACAGTTCATCGGCTTTGTCGTTTAAGCCGTCAAAGGTCGGATGCATAGGATCGAGTCCGCTGCCCTTGGACGTGATTGCTCGATATGCGACTAGTGATTCCGCGCACATTTTGAAATACATGAACGCGCGCGAGTTGGCTCGTCCTGATGCATGAAATGGCACGCGTAGAGGGTGGCTCATATGGAATGCCTAACGTGATTTAATTTTCATTTTGCAATGATAACCGACGATGCAAAAATAACAAGCTTGCTCGACATCTCTTGAAACCCTCATGAGCGCGAGCTGAATTTGGTTATACTGATTAAAAATACAGTATAACCAAATGGACAAAAACATCACCCCGTAAAACCGCGTTTGCTCGACCAAGCGCGCAAAGGTCTACTCCATACACCTGACACCTTTGCGGCAACAAACTAGGTCTATTTGGCGTTTTCAAAACGGGTCAATTGCTGATTGGTTCTGGTTTGTGGTGAACCGTCTGCACCGAAGGATTCGAAGGTGGTCTGTACGCTTGATTTGGTGTCGGGGCTATACCAGACTATGTTTTGTGTGGTGCCGGATGACGTTGGGTTGTCCATGGTCCAGCTGTTTTTGTAGACGATCTTGAGGGCTTTAAATTTGCCTGCGGGGACTTCAACGGTTTCCCAGCCAATGACTTCTGCTTTGGTGTTGGTGACCGATACCTGGATCTGCGCGCTGTTGGTCGCGGACGGGAATTCTTGTTTGTACTGGAACTCCCATTTTTTGCCTGGCTCCAGCGGCCATTTGTACCAAATCTGTTCCATCTTATCGTTCTTGAACATGACGGTCATGTTGAGGTCGGTGCGTACGGTGCCTTCTGATACTTGTGGTTTGACGAATTCTTCGCCTTTACCCAATGTACGAGTTTCGTAAAACATACGAGCGTATTCACCGGAGATGCCGATGGTTTTTTTGCTGAACTGGGAGATTGGTTTGGACGACCACATGTTGATCGTTCTGAATTCCCAGGTGTCGCCTTCGACAATCGCGGGTGCACGCACGCTCTGCGCCTGCACTGGCTGTGCAGCTAAGGAGGCGATGGAAAATAGAGCAGAGACTACGGACAAGTGAATGAGTCGCATGGATGACATATGTGTTCTCAAAAAATTAGTGGGGTTAAGAATTGGGCTTAATAATTCGGCTTAATAATCGTGCTAACAACTGACGTTAATAACAAATATTCAGCCGCCATCGATGCCGCAGCATGTGCTGATACTGATATCGCTTTGGCACCGATACCAGACAGCGATGAGTGTAATGCCAATAATGATGCTTGATTGCTCAGGGATTAAAAATATTCTTTGGCGTACCGCTGGCAAAGTCGACGACGTTCTGAAAAGCAGCACGGAAATATAATTCATAACTGTCGCGCTCTACATAGCCGAGATGCGGTGTGGCGAGGACATTTTCCAGACGTAGCAGAGGATGCTGGGGAGCGAGTGGTTCGCTTTCAAACACATCCAGTGCGGCAAAGCCCGGGCGTGGTTGAGATGCGGCGAGAGCGGCTTCCAGCGCGCCACTTGCGACGAGTTCTGCGCGGCTGGTGTTGACGAAGAGGGCGTCTGTTTTCATCAGTGCGAGATCGGCTGCGGTAACGCTGCCGCGGGTTGCATCATTCAGGCGGAGATGCAGGCTGAGAATGTCGCTCTGGGCGAAAAACTCTTCTTTTGAATTGGCAGCCTGATAACCATCCTGTAATGCCTGTGTGCGGCTCGCTTCGCGTCCCCAGATCAGCACGTTCATACCAAATGCTTTGCCATAAGCGGCGATCATTTTGCCTATTTTGCCGTATCCCCAGATGCCGAGCGTCCTGCGTTTTAATACCCGTCCGAGAGAATTAGCTGCGGGATGAATTGAGGCGGTCTGCCATAAGCCTTGCTGGAGGTTGTTGGCGTAGTGCGGGATTTTGCGTGAGGCGGCCATGATCAGCGCCCAGGTCAGCTCGGCGGGTGCGGTGGGATCACCGATGCCTTCGGCGATCTTGATTCCATACTCGCTGGCGGCGGCGATATCGACATGACCAGCGAGTTTGCCGGTTTGAGAAATGAGTTTGAGATTCGGCAATTTGCTGAGCAAGGCGCGCGGGAAAGCGGTGCGCTCGCGTATCAGTACTAGGGCATCAAAAGGCGCAAGACGGATCGCTAACTGGCCCAGACCGACGGCGGTGTTGTTAAAGACTTTGACCTCATGGCCTTGCAATAAATCGAAGCAGGCGAGTTGGCGTACGGCATCTTGATAATCATCGAGAATTGCGATTTTCATAGGAATTCCTTGGTGGTTTTGGCTACTTTTCGTATTAATTCAGGCCAAGCTTGCAATTCGCTTTCAAATATCATGCATGAGTAATAACAGTTTTGAAGCAAAATTCGCTCTGATCGAGTTGCGAGTGTACAATTACTGCCCACGTAGCTTTTTGATTCTTCCGCCTGCAACATCATGTCGGGCGTAAGTCTGAATGCAATATTACATTGTTGCTTTCGTAAGAGTGAGTCCGGCGTCAAAAACGATTAGCCAGATCAATTCTTCATCCGACAGAACCGCCGTCATCGAGCCTGTCCGCGCTGTGCTTGAGCCCGCTTTTTAGCTGTTGCTCGCACTGCCCGACACCCCTAACGACGATCCTGCCGTGCCGCTACACAGATTTCTATTAAATGGCATTGGAGGTAGTATCGTGAATCAACCTATCATGCGTGGTGTGGCGACATTGAATGTCCCTGCCTACGTCAAGCAGCAAAAGCTTATCAACTGGGTCGCCGACATGGCGGCGCTAACTAAGCCAGACAATATCTACTGGTGTGACGGCAGCGAAGAAGAATACGACCGTCTGTGCGCACAAATGGTTGCCGCTGGCACCATGAAAAAACTCAATGAGGCAAAACGTCCGAACAGCTATCTGGCTTGCTCTGATCCGTCTGACGTGGCGCGTGTTGAAGACCGTACTTATATCTGCTCCGCCAAGCAGGAAGATGCAGGCCCGACGAATAACTGGATGGCACCGGCAGAAATGCGTACCACGTTGAATCCTTTATTTGACGGCTGTATGCAGGGTCGCACTATGTATGTGGTGCCATTTTCCATGGGTCCGCTGGGTTCGCCAATCGCTCACATCGGCGTGGAATTGTCTGATTCACCTTACGTCGCGGTGAACATGCGCATCATGACGCGCATGGGTAAAGCGGTATTCGATGTGCTTGGCACAGACGGTGAATTCGTTCCTTGCGTACACACGGTTGGTGCGCCATTGGCTGAAGGTCAGGCAGATGTTGCATGGCCTTGCAATGCAACGAAATATATCGTGCATTATCCTGAGACGCGCGAGATCTGGTCCTATGGTTCCGGCTACGGCGGCAACGCCTTGTTAGGTAAAAAATGCTTTGCGTTACGCATCGCATCAACCATGGGTCGTGACCAGGGCTGGCTGGCTGAGCATATGCTGATTCTGGGCGTTGAATCTCCTGAAGGTAAAAAGCATTATGTAGCAGCGGCGTTCCCGTCCGCATGCGGCAAAACCAACTTCGCCATGCTCATCCCGGCGATCAAAGGCTGGAAAGTCACCACCATCGGCGACGATATCGCTTGGATCAAACCTGGTGCAGATGGCCGCTTGTATGCGATTAATCCAGAGGCCGGTTACTTCGGTGTCGCACCTGGCACAAACACCGCGACCAATTCCAACTGCATGTCTTCGCTGACACACAACACGATTTTCACCAACGTTGCATTGACGGACGATGGCGATGTCTGGTGGGAAGGCATGACCAAAGAAGCACCGGCGCATGTCATCGACTGGCAAGGCAAGGACTGGACTCCGGCAATCGCTAAAGAAACCGGTCGTAAAGCAGCGCACCCGAATGCCCGCTTCACCGTTGCGGCAACACAGAATCCGGTGATCGATGCGGCTTGGGATGATCCTGCCGGTGTACCAATCTCTGCGTTCATTTTTGGCGGTCGCCGCTCAACGACGGTGCCGCTGGTGACGGAAGCACGTGACTGGGTCGAAGGCGTCTACATGGCGGCGACCATGGGTTCCGAAACCACGGCTGCCGCAGTCGGACAGCAAGGCGTGGTGCGTCGCGATCCGTTTGCGATGCTGCCATTCATGGGTTACAACATGAGCGATTATTTCCAGCACTGGCTGGATATGGGCAAAAAAATCGCGGCGATTGGCGCAAAGCAACCGGCAATTTTCTGCGTCAACTGGTTCCGTACTGATGCGAACGGCAAATTTGTCTGGCCAGGTTTTGGCGACAATATGCGGGTGTTGAAATGGATGCTGGAACGTATCGAAGGTAAAGCTAACGGTGTTGAAAACATTTTCGGTATCACGCCAACTTTTGATGATCTGACGTGGGACGGCCTGGATTTTACACAAGCACAATTCGACACCATTACCTCAATCGACCGCGCGGCATGGCAAGCGGAACTGGCTTTGCATACCGAGCTGTTTGATAAGCTGAACTACCATTTACCAGCCGAACTGGCGGCAACGAAGGCGACGCTGGAGCAACGTTTGTCGGCGTAATCGCTTGAGTACAATCCGATCACCATGTGATCTGGTAGTTTGTTTCATATAAAAAGCGCGGCTATTAAGCTGCGCTTTTTTTTATGTCTTATAGTGTTGATACTTCGGAAAAATTTGTTGATGTAGTCGTTGGAGATCCGTTGTCGACGCCGCCGTTTTTCACAAGGACATTGCGTCAACTAACACCAAAGACGCATAAAAAAACCGCACAAAAATGCGGCTTGTTCTGGTGGAGTGCAAAAAATTGGTGACGCTAATTCGCTTTGCTATTAACTTTCAGTGTCAGTATTGCCTCAACGGTGAATAAAAGGTTGTTGTAGTAACTTTAACGGGGCTGTCTGGGTCGCGCGTTGAGATGCTGACTGTACGTCATTAAGCGACAAACCTTTAGCCTGAATGACATCAAACCTCGGCTCTGAGACCTGAGTTACACCATGGCTCAGTCGGTAAACGGCGGGTTTCAACATATAGGCAATCGGAAAAGCGATAGGCCAAGTAGTCAGCCACGCTTCCATCCAAGCGCCGAAGAAGTCATTATTAAACCCTAGCCACAATAAGCGCATCACCGCAGTCGCCACCAGAGTGATGACACCTGTAGTCAAGATAGTCGGCAACATCGACGCCAGACTTTTGGATCCGGCGACAGCCCGCACTGGCTGATTTTTACGATAACGTAACAACGCATCTGTGGAGTAAGTCGATTGCATGATTGTTTCCGTTGAACTCTGGATTGGCTGCTAGATCAAGACTGAGACCGGATTAGCCGCGTGCGGCTAAAGCACGCAACTCAGCGGCCATATTTGGCGATGTCGCATCCAGATCGCTGGCGATGCGACGAATCGTCAGAATGTTACGCAAATTGCGGCTGGCGCTTTTTTGCTCACGGGTCATTCTAGGCTTCAGCACAACTAGAGCAGCGCGTAGCATGCCAGCGATCATTGGCTTGAATACAACCAGCATTGTTGCCAAAATACCTACGCCTAGCAAAGGACGCGCAGCGGCGATCACGGTGCTGACAGCCATTTCGGCAACAGGGATGGCACTTGTCACTGGGAAAGCGATATTGAGGAAGGTCATAATGTTCTCACTATTTCTGTCTATTTATTTGATGATGCAATAATATTGCAGTGCAATATATAAATCTAATTTTGATTTCTCATATCTACTATGCAGTTTGTGAATAATTGTGCAAAGATTAGGTTTACTTATTTAGCGGACTTACACAACATCGCTGCAGTAACCGGCAGCGACGAGGACGCTAGCGATGCGAACAATAAATGCTCAGAGCATTGTAGTAAGCTTGAATTAACGCTGGATCAATACCTAGTAAGCCCTAACTTATAAAAGCTGCCTGGAGCATCGTCAATGAATTTTCTGACACTTGATTTGAATTTGTTACGGGTTTTTGATGCCGTAATGATTGAACAAAACCTGACCCGTGCCGCAGATAAGTTGGCGATGACGCAGCCTGCCGTCTCAAATGCACTCAAGCGCCTGCGTCACTCACTCGGCGATGAACTCCTGATACGCACGGCATATGGCGTCAAGCCGACACCGCGTGCGGAGACGCTATGGCCATCGATACGGCTCGCGCTGTCAAATCTGGAGGCAGCGATTGCGCCGACCAGCTTTGACGTATCAAAAGCACAGGCAACATTCAGGATGGCAATGGCAGACGCGACAGCCGCACTCTGGATGCCGACCTTGGTGCGCGCTATTGAGCGCGATGCGCCAGGACTCAATGCACGCATGGTACCGCTGACGACACGTGAGCCCCGCCCTATGCTGATACGCGGCGATATTGATATTGCGGTCGGATTTTTCCCGGGCGTGGTCGCCCAACTCGCTGGCGGGCAGGGTGCGTCCAGCAGTCCGATACGCCATGAGCGCCTGTACTCAGGCCATTATGTCTGCGTGATGCGCAAAGATCATCCTCTGGCAGATAAGGAATTGACGATGGACGGCTATTGCGACGCAAACCATTTGCTCGTGAGTTTCTCTGGCCGTGCGCACGGGCTGGTGGATGAGGCATTAGCCCATATCGGACGTGAGCGTCGTATTTTACTGACGGTGAACCAGTTTTTCACCGGTGGCAAAGTTGTCGCTAATTCCGATCTGATTACGGTATTACCGCGCCACCTGATTGAGTCTACCGGGATGACCGATGCGCTGGTCTGGAAAGAACTGCCGTTTGATCTGCCCGAAGTTCACATAGATATGTTGTGGCATGAGCGCGACGGGCGTAATCCTGCACATAAATGGTTGCGCGATAATCTGATCACCATGACCCAGTCAAACCTAATCCCAGCTTTGGAACATGACACACGCCTCGATACCTGAACTGTAAAAACACAAGGAGGACATCATGAGTAGCGGAACACTTCTGACATCATTATTCAGTTACAAAGCATGGGCGAATAAAGAATTATTCGCCAGTGTTGCCAGCATTGACGCATCGTCAAGCAAGGATGCCACAGATACCGCGCAGGCATCGGCACGACACGCGGCACTTCGCCTGCTGAATCACATTTACGTCGTAGACTGTATTTTCTTCGCCAACCTCCAGCAACAAACACACTCCTACACGGCGACCAATACACCGGAAACACCTCTGCTGAATGATCTGCGACAAGCCGTAGAGCAACTGGACACAGAATATAAGCGCTTTATTGAGAACATCAGTCCTGCCATGCTGGAAGAAAACATCATGTTCACTTTTACCGACGGCGACAAAGGGTGCATGTCGCGTGAAGAAATGCTGATGCATGTCATTGCACACGGCACTTATCATCGCGGCGCAGTTGGCCGTATCCTGTCGCAAATTTCTATTGCACCGCCACGCGATCTCTATACCAAGTTTTTACATACCTCTGAACCTCAGCGCCGTCGTTAAATACAGGCAGGCACCTCATGCTGATCAAGCGTAATCATGACCAGACGGTTCAAAACAGATCGTGGTTGAAGTGAGTCTGCTCCAATACCAGTCACGCTTTTAGGTTGCACATCGATATAAATCTTGTTAGTCTGGTTTTTTTCTTTTGCCACGATATCAAGCGCATGCGCATATCCAGCAAACTCTTGCTCTGCCTGACCACGCTAGTTGCCTGTTGCCTGATGGCGAGTCCGGCTTTTTCTGCCAATCTGGAAATAAAAGCCGATACCCGGCGGCTTTCTCTCGACTCCCAATTCGATGTACTGGAAGACAAGTCAGGGCAGTTGTCTATTCAGGATATGGTGCAGCCCGGCACAGCACATAATTTCAAAGCGCTTAAAGGCAATTTGAACGTTTCTTATACACGCTCAGTATATTGGCTGCGCTTTAGCCTGCAAAAAACTGATACCAGCAGCGCCGCTGAGTGGTGGCTCGAAATAAGCCCGGTCATGCTGGATGACATACAGTTATACCAAGTCAGTAGCAACGGGCAGATAGAAGCGAGCAGAGCCGGTGACCAGCAGCATTTTTCGGCGCAGGAAATGCAGCTTCGCCTGCCTACTTTCCGGCTGCAACTGAACGATCATCAAAGCAAATTCGTTTATCTGCGCATACAAACTACCAGTTCTTTATTCCTGCGCGCCAAACTATTCACGCCACAAGGCTATGCAGAAGAGTCGAATTTCATCTCGAACCTGATGGGTGTGTACTACGGCGCCATGCTGGCAATGATTGCCTACAACCTGATACTGATGCTGTCGTTTCGCGATAGAACCATGTTTTATTACCTGCTGTTGTCACTTAGCATTTTGTTTGCAGGCCTGAGCGTCAACGGGCATATCGGACAATACTTTGCGCAGGACTGGCCGTGGCTTGTGGACATTAGTCCGGGTCTATGCGTGCCGCTGATTATTCTGTTTGATTCACTTTTCATTACTCATTTTTTGCAGTTACCCAAGCGCATGCCGCGCATTGCGATGGTATTCCGGGTCATTCAGGCTTTATCGGTATTGGCAGCAATTGTTGTACTCATTGGCTATAACCACGTGGTGGCGCCATTTCTGCAATTACTTGGTTTTTTACAGATTTTGCTAATACTGCCGATTTGCGTACTGAGTGGAAGACGTGGCTACCGGCCAGGTTGGATTGTTTTTTTTGCGACGATCGCATGGATCGCTGGCGCAATGATGGTCACATTGCGAAATTTGGGTATTATCGAAAGTAGCTGGTTCGCTGATTTTGGATTCCAGATCGGATCGGCGATAGAAATTATTTTGCTGGCACTGGCGCAGGCAGACAAGATCAATATCATCAAACAAGAGCGAGCATTGGCACAACACCAGCTACTCAGTATGGCGCAAAAAGCCGAGCAGGAACTAGAATCAAAAGTCTTGCTGCGCACGGGTGAATTGGCTGATGCCGTACAGCGTCTGAAGCTGCTCGATAAAGAAAAGAACGAATTTCTCGGCATCGCATCCCACGACCTGAAAAATCCGTTGACCTCTATTATCGGCATGAGCGATTTGCTTCGTAAACTCGATCAGCAAATAGAGCCTGCGTTGCGTCACAGCTACCTTGAGCGTATTAGCAAAAGCGGGCATCGTATGATGCATATCATCACCAATTTGCTTGATGTCAACGCAATTGAAACTGGTTACTCCCCTGTTGCATTACAAACGGTGAACCTGAACAAAATGCTGCAAGAAATCGTGCCACAGTTTGAGGCTCACTTAAAAGAGAAGAACCTTGAGCTACTTATTACAGCAGACGAGACCGTCAATGTCATGGCGGATGCCAATGCCACCGTACAGATTATTGATAACCTCTTATCCAACGCAATTAAATACTCGCCGGCAGGCCGACACATCTGGATCACCATCTCGGCACAGGCAGAGCTTGGTAGGATTGTTGTCAAGGACGAAGGACCGGGATTATCGGAAGAAGATCAGCAACATCTTTTTGAAAAATTCACCCGCCTCTCTACCCGGCCTACGGCAGGAGAACATTCCAGCGGATTGGGTTTGTCGATTGTCAAAAAACTCAGTGAAGCAATGGGTGGCAACGTTCAGTGTGAAAGTGTCGAGGGACAAGGCTGTACGTTCACCGTGGACTTGCCTTTCGCTAAAGGTAATTTTTAAGCCATAGTAGGCAAACACGTTTAGTGCAAATAGACTGCACGGGCATGACATTCCTGCGAATCGCTTACAATGACATTGCCTCGGAGCTGGTGTATCAATCGTATGACACACGTCAACCAGGCATATATATTTCCCTAATTCTTGAATACCACTCCCCATGTTTACTGGCATCGTACAAGGCATCGCCCGCATTGCAACACTCTCTGACAAACCCGGCTTGCGCACATTTAAGCTCGATTTCCCCGAAGGCTTCTGTAAAGACCTAGAAATAGGTGCCAGTGTCGCGGTAGACGGCGTGTGCCTGACTGTCACGGCTTTACCAGACGACCACAGTGCAGAGTTTGATGTCATGCAACAAAGCCTGGCAATCACTACACTAGGCGCCTATCAGCAAGACGGGCGGGTTAATGTGGAAAGAGCGGCCAGAGACGGCGCAGAAATCGGCGGTCATCCGCTATCTGGTCATATCGATTTCACAGCCACGATTGCTGCTATCCGCGAGCTGGAAAACAACTATGTTATCCGTATCGCCGTCACACCCGAATGGTTACGCTACATCTTTGCCAAAGGCTACATTGCCATCAACGGCGCCAGCCTCACGGTTGCCGAAGTCAACCGCGAAGAAGGCTGGTTTGAAGTCTGGTTAATCCCGGAAACCCTGCGCATGACCGTGTTCGCTGAGAAAAAAACCGGTGCCGCCTTAAATATCGAAATCGAACGCGCTACCCAGGTCGTTGTCGACACCGTACGTGCCATGCTGACAGAAACCTTGGGGCCATTATTACCTGCACTGGAGGCTCTATTAAAACAGCAGGGGGTTGCGGTGGAGGAGTTGGTAGCGCCTTCGAATTTGAAAAAAATGGAGTAATTGTCGGAAAAATTTACACTTCCAAAATATACTTTCTTTAAGTCATTGCTTTAAATCACTAAATTTTTTGGCGTGATTTTTGCTTAATGAGCTTACTGATCAATTTTAATTAAGGTGTGTTATGAAATTTTTACGTCATGTTGCCATTGCGGCAGTTGCTCTTGCAATGTCCATTTCTGCACAAGCAGGAACAATTTCCTATGTCACAGCAAATAATCCATGGGGTAATTTGACGAACGACGCAGCGATGAATACGGCATTTGGTGCAGGTAACTGGAATAAATACACGAGTTTTAGTCTGGCTGCTTTGGCAGGTGCTGACTTTGTTTTTATCGACGGCAGCGACAGCAATTCTGGTAACTTTGCTTCCTTCATTGCAGCAAACACTGCGGTATTGGAAAGCTATGTTAGTGGTGGTGGTCGCTTATTTTTGAATGACTCACCAAACACAGGTCCTGCTAGCGCAAGTCTTGGTTTTGGTATCACGATGAATTGGAACGGTTATGCAAACGCTAGCTCAACAGCAACAGTAACCTCCCTGGGTATTGCTGATGGCTTGACTGCAGGTGGTATTACTAGTTCATACACTGGTGGTTATTTTTCTCATTCTTCAGTAAGTGGTGCTGGCTTGAGCAATCTGGTATCCGGCACTGGCGGTATCATTTTCGGTGGACTGCAATACGGTAACGGCTTTGCAGCGTTTGGCGGTCAAACAACAACAAATTTCCATTCACCAAATGCTGACGCAAGCCGTCTGCTGGTCAATGAATTGTTGTACGTAAAAAATGCAACGACTAACAATGTTCCAGAACCAGCTAGCCTTGGCTTGTTAGGTTTAGGCATGATTGGTCTGGCAGCAGCCCGTCGCCGCAAACAGTAATCTCGCACATCAAACAAAAAGCCCAGCTAGTCTGGGCTTTTTTTATGACTTATCTAGGTATCTTCGCCCTCCCAATACGCCATCACGGCAGCCTTGTTATACCCTTCGCCGGTCAAACGCACACTGACCCGGTTGCTGTCTGGATAAACAATCACATCATGTGGATTGCGGTCACCGATCAGCAGATAACGGCAGACCTGGTCTGTGTGATTAAAAATACTGTGCCCCAATTTTTGCCCAGCCGGAAAAACTACGTAGCTGCCTGCTGACATAACATAGGTTTTGTCGCCCAGACGTAAAGTCAGACTTCCTTCCATCACCATAAGCTGCTCTTCTTCAAGATAATGATAGTGGTTGGGGCAAGCGCGCATGCCAGGTGCCAACTCCTCGATACAAACCCCAATGCGCTGACAGCCGCCATGTTCCCCGATTTGCTTGTAGCGAGAGCCAAAACTGGTACCGTGCGAATAGCCGTCCCATGCGACATCATCAATTAAAAATGGCTCGGTATGTCCCTCGGCATTAATCGCTTTTGCTTTGCTCTCGCTCATACTGACTTGTCCAGAGCGGGTATCAAACCCATTTCTGATAAGACCTCTTGCGCGGAGCGAAATGCATCAATCGCCAGCGGCATGCCGCAATAGACACTTGCATGCAGCAACACTTCCTGTATCTCTTTCATCGTCGCGCCGTTGTTGACAGCGCCGCGCACGTGGCCGCGAATCTCATGCGCACGGCCCAGCGCAGTCAGCATGGAGAGAGTAATCAAGCTGCGGGTCTTCATATCAAGTTCGTCACGGCACCAGACGGTACCCCAGGCGTTACGGGTCACGAACTCTTGCAACGGTGCGGTAAAAGCGTCAGCGCTCGCAAAGGCTTTATCGACGAATGCATCACCCATCACTTGCTTGCGCTTATTTAAACCATCATCAAATTGCTGATCTGCTTGTTGACCTGCTTGTTGTTTTGCTCTTTGATTTATTTCCTGATCCATTCTGCCTTCCTTCGCGGTCATGATGCTGCATAGAGAGTAGACCCATGGTAGCCAGCAGAATAGCTAGGGTCAAGGCTGATGGTGTAAGCCAATCCGGCGAGCATGATTATCCGGTGATCTGGATGATCCTGAGCACAATCGCCGCCACGATCATCCAGCATACCGCCATACCGGACAGGTACAAAATCGCGCGCCACGGTTGCAAGCCGCGCAGATAGACGATGGTATGTGCGTAACGAATCAGCACATAGCTGCTAAATAATGTTGATGCCGTATCTGGCTCCCCGCCGACTAAAACATAGCTCAGTGCCAGCGTTAAAAATAACGGTAAATTCTCTACATCGTTACGCCAGACATTGGCACAGCGTTGCACAAATGCGGACTCACTTGCGACCGGAGTGGTTCTGGCCAAGGCGGCGTCTTCTGGCAATAAAAACCGTCTGCTACGAAAACGGCTGATGATCTGTATGACACTGGTGACGCTGGTTTTGACAAATAGCGCCAGCAGGCTCAATACAAAAATAGACAAGGCAGGATAGTAGGGCATCAATGGCTCCTAAAAAAATGGGTGTATGCATATACAAATATATGCAAATAGATAGACTTATTTTTGACGCGCTGTGGCATCGCGTAAGGCCACAAACTGGGCAATTGAGGCACTGTCTGGCCGGAGCTCACCCAGCCCGAATGATTCCGGTGAGCGTTCGTCAATACTGACCCAAACCATCTTCCGAAAATCGGGATTACCGCCACCTTCGATATCGACCAAGGCATCGCTTAAGCGGGTAATCAAAACTTGTTTTTGCTCAGGACTGAGCAGACCGCGAATCGTCGTGACATTGACATAAGGCATGAGGAACTCCTGTCGTGATTGAATGGGAGTTCACATTATCGGCAGAGCATATCGCCACGACCATTGGCGCAATTGACATAATTATGATGTAATTCGCCAATGGCTACGTCTCAACGCATCATACGCATAGGCATTCTGGTCTATCCCGGTTGCCTTCTCAGCGGCGCAGTGGTGCCGCGTGATGTATTCTCGATTGCAAATACCCTGATGCAGTTGCGACCGCCGGGACAACAGATCCGGCTGGAGCCGGTCTGGCTCAGTGCGCGCGACCAGGCAGTAGAAAACCAGCATGGGCTTAGCTTTGCAACCCAGCCACTGGACGGACAGCAGCTTGACGCTCTCATGCTACCGGGAATTGATCACCAAAGCGCTTATGACATCACCGACCGCATCGCATTGATGACGCAAGAACAGCTTGCGCTGCGTGACTACCTGTCGCAGGGCAAGTTGCTGATCGCGAGTTGCTCGGCAACCTGTCTGCTGGCGAATACCGGCATGCTGGATGGCAAACGTGCGACGACAAGCTGGTGGCTGGCGGCTTATTTCAAACAACAGTATCCCAAGGTCATCCTCGAAGCCGAAGAATTAATCGTGCAGGACGGCAATTTGGTGTCCTCAGGCGGACTGACGTCGTATATCGATCTCGCTCTATGGCTGGTCGCTCATTTTTGCGGTGAAACCTTGCGCCAGCTATGCGCCAAGATGCTGGTGATTGACGCCAACCGCAATAGCCAGGCCCCGTATATTGCGACTGCCATGATCCAAAATCAGGGACATATCATCGTCGAGCGGGCGCGTCGCTGGCTAAATAAACGACTCGATCAGCCATGGTTAATGGGTGAGCTGGCAGAACATTGTCATATCAGCCAGCGCACCTTGTTGCGTCGCTTTCAAGAGAATGTGGGTTTAAGCCCGGCCCAATATGTCCAGCAATTACGCATAGAGCGCGCCAAAGCTTTACTGGAAACCACAAAAATCTCCCTCGAAGAACTGGCCGGACGTTGCGGTTATCAGGACGTGTCGAGCCTGAGTAAGGTGTTTAAACAATGGACTCAGGTAACGCCAAAAGAATACCGGCAACGGTTCGGCTTACGCAGCTAAGGCAGCTAAGGTAACTTTGACGGGTAGTGAGGTAATGCAACAACTAGCTGTTTTCGTCTAGAAATAGTTTCGACAGAGACAACTCAAACAAGTAAAATAATAGATTGACATGGAATTTGATGTAATTCTGTCAAATCGTTCTGTGGCTCTGTCCAGCGGAACGCATCCATTACCCATCTTATAAATAATTGAGAATTACATGATCAAGAAAAATATCCTCGTTGCAGCATTGATGCTTGCCGGTATCGCTTTAAGCGCAAGTGCTTCCGCACAAACCTATGTTGCCGCGACCGTTGGTCAGGCGAAAGTTGATGCAGATTGCACTGGAGTGACTAACTGCAAAACATCTGACACAACAGTCAAACTGCTGGGTGGATACAACTTCACACAAAACCTAGGCGTTGAAGCCGGTTATTTCTCTTTAGGCAAAGCAACTGCAAGCGTGGGTGGTATTGCCGGAGAATTTAAAGCAACTGGTGTTGATGTTGTTGGCGTGGTAAAGAGCACACCATCAAACGGCTGGGTTGGTTTCGGTAAAGTAGGTATTGCCTATATCCGTGCAGAATCCACTGTAAATTCAGCCACAATCAAAGGTACTGTTACAAAAAATAGCACTAAGCCAGTGTTTGGCCTAGGTGCGACATACCAGATTTCCAATAACGTGAACGTACGTGCCGAATACGAACGTCGTCAAGTTAATGTGGTGGATGGTGTAAGCGATGCTACGGTATCCAACTTCTCCGTAGGCGTTGAATACATCTTCTGATGGTGTGATTGCCTCGCGCAGTCGATGATGTAAAAAAAGGCATGCTACGGCATGCCTTTATTGTTCCTGCCTGATCACGCCATTATTTCCGAATTCGCTCTTCGTTTTTTGCAGGCTTTGCGTCCTAGTGCTCGTATTCATCCGGCGGCTCTTCGCCCGCAAGCACCCCGGTCGTTACTGGCAATCCTTCCCCTTTGCGCACCAGCTCATCCGCATATTCAAATACATTGGGACAACCTGTGACCGCAATCAGGGTTTTGACGATGGTGACTTTCCATGCATCGACACCAGCAGCTTGAAACTGACAGACCAGATAACCCGGTGCGCTGCCGTAATGATCGACCAGCAGACCTGGCAGGCCGTCTTGTTCTGCATTAATCAGGCGACGTTGCTTGCCATCCGCTTTGACCGGCATCGGCTGTTTTGCCAGAGCCGCTTGCACGCGCCGTTTAATAAAAGCATGATCAATGGCCTCGGTCTCATCGACGCTCCAGACCCGTGCCTGTATCTGCGATTTCGGACTCCAGGCAGCGCGCGCTAAGAATTGCCCTGATGATGAGCGAACCAAAGCGGTTGCTCCTGCTTTCATTTTTTCGTCATACTTACCGTCAACCCGCGCCACCATAGACACATAGATCCATGGCTCGCCTTGCAATATGCTTTTTTCCTTGCCTTGTTTAATCGTGATGATCAGCATGTGCTTGTCCTGTCCGGGTAAAAATGGTGTGGGAGCGGAATATACACCAATGCAAAAAAATGCGGTTATTTACGCAGTATAGCCGCTGCAGAAAGGCGATACCCGGGAATGAATCCGCAGTATTCATGGTCCTTTCAAGACAAAAAGCGTCCGAGATCCGCATAAACAAAGCGGATACGTATTAGAAATAAATGCGCTACTTATTGTAAGCAAGTCATTCTGCTCACATGTCAGGCTCTGTTAACATATAAGCTGGACAGTACATGTTATACAAACTCCTGCCGCAACGATGTTCATCACAAAGGACCATTATGTATCTCACATATTTCAAAGGTAGCTGGAGCGAAGGCAATACGCCCTTGTTTGGCGCAATGGATCATGCTGTATGGCTGGGATCGAGCGTATTTGACGGTGCCCGCGCTATCAGCGGTAAGACACCCGATCTGCGGCTGCATCTGGCGCGCGTGGTGCAATCGGCGCAGCGTCTTGGCCTGCACTGTCCCTACCAGGTTGACGAGCTTGAAGCATTATGCCGCGACGGGATCAGACAATTTCCTGCCGATGCGGAGCTGTACATCCGTCCGCTGGTATTTGGTACTGATGGATTGCTGATCCCCGATGCAGATCAGTCGAGTTTTGCGCTGACCTTGTTTGATGCGCCTTTGCCACCGTTCTCCGGTTTCTCGGCCTGTTTGTCTGCATTGCGCCGGCCCGATCCCAGCATGGCGCCGACAGATGCAAAAGCGTCGTGCTTATATCCGAATTCGACCAAGGCACTGCGTGAAGCCAAAGACCGTGGATTTGACAATGCTGTGGTGTGTGACAGTCACGGCAAGGTCGCGGAATTTGCAACGGCGAACATCTTTTTGGTGACCGAATCCGGCGAAGTCGTCACGCCAGTTGCGAACGGCAGTTTTTTGTCTGGCATCACCCGTGCGCGCGTGATTGGCTTGCTGAAAGACGATGGCACTCAGGTCATCGAACGCAGCGTAACACCGGAAGAATTATTGAAGGCGACCGAAATATTCAATACCGGGAACTACGGCAAGGTAACTCCCTGCATCCGTTACGAAGACCGCAGCTTAGCCATCGGTCCGGTCGCAACACGCGCCAGGGACTTATATTTCAGCTGGATGGAAGCGCAGTAAATCGAACAAAATGCCCCGCGTTCATGACAGACGCGGGGCATTCACATCATGCCGGATATCAATCAAGAAAATCCGAATACTCTTTTTGCGCATACCCTTTCAAATTCTGCCAGGGTAATTCACGTGTCAGGGTCGCCAGCGGCTTGACGTCAACACGACGGTAAAATGTCGCCGCCTTATCGCCACTCTCGATCACCAGAGGAATTTGTTTTTTCTCGTCCCACAATACGCGCTGATAAACGCCATTCTTTTCACGTTCACGCCAGCGCGCACCTGCTACGGTGGAGACTTGCGCAGAATACGGAATCGTTTGAACCAGCTTAGGATCCAGTAAGTAAAAACTATTATCCCAAGAGCCGTCGAAATTTACATTCTCATATTCGGACGGTGGAATTGCGACTACATCTTTACTGTGTGCGTCGACGTATTCAACACGGACTTTGTTATTCTCGAGGACAACATGACGCGGAATCACGACATGATTGAAGTGCTTATGTTCTGTCGCACTGGCAGCCGGTGCTGTGTTCAACGCGACTTTTTTCTTGCTTACGGTCTTTTCGTCGTCATGAGATTCCACGACATTTTTAGGCAAGACACGGACAACCCAGACGTGGCCAGGACGACGTAACATTTTTTCTTCATAACGCGCTTCACGCGTAACGCCTTCAGCGGTCAATACTTTGCTGTAATACTGAATATTCAGGTCGAGGTCCGGCGCAGTAAGGCTCTGTGCAACTGGGATAAGGGGTGTGGATGCGGGTGCGGATGCGGCCTGTACTGACGGAACTGACAGAACTGAGAAGGCGGCGATACTTGCGAATAATAATCCCGGCACATTCGATACGGATTTCATACTTATCTTTCAAAAAAACTAAAGGTGAGCCTCGGATCTGAGGCTCACCTTATTGTTCAGACTGCTTTGATGACTACAAAAATCACAAGAACCAGGACTTAGAAACCAAACGCAGACTTCAACAAACCGAAGACCTTGGTATTGTCCAGTGTGCCTTTAAATACTTTGGCACCGGCACCGGTTGCGAACAATTTTACATCGCCGCCACCGTGCGTTTCGCTGGCCAGACGCACACCGGTTTCTTGCAGATAGTTGTCTGCCAATACGGTAGCGCTGTCGAGGCTGGTGCGCAGGTTAGGACGGTTAGGACCGTTGCCGAATACCAGCGTCGTGTAGGTATTGCCATCTGCGTCTTTGGTAGGTTGACCTGTTTTGTAATCGCGGTTGATATCCAGAATCGGATTGCCACGTTTACCGTAGCCGTTGAACGCCAGAGTGTGGTCATGATCAGCAGTAACAACGATGAGGGTATTTGCCAGTGTCGGGTCAGTCAATTTCGCTTTATCGAGTGCGGCTTTAATCGCGTCGTCGAATGCGATCGTATCAACCAGCGCGCGCTTGGCATTCGTGCCATGCAGGGCGTGATCAATACGACCACCTTCTACCATCAGAAAATAACCATTGGTATTTTGCGATAACAGATCCATGGCTTTGGTCGTCATCTCAGCCAGGCTTGGCTGCGTTGCACCTTCACCTACAGGTGGTGTCGCAGCGCGGTCGAGTTCATATTCCAGATGGCTTTTACTGCTATACAGACCGATGAATTTTTTATTATTTGGTGCCGCGGCCATATCCGCTTTTGTTGCCGCAACGGTATAGCCTTTTGCTGCGAGTTCAGTCAGCAAATTGCGACCGTCAACACGGCCTAATTTACCTACGCTAGTTGCTGCATCGTAAGGCAGAAAATGATTGCGGCCACCGCCCATCAGCACATCAACACCGTCGCCCAGTGCCGTGTTGTAACCGGCTCCACCGGGTACTGCCTGCGCTGCAATCGCATATTGCGCGTTGCGGTTGCAAATATGGGAATAGGTCGCAGCCGGTGTTGCATGCGTCAGTTCTGTGGTCGTGATCGAGCCGACTGCTTTACCTTTGGCTTTAGCGAGTTCGAGAATCGTTGCGACCGAAACGCCATTACCTGTAGCTGCGCAGTTATTGACGCCGAGATTACCATTCGCGTCTTTGGACGGTGGTGTAGCGATTGTTTCTGGAGACATGGAGATGACTTCATTGTTCATCTTGACGCCAGTCATATACGCGGCCATTGAGGGTGCGCTGTCGGTAGTTTGTGCATCGTTTGAATACGTCTTGATACGTGCTGTACGCTCCAGCTTATCCATATTCAGGCTACCGTCTTCACCGTATTTGTAGATGCGGGATGCAGTGACTGTCGACGGGCCCATGCCGTCGCCGAGGAAGAAAATAATGTTCTTAGCTTCGCCCGCTGCATAAGCAGACGTGTTGGCGAATGCGGAGGCCAGAGCCAGTCCCAGCAAAGAGAACTTGAGTGTGTGTTTCATGATGTTTTCCAATTCTTAATATGTGCGGACCAATTACAGACCAGAGGCAGTTTTGACCAGAGTGAATACCTTGGTGTTATCGATCGTGCCGAGGAAGGTGTCTGAGCCTTTGCCAATCGCGCCAAAGAAGACGTCGGTACCGCCATGGGTTTCGCTACCGACCGCAACACGCACAACCGCTTCCTGATGGTAGGTGTTGGCGCTGGTCACGGTTTCATCGAGGCTGGCCATAGTAGAACGGCTGCCTTGTGTACGGTTTTCACCATTACCAAAACCGATGATGGAATACGGCGCACCATCCAGATCTTTGTCAGGAACACCCGTGACATAGTTTTTCAC
Organism: Undibacterium sp. Xuan67W; assembly: GCF_049340165.1. Classification (NCBI taxonomy): domain Bacteria; kingdom Pseudomonadati; phylum Pseudomonadota; class Betaproteobacteria; order Burkholderiales; family Oxalobacteraceae; genus Undibacterium; species Undibacterium sp. Xuan67W. The sequence continues at coordinate 183,323 of NZ_JBMPPN010000004.1, forward strand.
GACACCGAGCACGCCAGGATTACCCGCGGCGGTCTTGCCTGTACGCTTGGCGTAACCGTTCAATACCAGAGTGTGATCATGGTCAGCGGTGACGACGATCAGGGTATTTTTCAGGTCAGGGTCAGCAATCTTGGCTTTGGCAATCGCGGCTTTGATCGCGTTATCAAAAGCGACTGTGTCTTGCAATGCTTTTTTCGCGGTTGTTTCATGCAGAGCGTGATCGATACGACCGCCTTCGACCATCAGGAAATAACCTTTGGAATTTTTTGCCAGGACATCCATGGCCTTGGTCGTCATTTCTGCCAGGCTAGGTTCTTTAGCAGGATCACGGTCGAGGTCATAGCTCATGTGGCTTGAGGTGAACAGACCAAATAACTTGTCCGTCTTGGTACCGTCGATCGCATTGAATTCTGTGCTGTTGCTGGCGTAGGCGTAATTTTTTGCCTTCATTTCAGCGACCAGATCACGTCCGTCAGAACGCTTGCCGCCATCTTTAAACGGCGTAAAGAATTGCTTACCGCCGCCCAGTAAAACGTCCAAACCGGTTGTGCCTAATCCGGTGTTGTAACCAATGCCGCCAGGTACTGCCGCTGCTGCGATGTCGTTTTCCAGATCGCGATGGCAGATGTGGGAGTAGGTGGCAGCCGGTGTTGCATGCGTTACGCGTGTTGTTGTGACGACGCCAGTGGACAAGCCTTTTGCTTTTGCAAGTTCGAGCAACGTGGTTGCAGGTGTGCCGTTCTTGGTGCCGCAGTTGTTGACCAGCTTGTTCCCATTTGCATCTACCAGCGGATCAATTGCCAGTGTGTCAGGTGACATCGACAACACTTCATTATTCATCTTTACACCCGTCATATAGGCTGACATCGACGGTGCGCTGTCCGTAACCTGTGCGTCGTTGGAGAAGGTTTTAACAAATGCTGTCTCAGGCAAAGTGTCCATAGTGAGTTCACCGTCTTCACCGACCGAGTAGATACGCGCTGCTGTCATGGTCGTCATACCCATGCCGTCACCCAGGAAGAAGATGACGTTTTTTGGCGCATCGGCGACGGGTTCTGTGACGGGAGTATTGCTGCTGCAGGCAGCGATCAAAGTGCTGATTGCGACGCTGAGTCCAGCGGCGTAGAGGGGTCTGCGTGTCATGTCGTCCATCCGGCTAGTGTGAAAAACCGAGATTGTAACAAGGCTGTGTGACTGGTTCGTGACGGACTTATTAAATTTTCATGACATGATTACGCTGTGAATGATTTATGAACACACAATCTTTGTTATATTGAGGCTTGCGTTAAAGCAGTTAAGACCATCAAAAATTCTCCGCCGCTCTTTTCACTCACGCTTTGCGTAACAAGGATTGATCCGTATGTCATTCTTGCAATCGTCGTCCAAACTCCTTCCCTGGAAAGTCCTGCTTGTTGATGACGAGCCGGATATTCATGATGTCACCAAGCTGACCCTGAGCCGTTTCCGTCTGGATGGCCGTTCCTTACAATTCCTGCACGCGTATAACGGGCCCGAGGCCAAGGCTGTGTTGAGCAAGGAAACCGATATCGCACTGGTGTTTCTGGATGTTGTCATGGAAAGTGATGACGCCGGATTAGAAGTAGCGCGCTGGATGCGTCAAGATCTCGGTAATCAGTTCACTCGCATTGTTTTGCGCACCGGCCAACCCGGACAAGCACCGGAAGAAAGCGTCATTGTGAATTACGACATCAATGACTATAAAGAAAAAACCGAACTCGACCGCACCAAGTTATTCACTACTACCTTCGCCGCCCTGCGTGCATATCGCGACATTATGCAAGTCGAAGAAGCACGCCGCTTCCAGGCGACCTATCGGGAAGGTCTGGAACGCGTCATCGAAGCGTCTGCACATATTTTTCAGCAACGTAATCTGCATGATTTCGCGAACGGTTTGCTACAGCAAGTCGTTGCGCTGTTACGTCTGGAGCAAAGTATGTTGTTGCGCCTGCGTGGCGCCAGCGGTATCTCGGGTCAGCAAAGTTATGAAGTACTTGCCAAGATCGGTAATTTTGATGATGACCACCAGTTGTTCAGCCAGGATTTATTAACTCAATTAAATGATGCCACGGTCAACCGTATCTCGCGTCTGTATGGCGACGTGTATGTCGGTTACTTCCCGAATAGTAGCGGCAAGGCGTCTTTACTGGTGTTAAAGGGTGTGGAACAAGTCGGCGAAATTGACGCTAAATTGCTTGAGGTTTTTTCTTCTGGTGTTGCGATTGCGTTTGATAATATCTTATTGAATCAAGAGATCAGCGACACGCAGGGTGAGTTGATTATGCGGCTGGGTGATGTGGTCGAATCACGTTCACACGAGGCGGGCAATCATGTACGCCGCATGGCTGAGGTCTGCTATTTACTAGCACTTGCATCGGGGATGCCAGCGGAAGAAGCCGGTGTCTTGAAGCAAGCTGCACCTATGCATGACATCGGTAAAATCGCTACGCCGGATGCGGTGTTACTCAAGCCTGGCAAACTTGATCTCGATGAGTGGAACATCATGAAAATGCATCCGCAAGTCGGCATGTCGATACTGGACGGTTCACAGCGACCTATCCTGAAAGCTGCAGCGATTATCGCGCATCAGCATCACGAAAAATTTGATGGCTCAGGTTATCCGCAAGGTCTGGCAGGTAATGAAATTCATATCTATGCACGTATCGTTGCCGTGGCCGATGTATTCGATGCACTGATGCATGCACGGGTCTATAAACCTGCATGGCCCATCGATCAGGTGGTACAACATTTGCGCGATGTCAGCGGCACGCATCTCGATCCTGTTTTTGTCGAACTGATGATAGCGAATATCGATAAAGCGCTGGAAATTAATCTGAGCTTTCCAGACTAATCCAGACAAAAAAGTAATACGTGAGAACTACGCCGGTTTGACGGAATTTTTCGCCACCATCGGAAAACGAATTTGATAGCTCAATCCGTTGCCCGGCTGGCTACTTGCCTTAACTGTTCCCCCAAGTGCGCCGGTAATCAGGTTATAGATGATATGCGTACCGAGACCGCTGCCACCTTGTCCGCGTTTGGTGGTGTAGAAGGGATCAAATAATTTGTCTAGTCCATCCTGATCAACGCCGATGCCGTTGTCGGTGTAATCGAATTTTAAATGAGTGCCATCGGCCTCTGCTTTCATCCGTATCTTTCCCTCGGCATTATTCTCAAAAGCATGGTGTATTGAGTTCATCAGGAGATTCGTTACCACCTGAGATACCGCTCCGGGATAGCTGTCGAGCCGTATCTCTTCAGGACAATCAATCTCAACGCGGATGGGTCGACCTTTGAGCTTGGGCTGCAAAGAGAGCAGGACTTCGTCAAGATAAGTTTTTAACTGAAACAGCCGTTTGTCGTTTGATGTCTGGTCAACCGCTACTTGTTTGAAACTGCGTACCAGCGTGGCTGCACGCCGGGTATTGCTGGTCAGAATACGCAGCGATTGATCGACGATATCCAGAAACTCTTCCAGACTCTCTTGTGTCATGGTATCGGCTGCCATGTCTTTACGTGTGAGCTTGAGCTCGTCAACCAGATGGCTGGTCGCTGTGACGCAGATCCCCAGCGGCGTATTAATTTCATGCGCAACACCCGCAACCAGACGTCCCAGGGACGCGAGTTTTTCTTGTCTGACTAATTCTGACTGAGCTTCTTGTAGCGCAAGCAGCGCTTCGTTCAGCGTGGTGTTTTGTTCTTCCAGACGGGCTTTGGCATTGCGCATTTCGCGGTCGGCCTCAAGGCGCGTGACAGCCACTGCAACATGGCTGGCGACGAAGGCGAGTAATTCGAGATCGGTCTCGCTGTACAAAATATGAGGATCATAACTTTGTACCACAATCACACCGTGGACATGATCATTAGCAAGGATGGGCGCGCCCATCCAGCTGTATAACTCCATGTTCCCTAGGGCTTGCCTGATCCGGCCACCAGCAACTAATTCAGCGAGACGCGCCTTGTCGATCAACTGGGCGTGTTCGCAATGAATCACAAACGATGTTATCCCGACTCCCAACGGGAAACGCTTCATCGACGGGTGCTCATCCTTTTCATCGACGAAATACTGAATACTGATTTCTTCCGTATCCTGATGATACAGCGCGATCATGAAATTCCGCGCCACCAGTAACTGACCAATGATCTGATGCAGTTCGGCATACAGACTATTCGGGTCGGCTGCAGAAAAAGACAATTCGGCGATCTGATACAAAGCCCGTTGCAAGGTCTCGGTACGCCGTCTCTCTGTGACCTCATGTGCCAGTAATGCGGTGCGCTCCTGTACTGCACGCTCCAGATGATCTACGCTCTGAAATCCTTGCAGAGCATTTGATACATGATTGGCGATAAGACCGAACAACGCCTGATCTTCCTGACTGAAGGTATGTTCGGCGTCATAGCTTTGAATAACTAAAGCGCCCAGCGATTTTTTTTCGTGATCCAGTAAGGGATAGCCCATCCAGTGTTCTGCCCGGGCGCCGCTACCCCAAGGATTTCCGGCAGCTTCTTGAGCAGCGTCTTCTTCGGCTGTCATGATCAGAGGCTGACGATGATAGATTACCCAGGCAGTGGGGGATGCCTCCGGTGATTCTAAAACAACGGGAATTGCCGGATCCGGAGAGGGGTCAAATTCATCGACGTGATAGGCAAACTGAATGCTGTTTTGCTCCGCCTTGTATAAGGCAACATAGAAATTCGCCGCGTACATAATGCGACTCAGAGCCTGATGCACCGCATGTAAAAACTCGTTGATATTGTTGCAGTGATTAGAAATCTGGCCGATTTCCAGCACCATGACTTGCACAGCTTCAAGACGACTTAGACGGCTTTCCATCTTTCATCCTTTATGCTTTATAGGCAATTGGTCTCAACAAAGATCATATAAATAAACGGGATTGACGCAAAGCGACAAGCTGCTCATTACACATTGCACACTGAACCCGCAGGCTGGATGCGGCTTTCAGAGGGTTTTCGTGCCAGCAGGCCCACTCCGCTTGCGGGTTCGTTTTGCGTAAATCCTAATAAAAAAGAACTCGCTGTCCGGGAGTTCCTTTTTGATTGCTGCTTTGATGCTCAGTTTTTTAACGACGGTATCCGATTGTGTCTGATTGTGTCTGATTGTATCTGATATGGCCTGATCAGCGAATCGGCAGATTTGTCGTATTTTTGACTTCTTCCATCACCGCATAAGTATGCGTCTCGCGCACGCCATTCAACTGCAGCAAAGATTTACCGAGAAAGTCGCGATAAGCATTCATGTCTTTGACCCGAGCCTTGACCAAGTAATCGAAACCGCCGGCGACCATGTGGCATTCCAGAACTTCAGGAATCGCTTGTACGCCACGCTTGAAGGCATCGAAAACATCCGGTGTGGTTCTGTCGAGTACCACTTCGATGAATACCAGCAGGGCAACATCGAGCAAATGCGGATTCAGTTGTGCGGTATAGCCCAGGATGTAGCCGGACTCTTGTAATTTACGCACACGCTCAAGACAAGCGGCAGGGGACAGATTGACCCGGGTCGCTAGTTCTACGTTACTGATACGGCCATCATTTTGTAATTCGGCCAGAATTCTTTTACTGATTTTGTCGAGCATAAGAAGTCAGAGTAGTGATTAATAAAATTCGGTGTAATTTTCTCACAAAATAGAAAATTCCGATATACCTTGATATTTCCAGAATTAATCATCTACGTTCATCTATACAATCAAATCAAATTTGTTTTGATAAAAATTATATGAATCCCACTCAGACCGCTATGCCTGCCAAGACACCTTTCCAGCAATTACAAGCCGAAATTCTTCCCGAACAAACTGCATTAAGAACCGCAATTACTGAAGTATACCGTCGTGATGAAGTCAATGCAGTCCAATGGTTGCTTGCACATATTAATCCACATTCTGATTCGCAACAGTCAGTGCATCAGTTAGCGCATCAACTTGTGAGTTCGGTGCGACAACAGCGTACCCGTGCATCAGGTGTCGATGCGCTGATGCATGAATTTTCTTTATCGTCCGAAGAAGGCGTTGCCTTAATGTGTCTGGCAGAAGCCTTGTTGCGTATTCCCGATCATCAGACCGCGGATCGTCTGATCGCAGACAAAATCAGTAAAGGTGACTGGGCAAAACATCTGGGTGAATCGCCGTCCTTATTCGTCAATGCGGCAACCTGGGGTCTGCTGGTAACCGGCAAGCTGGTCAGCACAAATAGCGAACAGGGTTTAGGTTCGGCGCTGACCCGCCTGATCGCTAAAGGCGGAGAACCTTTGATACGCAAAGGTGTAGACCTCGCGATGCGTATGCTGGGGAATCAATTCGTGACTGGTCAGACCATCCAGGAAGCGATTAAGAATAGTCAGGATAACGAGAAGCGCGGCTACCGTTATTCCTACGATATGCTGGGTGAAGCGGCATTGACGGCACATGATGCAGCGTTTTATCTGAAATCCTATGAAACCGCGATCCATGCCATCGGCAAAGCATCAAATGGTCGTGGTATCAAAGATGGTCCGGGTATTTCAGTCAAACTATCAGCCTTGCATCCGCGTTATTCACGCGCACAAAAATCACGTACCTTAAATGAACTGTTACCAATTCTCAAAAATCTGGTACTGCTCGCCAAGCAATACAACATCGGTCTGAACATCGATGCTGAAGAAACAGATCGCCTTGAGTTATCTCTTGATCTGATGGAGGCATTAGCATTTGATCCGGAATTAGCCGGCTTTGACGGTATCGGTTTTGTCGTGCAGGCGTATCAAAAACGTTGTCCATATGTGATCGATTACCTGATTGATTTAGCTCGCCGTAGCGGCCGCAAGTTCATGGTGCGTCTGGTAAAAGGCGCCTATTGGGATGCCGAGATCAAGCGTGCGCAAGTCGATGGGATGAGCGGCTTTCCTGTCTACACACGCAAGGTCTATACGGATTTATCGTATCTGTTCTGCGCACAAAAATTGCTGACAGCAACGGAGGTCATTTATCCGCAATTCGCTACGCATAACGCATTGACGCTCTCTGCGATTTACACTTGGGCGCAAAAAGCTGGTATCACCGACTATGAGTTCCAATGCCTGCATGGCATGGGCGAAACCTTATACGATCAGGTCGTCGGTAAAGACAAGCTCAATAAACCTTGTCGTATTTATGCACCTGTCGGGTCGCATCAGACTTTGCTCGCTTATCTGGTACGTCGCTTATTAGAAAACGGTGCTAATTCTTCTTTCGTGAATCAGATTGTCGATGAAGCTGTTTCAATTGAATCGCTGATCGCCGATCCGATTGAAGTAGCAAAAAAACTGGGCGGGGTACCGCATACAGGGATTAATTTACCCAAGGATTTATTCGGTTTAGAACGTAAAAATTCTTCTGGCCTAGATTTCAGCAATGAGATTGAATTGCAAAAAATCAGTCTTCATTTTATTCAGGCCAGTCAAACCCAAATCCAGGCACAACCTTTATTACAAGGTCAGGTCTCAGCAAGCCTGGCCCGCGCAGTAATTAATCCAGCCGATCATCAGGACATCGTTGGTAGCGTAATCGAAGCCGATACGCAAGACGTACAGACGGCGCTGGCACAGGCTGAAGCGTATGCGATTGACTGGCAAACCACTGCACCCTCAGCGCGTGCAGCTATATTAAAAAAAGCAGGTGATTTGCTTGAAGCGCACACCCTGGATTTTATGGCCTTAGCGATTCGCGAAGCTGGTAAATCACTACCGAACGCCTTGGCAGAAGTACGCGAAGCAGTCGATTTTTTACGCTATTACGCAGCACAAGTAGAACATTTACCAAATACTCTCGCGCTTGGCCCTGTCGTTTGTATCAGTCCGTGGAATTTTCCTCTGGCGATTTTTATCGGAGAAGTCAGTGCTGCACTGGCCGCCGGTAACGTGGTTCTGGCAAAACCAGCAGAACAAACGCCGCTCATCGCTTATCGTGCAATCCAGCTTTTACATGAGGCTGGCGTACCACGCGGAGCTTTGCAATTCTTGCCTGGTACAGGGGAAGTCGTTGGTGCGCAACTGGTTGCCGATAGTCGCGTCAAAGGCGTGATTTTTACAGGCTCTACCGAGGTTGCACAGATCATCAACCGCACCCTGACTAAACGCTCAGTGGTAGAAAACATCGACATTCCGCTTATTGCAGAAACAGGCGGCCAGAATGCGATGATTGTGGACAGCAGTGCCTTGCCAGAGCAAGTCGTCAATGACGTTGTCTCATCTGCTTTTGACAGTGCAGGTCAGCGTTGCTCTGCCTTACGTATACTTTGCCTGCAAGAAGATATCGCAGATAAAACCATAGAAATGCTAAAAGGCGCAATGCAGGAACTGCGTATCGGCAAACCTGATCAGCTCGCTATTGATATCGGACCAGTTATCGATGCAGACGCACAAAAAGCACTGCAAGCGCATATCGATCAGATCAAACAAAAAGCCACAGCAAGTTATTCATTAAACCTTGCGGAGTCCTGCAATAAGGGCACCTTTATTGCACCGACTGTCGTTGAGATTCAGTCTTTATCTGAACTGACCAAAGAGGTATTTGGTCCGGTATTGCATATCCTTCGCTATCAGCGTGATCAGTTGCCGCAACTGATTGACAGCATAAACGCGACTGGTTTTGGTCTTACGTTGGGTATTCATTCCCGTATTGATGAAACGATCAACTTCATCAGTTCACGCGCACACGTCGGCAATATTTATGTGAATCGCAATATCGTCGGTGCTGTTGTCGGTGTGCAGCCTTTTGGCGGTGAAGGTAAATCTGGCACAGGACCAAAAGCTGGCGGCCCTCTGTATCTGAAACGCTTACAAAAAAATCCTTCCGGCAGTCTCGGCGGTCACACAGTGTATGAGCGTCAATCACCTCCTGCGTTGGAAGCATTGTTGGTCTGGGCTAAAACACATGGCCATGAAAAAATCGCCGAACTCGCCGATCACTATGCACACGCCAGTCCTTACAAAATCACTCTGGTATTGCCGGGACCAACTGGCGAACGCAATACCTTATCATTTGCACCGCGTGGCAAGGTATTTTGTGCGGCAAGTAGCGTAAATTGCCTGCTGAATCAAATTGCAGTATTGCTGGCAACAGGCAATATCCCCGTTTTGCCGGCACAAACCATGGCAATTTTGCCATCTGGCTTACCGGCAGAAGTTCGTGATCTGATCAGACAGGCAGAAGCAGGCCAGGAAGAGCTCCAGTTCGCTTTAGTTGAAGGTGAGCTGCTTGTACACTACAAACCCGTCTTTGCAGCTCAGAACGGCGCTATCGTGTCTGTAATCGAGATGCATGAAGAGACCGAAGCTCCTTTATGGCGACTGGTTGCTGAACGCGCACTGTGTGTCAATACAACTGCAGCTGGTGGAAATGCCAGTTTGATGACCTTGCAAGACTGATGGTGTAGGTGATTTAGATCATTTGATGAGGTCAGTTAACAATTAGTTGTTATTGTCGCTGACCGATATGTGAAAAAGGTGAACATGCTTCTAGGTGTGTTCACCTTTTTTATTGCTTAAGCTAGTTGTTACAGGCCACAAAATCCAAAAAATTTACGCTTTTATTTCTTTTTTATTTTTTCCATATCTTGCGCTAATTCTTTTGATGCTAGTTGCAGTCTTTCCATCATAGGCACCATGATTTTTTGCATAGATCCCATGGTGTTTTGGATTATTACCGGCATTTTTTTAATCATCGCCTGACCGGAAGGTGACTGATAAAACGCTGTAATGCCGTCTACCTCTTCCTGAGTAAGGCTGTCTGTATAGATTTTAATAAATGTTGGCTCGAGTTTTTCCCAACTTATTTCTTCCTTATATACGACAACAATCTTCGCCCTGAATTTATCTAATGCAACTTGTTCTTTTTCACTTGGTTTTGCACCCTTTAAGGCTTGTTCCATCGAACTCCTCATGAGGTTGTCGATTTGCTGATCGACGTTACGAATCAATGATTTGGCGTTAGTCAGCACGAAGAGCTGCTTAATCGATTCTTCAGTTGGCTTAGTGTCTTCTGCATGGGCATTACTTAGAAACAGGCTGAGAGCCAGTAAAAAACCTAATTTAGTTGATGTCATTTTGGGTGAAGGAGGATCTTTGCAAAAGTGCTTATTAATTTTATATGAATCTAACGGTTTTCAGGCTTTTTCTGCTTGGTTTGCTTTTCTTTGTTTAAAACAATAAAGGTATATATATAAATAGTAGTAATAGTTAACGTAGGGATGTTTCTGTGGATAACTTTGCTTTTATCAACAGAATCAATGCACTGCGAAAAAGATAAACCCATGAAGAAGTCTTGTATGGCGACAGGACGGTTAGTGGATAATTTTTCTTGTTCGTGGTTATTTCATGGTTTCGCACATGCTGTGCGGTGGATATCCTTAGACTTATCCACAGTCACATTTGCAATATGGACTTTTTTAGCCTTATTTTTACTGCAGTCGTTTAATTTATCCGTTTTTTTAAATAACCTGATGGTAAAAAATTCATCAGAACGCTGCCCCAGCAGTTTTCGACCATAGCGCCACTATCCCATTACCTCACCGATCTGGGATCACTTAGATCCACACGATGGCTTTGATAAGCAGAAAATCTAGGTTTGTAAGCACGCTGCAATTTTTTATATTGCCTTTTGATCTTTAGCCGTGCGTTTTTTATTCGTCATAGCGTTAGCCGGCTAGTTGAAATGGCATTTGCTTTGAATGATTTTGATAGGCTTGGTTTTTTAAAAAAACAGAAAGGACAGAAGTCTTTGTTGTTTACATTAAGGTATATATATACATAGTAGTAATAGTTAACGTAGCGATGTTTCTGTGGATAACTCGTTTTTTATCAACAGAATCAATCTTTTACAGAAAAGATAAATACCCTGATAAGCCCTGTACTGTAAAAGAATAGATTTGGGATAAATATGTGAGCTCTGCAAAAGTCTGGGGTTTTGCACAGACTGTCCTGTGGATATGCAGACACTTATCCACAGTCGAATTCTGGGTTTCTGCCAAATATATATTCCTTCACAGAAACGCGGATGGCATGCTGCTCTCACAGTAATGGCATAGCCAATATGATGATAGCGTCAGTACTGGTCGGCTTTGCGCAGTATGGCTGTAGCCAGCTTTTGTAGGGTTTTTGCCCACATCTGTGTCATGCATTGCCGATAGCGCGATAAATGGCCTGTGAATACGGCGCTGTATTCGAGATGTGCCTCACCGCCGCGAGCGCGTTTGAATTGACTGGCACCTGAACTGTAGTGAAGTTTTGCCTGTCTTTGCTTTGCCTGCTGCAACAATAAGGCCATGAGGCGACGATAGAGTCCTAGTTCTTGCGGTAGGCTGGTGTCGTAACCGATCAGTGGGGTAGTCATCCAGCCAGATTCAGGATGATGATAAATGCCAATCACACCGACCAGACGTTCGTGCCAGCGCAAGGCATACAGATCAAGGAAGCCCGTTTCCAGGCAAAGTTCAAAGAAAGCCGGCGTGAAGTCGGGATTCAGTCTCGAATGTTTATCGATAAACAGCTGGCGGAACAATGCACGCATCTTGGGTAAATCGCTGCTGCGTATTTGGTCTGGCGGGATAATCTGTATCGCAGCGTCCTGTAGTAGCCGTGCATCTTTTTTAACGTGATTGTGTTTCCAGACCGCGTTGTGACTTGGATCGCAGGTGTAAATCATGCGTGCCGGTATCAGTTCCCAGGCTTGTTGCCGCAACGCATTTGTCAATTGCGGGTTGATCTCCGGACAAATATTGCGCATCATAAAAGGCCGGTCTGGATACAGCTCACGTAAATGAGCGGTCAGATCTTTGATGTCGTTCTCTTGCCAGTCGGGATAAAGATTGGTCGACATCAGGTGATTGCCGACAACCGCGGCACGGTCGATATCGCTGGTGCTGAGCATGGCGGCCATTGGACTGAAAACCAGAGCGCTGGCGATGGAGGCTAGCGTCTGTGTATAGGCTGGGGCATGCCGTATCGCTTCGTCTCTGGCATAACGTAGCCAGGCGGAGCGCGGACTCGCCACATAACTGGTATTACGGTTGCTGACATCGAGTAAGCTGACCGGCTGCGTACTATCAGCAATACTGATGCATTCAATCTTGCAATCTACATTACTCAGCCAATGCGCGCCACCACGAGCTTTCGCTGCAAGCAGCCATAGAGCATCAGCGCGGAGTTGGGGAGAAAGTGTCAAAGCGGCAGCGACAAATACATGAGGTGAATCAAACAAAGCAAGCAAATTTATCTAATTGGATGAATGCAATGAGCGAATCCAATAAGTGAGTCAAATAAACGAATCTAATAAGGTCGCTTAGACTTTTTGATATAAATGCATACCACCGTAAATTGCTGAACGATCCGTTGCATACAGCGCACGATTATGTGCGACATCAGTGTGCCAGGCGGAGATCAGGTGAGCAGGCAATTTGCCTTCCAGCGGAGATTCTTCGCCACCGGTACGGAACACGACTTTGGCACCTGGTGCGGCAGTACGGGTCACTTCTTCCCATAATTCCGTCAACTGCTGCTGATCCATCCAGTCTTGCGCATCAAGAAACAGATAGGCATCCATCGAGGCGTTTGTCTGTTTGCGTAAAAAATCGGTCAACGTAATGTGATGGGCATGCACCCGATCAATGTTCAGGCGCAGACTGGTGAAATACTGTTTTTGCAAATACATCGGTAAAGCCGCTTGCTTACTTGTATCGTGGCGCCGTCCGAACGCTTGCTGGGCGAAGCAATTTTCTTCAATCGGAAAATCGCAGGCCAGGTGACGCATTCTTTCTTTGAACAAGAGATGCAAGCCTTGCTTGGCATCATGTTTTAGCGCGGCAAATTGTGATGGCGGTATTCCCAGGCTATACAAAGCCACAGGCTGACGTGCGATGAAACGGAAGATGGCGGTATCAAATACCGGTGCTAGATAACGGTCAAATAAACGACTTTGCTCCTCCGGCGTGCGCGCCTCCAGAAGTTTTTTCATATTGCCGCCCATCATGCGGACGAACATATGGGCAAAGCCGATGAAGTCACCTAACAAACCAAATTGATATGCATTTTTGCTGAAATAGCGATAGCGCGGCTGACCTAGCAAGGAACGGCTTTCCCAGAATGTGCTGGCATCTTCGCTCAGATGCGGACGAATGTGGCGCTGATACCGCTTCAGATTATCGCTATGTGCGGCATTGCCCAGATAGGCCAGAACCGAATCGTAATCCGGCAAATGCTTGATGGCTTTTTTCTTCATCTCCAGCATAGCAAGATGAGCTGCGTTTAAATCAACGGCGTGCACCGCAGCCGGATTCGCTGACAGATACGCAAGCGCGTTGCAACCACCTGATGAGATGGTCAGGATATTGGCACCAGGCTTCAGTTGCAATGCATCAAGATCCGACTTTGGATCTTCCCAGATCTGGGCATAAACTAGGCGACTAAACCAATGCGTGAACAGACGATCAGCTAAACCTTTGCTACCTGACGTGGTAGAGTTGATAATTGCAGTATCGATAAGTGTCTTGGTGTTCATGCCATCTCCGCATATGGATAGAAGTTTTGTGAACTGTAGGTAATCAAGGTGACAGGCAAGTGACAGCTTGATGAAGAATTGATGAAATGACTGTCAATATGACGGGCGAACAACAGGATCAGTATGATTAGTCAAACCACAGTACCGGAAGCAAGCAACATCGCAGACTATGCGTATGACTCTGATTTTCAGCACGCATTTGCGATGAGCGTGGGTAGCTACAAAAAATCCGCGCTCGATTTGTATCTGGACCTGGTGGCGAAAACCCCGGCGTGGATCGATTTTGTCATCACGTCACGGAATAAGCTTGTGCGCTTGTTCGGTTTAAAGCATCTGGAAAATTTTCGCGGCATAGAACGCCGTCGCAAAATGTACAAGGTCGGTGACAAGCTCGGTATTTTTTCTATCCTGGCGATGTCCGAGCAGGAAGTGATACTCGGCGATTGTGACAAACATCTGGATGTCCGGGTGTCGGTCTTTAAGTCGGACGAAGATGACACGGCGATTGTTTCAACCGTCGTCCACATCCACAATCTGGTCGGGCAGATGTGTTTGTTTTTTGTCGTGCCGGCGCATAAACAAATTGTACCTGCACTGCTCAGGAAATGGACAGACCCGGGTAGCCGCTCGCGTCGATTTAACCGGGTGACGGACAGATAATCAATGGAATAGGCCGGTGCATAAACTCAAAGAAAATCACCGAGACTCGGGGAAATCCAGCGAAATTCAGCAGAACAAAACAACCGGATTAATTAATCTGTAATCAAAGACTGACGCCGCTTGCGGAAATGACTGATCGATCTGACGATGCGGTTACGCCACCAGCCTTGTTCTGCAAACTGAATTTCGACATAGCTTTTGAGTTCCGGCCCCCAGCGGGTTTTTGATACATCTTCTCCCACCGACAGATTGATGCGCTGGAGTTGCGCGTCCATCGACCAGCAAATCACTTCGACCAGCAGCGTCGTCATTACACTGTACTTCGCATAAGCGAGATCGTAGCCGGAGTAATAAAGATACAGCTCGTCACCCATCAAAAATCCCAGACGCACCGCGACAACCTGATGATCGACGCGCAGGCAAAACAGATGCATGCGGCTGGCGAAGGGCGATGCCAGCAGGGCAGTGATAAAGTCTTTGTGCTGAGGATTTAAAAAATAGTCGGGATGTTTGACCGACGTATCCGCTGCGGCACGTGCCCCATGTAATTGATAAAACAAACCGAGTTGCGCCGTGATCGCCGTTTGCCCTTGTAGTACTTGTAGGTGTGGTACCAACTGGTCGCGTGTCAGCGAGTTATAACAACGTCGTATCGATTCTTTGATATTGCGTTTTAAGCTAGTACGAAACTGGTCCCAGTTAGCGGCCAGCGGCAAAATGAAATTAGGAATATGACGCTGATCAAGCTGATGTAATGACGGACGCTGTCTCAGAACTTGCGCCTGCGACGCTTCGGCGATGAACTGACGTTCAACAAGTCCTGCCGAGTATTGTTCATGTAAATCTAGAATTGCATTCGTCAATGCGGCTTCATAACCGGGTAAGACCAGCGGAATACGGATCTCGGTCAGATTGGGATCGGAGCCAAATGGCCGGACGTAGCGGTATAGCGCCGCGCCCGCAATACCGATGCATGAAATGAGCAAAGGAGCGATGCCTACCAGCCGATCCTGATCGTACAAAGTGACGATGGCTAACCTATCCTTGCGAACCAGCGTCTGGACAGCAAACACGCGCCACCAGCAACGGTTCCAGTCATAGGTCTGGAAAGGCAATAGCTGAACAAGTTGCTGCTCAAGGCTGCGCCATGACGGTTCTACAGCATCAAATTCAGCATCCGTCGTAAGCAGCAGTGTTTGCATCGTGAAAAAGTAGAACGAAAAAATTAGGCGAATCTGAGAGTTTGGAATCTGGGAGTTTAAAACAGCACTGCTCAGGAACAAGGCGATTATGGGGAACTAAGAACGGAAGAACACCCAGAGACGCTACAGATACAAACTAGTCAGTGCGGTTTCAGTGCAATAGCAGATACTCCCCTGTTTTTTCTCAAAACATGCCTGTCCCCGCTCTTATATCGAGCGAATAAATTTATACTAGGACCCAGTATATAAGAGCAGCCCAGGAAAACTGCCCGTATCCGCCACAGCAAATCTCCCTGAAGATTGCAGCTTTCGCAACAAAGCTTGCTATTCTATTTCTATTCAACAAGTTTCTTCAAGTTATTTAATCCGGCTTCAAAATCTGGCCCTATCAGTTTATCCATGAACGGGACAAACAATTTGGTGAACACGTTCCCCTCGCTGGTCCCTTTCATGGTCCAGGTGATTTTGGTGGCATTGCCTTGCGGTTCAAAAATGAAGCTGCCGGTCGATGGATTGCCCATGCCCTCGAAGTGTAGTTCGTAATCGATTTGCTGGTTCTTGACTACATTGGTGGATTTCATGCCACCGTTGCCCTGACTTTTACTCTGCCAGTCCCAAGCGGCATCTTTGCCTGCTTCTGGACCGGTGAATGTCATGACCATGGCGGGATCGCGCTGGTTCCAGACCGACCATTTTTGCCATTCTTTGGTCGTGACGATCATGGGATAAATTTTTTCAGCAGGCGCGTTGATCACGATACTGCGTGATACGCCATAGTCGTTTGGCAGTGCAAAGGCAACTGCGAGAATGATAATAACCAGTGCAAGCAGCGTACCCAGAATGCGTTTTAGTAGTTTCATCGTAATCTCTCCAGTGGAATTGACCGGCTTATGGCGAAATCATTCTGCGCACATTTGGCAAAAATAACAAGTGTCATGCGGTTTTACAAAGGATTACAGATGACACATCTCTCGTCTATTTTTTGATCGTAGGCACTTCTATACTGAGTTTGTTACAACTACCAAGCTCAAATATGGAAAACACACCATCTCCACGTCGTATCCACCCTTTGCTGGCAGCCGCGGCGGTATCTGTTACCTTGCTGTCCCTGGTCGGTGTCGCCGCAATTACAGGGGTGATCCCCAGCTCGCAAGGGCATGGCAATCCTCAAGATCCGATGGCCTCTGGTAGCAGTCTGTCACAGCCAGAGAATATGACGCAAAATACCGCGCAAAATGGTACTGCCCCTGGCGACAAACTGCATGCTCCTGTGGTTGACCGCTCACCGTATCCCGTCGATGCACCGCGTCGCAATTCAGGCGCATCACATCAGCCCGCCGCGAATAATCAGCTTGCGTCTGATACGTCCAACGACACCTTAACGAATAAAACGATTTGTGCGAATTGCGGACGTGTAGAAGCAATCCATACCGTTCAGCAACAAGCCAAACCTAGCGGTATCGGCGTCGCAGCGGGTGCGGTGTTAGGCGGTATTCTGGGGCATCAGGTGGGTAACGGCAACGGACGTACACTGGCGACGGTTGCCGGTGCTGTCGGCGGCGGTTATGCCGGTAATGAAGTAGAAAAAAGATCCGGCACGAACACGGTTTATCAAGTCAAAGTCCGCATGGATGACGGCAGCCTGCGTACTTATCCGCAAAACGGCTGGCGCGTTGGTGACCGTGTGAAGGCAGTCAATGGTGCACTGGAATCTTTGGGTTAATCAGCATTGATGCAGTACCTTGAGTTTTTACCGGTATGGTCTTCTATCGCGTCTTAACGAACCAAGATTAGCGCACACTTAGCGCACACGACCAACCGCAACATTCCATTGCTGCATTAATTCACCGGCCTGATCGCGGCTCATGGCGGGTAAAAAAGTCCGTTCCATTTGCCATTGTGCCGCGCATTCTTCCACGCTGTCGTAGATACCCACACCCAGACCGGCAAGATACGCCGCGCCCAGTGCGGTGGTCTCGGTGACCTTGGGTCGTATCACCGGAATACCTAATAAGTTCGCCTGAAATTGCAACAGCAGATTATTGGCTGCGGCACCGCCGTCAACCCGTAATTCGGTGATCGGCGCGACGGCATCCCTAGTCATGGCCTGCAACAACGCGGTGCTCTGAAACGCGATTGACTCCAGTGCGGCGCGGGCAATATGTGCCACCGTGGTACCACGCGTCAGACCGAGGATCGCGCCTTTTGCGGAGGGTACCCAATACGGCGCACCGAGCCCCGTAAACGACGGTACAAACACCACGCCACGCGAATCCGGCACGGTCGTCGCCAGATCCTCCACGTCCGGTGAATGCTGTATCGCTTTTAATCCGTCGCGCAGCCACTGCACCACAGCGCCACCGATAAATACGCTGCCTTCAAGCGCATATTGGCGCTGCTCGCCGGTCTGACAGGCCGAGGTACTGATCAGGCCATTATGCGAAGTCGCGCAGACGCTGCCGGTGTGCAGCAACATAAAGCAACCCGTACCATAGGTATTTTTTGCCATGCCGGATTGAAAGCAGGCTTGCCCGAACAAAGCGGATTGCTGATCGCCAGCGATACCGGCTATCGGAACCGGCTGGTCAAAAATTGTCGCATTGCCGAAGCGATGACTCGATGCATAGACTTCAGGCAAAACCGCGCGCGGTATATCAAAACAACAGAGGAGCTCGTCATCCCATCGACCCTCATGGATATTCCAGAGCATCGTCCGCGCAGCATTGCTCACGTCGCTGACATGCAATTGGCCCTCGCTTAGTTGCCAGGCCAGCCAGGTATCAACGGTACCGAATGCCAGTTCACCACGCTCGGCTTGCTGGCGTGCATCGGGGACATGATCGAGCAGCCATTTGATTTTACTGGCGGAAAAATACGGATCCAGAATCAGGCCGGTTTTTTGCTGTATGCGTTCTGCCCAGCCCTGACTGCGAAGCTCATCACAATACGCGGCAGTGCGGCGGTCTTGCCAGACAATCGCATTCGCCACCGGCATGCCGGTCTTGCGGTTCCACAAGATACTGGTTTCACGCTGGTTGGTGATGCCGAGGGCTGCAATCTCACTGGCGGCGACACCACTTTTATGAAGCACCTCCTTGCAGGTCGCCAACTGGCTTTGCCAGATTTCCATCGCATCATGCTCGACCCAGCCCGGTTGCGGAAACAGTTGCCGGAACTCTTGCTGTGCGGTCGCCACGATCGCCCCGGCACGGTCAAACAAAATGCTGCGGGAGCTGGATGTGCCTTGGTCGAGAGCGAGCAGATAGGTCATGGTTAGTGTCTTTGGAGTTTGTGGTTTTTGTATTCAACCAGTAAGTGTAAGAAGTAAGTGTAAATCGGGCGAAACACTTTACATGCTGCACCGCAGAATCGATTGTTCGCGGATAACAACACAAATCATAATAAAAAAGCTAGTAATAATAACCAAGTTTGTTATAGTAAATTATCAAGAGTTTTAACAAACTTGATGAAAATGACAAGCCCGACTCGCGTGATGCGGATTGATATAGTTGCCGCTGACACTGCAAAGGTGTTGCTACATGCCGGTTTAGTGAATTTATAACGAACAGAAAAGAAAGGGGGACATCATGTTAGAAGCGATCAGTTTTACCTTGTCTGTGACGGTACTTGGCTGCCTAGCTGTCGGTGTATTACAGAAAAAACAGCGCCTGCTGAATTTCTCTTACGGCGGGATGATGGCGATGAGCATCATCGGCTGGTATCAGGCGATTTTCCCGACCGGATTGAGCTTCTGGTTTTTTGCCGGAACAATTATCACCGTGGCCGCGATCTGCGCTTTTTTTTACGCGATTTATTCAAACGAAATCATCTGGCAAAAGCAGCGGTAGATAGTGCCAGACCCGTAAGCGCGCGTCAGAGCAATGACGGATGGAGCTTTTTAGACGGGTGCGGCACTCACCGTTCAAGCGCTGATGATGTTCTCAAACGAGACGTCATTTTTTTATCTTGTTGTGCGGTGATATAAGTCGATAGGAGTCATATGAGGCGACGTCAGCTTATTGCCCTTTTGCGGCATTCAGACGACGAAGCAAAGCCCGGTTGATATCCTTGGTATGACTGTTCCAGCGTTTCATCTGCTGATCTATTTCTGACTGCAACTTGCTGGCAATCGCCGTATCACCGTTGCCATATGCCCAGATGGCGTACTCGGCAGCGACTTCAAAGCCGCCAAAGTGATGCATTGCTGATTCGAACTCTGTTTTGGCATCGGCATGCCGCTCGGCTCCGGCAAATGCCCGTGCGAGTAGCAAGCTGACCTGAGCGGCGCGGAAACCGGCGTCCTTGTTGCGGATCTCTTGCAGATGGCTGATCGCCGTGGCGTAACGGCCACTCTCGGTCAGCGCGCGGGCGGCGCAAAATTTGATTTCCGGGTCGGCAGCGAAAGGACCTTTGAGGCAGGCCTCGTAGTTACTTGCGGCTTCTTCCGCGTTGCCTGTTTCTAGTAAAGCTAAGGCCAGTCGCATCTGATTTTGTGCGGTGGGTATGTACTCAAAAGCGGTACGGGCTTCGCGCAATTCGCGGGTCGGATCCAGTGTTTTTGCCGCTGCGGCGACGACTTTTTTTGCACCGAATTCCAGTCCGGAATTCGGCATATAAATGGCGAAAAAATACACGATACTGCCAAGCAGCGGAAATGAAAAAAGAATCAGCAGCCAGTAGATTTGCTGGCCCGAGCGGATCGCATGCACAGCAAAAAACAGCGCGACTAAGACATGTAGACCAATACCAAGAAATGGCATGTTTTCTCCTGTGAGATGAAAAAATACGTTGTGGGCGGTGCTGAAAATGAGGCTAGTGGTCAGTCAGGTTGCCTTGGTGGAGTAGACATCGATGGATTTTTGGCCTGGCAAGGCGGGAGGACGCCGCATCGCTGGCGATGCAATGACGACCAAGGCCGCCATGTGGAAAAAGGGGCGATTGATGCTCGTCTGATACCCACCTGATTCGACTTAACTGACTGCCAGGGATTGTACCAATTTTCAATATCAGTGGCTCACATCCCGTAATCAAATTCCACTTTGCTAATCCGTGTTTTATACGAGGAATACCATTTCTCTTTGCCCAATTGTTGCGCCTCCAGATGGTCGGCATTAGCTTTCCATTGTTTGATGGCGTGCAAATCTGCCCAGTAGGAGACAGTAATCCCGACTTCCGCACGGGCGGATTCTACGCCCAGAAATCCAGGTTGCTGCATGGCTAGTTTTAACATGGTGTCAGCCATATCGTTATAGCCATCGTCGCCTTCTGTGCGGTTGGATGTGAAGATGACGGCGTAGTAGGGAGGTTGTGGCTTGTTGGCGATCGTGCTCATCGATGTCTTGCTCGTAGGTTGTCAGTTCCAGACCTCACCGCCGAAGGTGTCGATCTGCGTCAGGTAGAGCCGCAAATCCAGTTCGTACTGGTGATACTGCGGTTCCATGTAGCTGCATAGTTGATAGAAGGCTTTGTTATGCTCTTTTTCTTTCAGGTGAGCGAGCTCATGCACGACGATCATTTTTAAAAATTCTTCCGGCACCTGTTTGAATAAGGTGGCAATGCGAATCTCGTGTTTGGATTTGAGCTTATTACCCTGGACCCGGGAGATGAACGTGTGCTGCCCCAGCGCATGCTGAATCACTTTGATCTTGCTGTCGAAATGAACTTTGCTGATCTGATCGCCATTACGCAGATGGGTGCTCTTTAAATCTTGTACGTATTGGTAGAGCGCTTTGTCGGTACGGATTTGATGTGCGGAGGCGTATTTTTTACGGAGCAGACTGGCTAGCTGTTCGCTTGCGATCAGGTCCTGAACCTGCTGCTGAATTGCAGCAGGATAAGCCGTCAGATAATTGAGCTCCCGTTTTTGCATGCGCCGCCGTACGTTTTATTTGACTATGGAACTATTTGACTTCAAGTAATTCAATATCAAAAATCAAATTCGCATATGGTGGAATCCGGCCGCCAGCGCCACGCGCGCCATAACCAAGATCTTGCGGAATGATGATAGTGCGTTTGCCACCGACCTTCATCCCGGCAACGCCTTGATCCCAGCCCTTGATGACGCGACCGGTACCGAGCTGGAAGGTGAATGGTTTATCTCCGACCGAGCTGTCGAACATCATGCCGTGTTGTTTGTCCGCTTTCGGGTCAAGCAGCCAGCCGCTGTAATGCACGGTCACAGTATTGCCAGCGACGGCTTCTTTGCCAGTGCCGACCTTGGTATCGATTTTTTGCAAATCCATTTTTTTCGGACCGGCATCGGCAGGCGCTGCAGTTTGTGCGCTGGCTGGTGCGAGCGCGATGAGGCTGGCGATACCGACTACGAGACTAGTGATGACACGACGGTTCATGAGGCAACTCCTTAAAGTTTATTGCGTAGTTTTGCTTCGAAAGCGATATCGAGTTTGCTGGCTTTTTTCGGTGCTTGTTTGCTGACCCCGTTGACGAAGGCGACAAAGGCATCCAACTCTAAAGGTTCATTGAGTTTTTCGTTATCGCCGGAGGCATTGGCGAGTACCAGATAGAAGCGTCCGTCGGCAGTGCTGACCATGGAATACGGGGCATTATTGCTTCTGTCTTTCAGGCGCATGACGGCAGCACTGGCGCGCGTTGAGCGTAAGCTGGCCATTATCTGGCTCCGTAGTTACGCGTGATTTTTTCCATATAGCCTTCGCGATCAACTTCTTTATTCAGCTCATTAAACCGGTCGATGCGCTGTTTGTCCATTTTGGCATTACAGAGCATATACAGATCTACATTGCGCCATTTGATGGCGCGTTTGATATCGCTCCAGAATCCTTGCTCCTGCGCCATTTGCATGCCGTGTAGTTCGGACACGATCCAGTAATCGATCCTGCCATTCACCAGCAGACGCGGATTGTCGTCATCTTCGCTGGCGAATTCTATTTTGTAACCTTGTTTGGCGAGTTCAAGGCCGGTTGCCGCATTTTTATAAGAGCCGATGCTAAAAGCCTTCGCGTCTTCAAAATTTTTTAAACTGCGGGTATCGGATTTTTTGGTGTATAAAACCCAGGTATCCGTCGTCAGCGGACCGACCCATTTAAACAGTGTTTCTCTGTCCGGCGTACGACGAAATCCGAACAGACAAGTATTTTCTTCGTTTAATGTGGCTTGGTAGCCGCGCGCCAGTGAAGTGCTGACGATAGTCGGGGATTCGCCTGCTCGCTTCATGATTTCCATCACCTTGTCGGTCAGAAAACCTTTGATCTCGTTGGACTTGGGATCAGTATGGGTGAATGGTGCAAATTCCTGAATGACCAGACGTATGCTTTCTGCTTGTGCCAGCAAGGGCAAGCTAAGCAGCAGGGCTGCTAGTGCTTTCACTTGCGGTTTACTACTTGAGCACGTCAGTAAGTACATCAGTTAGCCTTGTGTGGAACGCGCATATGGAGCGCGAAATCGGTGGAAGATTATAGGACAGAAATGAGACCTTGTCTGTGTCCTTTTTGGCATCACTTCAGTCGCGTTATGTCGGATTTTTCGTGCTTATTCCAGACCCCAGCACAGTTTAAGTAGGGCAAAAACCGCCGCAATCGTTGCTTCGTTCTGGCGCTTTTCCAGGCAGATAAAACTCAGTTCGGTCGACAGGTTGACGGCATCGGCAATCACTAATCCGTGAGCGTGCGCTTCGCGGATGGCAATCGCATCGCGTAGCAAACTCAGGCCGACACCGGATTTAACTAGGTCGAGCATCGATGGCTCCTGATCGACCAGCGCTACTTTATTTGGCGTCACGTGGTGGTCGGCAAAGACTCTGCTCAACAGACGGTTGTGCGTTGATTCGGGTGGCGTCCATATCCATGGCAGTTGCGCCAGCGCCGCCCAATCCTTTCCGGTGACCCGGCTTTTCCAGCCCTCAGGTGCAACCACACGGTAGGTGAAATGGGTCAATGTTAGTGCATGGTATTGCGTTTTGCCATCGTCCGGCGGCTGGCCCAGATAAAAGCCAACATCAAGCAAGCCCGCCCGTATTTGCTGGAGGACAGAGCCTGACATACCGTGTTGTAATCTGGTGGAAAGCTGAGGATAGGATTCCACCAGTCGTTTTAAAAACACGCCTAGCCGTGTGAATTCAGGATCAAGTATCGTGCCGATCGCCAGCTCGCCTGTTAATGTTGAATGCAGGGTATCGGCGGCTTGCTGAAAATCGGCCATGCTCGCAAGTACCCTCTCGGCATGGGGCAAAAGTTTTACGCCGTCGTTGCTGAGGGTCATGCCGCTGGATGTGCGATGCAGTAATTGCAGTCCCAGACTCTGCTGTAGCGATTTGATTTGCAGGCTCACGGCAGGCTGGGTTACATGCAGGCGTTCTGCGGCCCGCGTCAGGTTGCCCTCTCTGGCGACGGTGACGAAGGCTTTGAGTTGAACGAGATCCATCTTGTGGTCTCCATTATTAGTGTTGCTTATATTAGATTTGATAATAACTCATTGGATTTGGCTTGAACACTGGGTTAGTCTATATGAACATTTAAATATTACCTAAAAGGTTTGCTTATGTCCGCTACCCCTTCCTCCAGCCCTTTGATCAAGCATTTTATAAACGGCGTTGTTCATCCTTCCGCTGGTGAGCGTCAGCAAGAGGTGTTTAACCCGGCAACCGGGGTGGTCAGTGCGAAGGTCGTGCTGGCGACGACGGATGATGTGAACGCGGTCGTGGCGGCTGCCAAAGCTGCTGCACCAGCCTGGGCGGAGACAGCGCCGCTGAAACGCGCGCGGGTGATGTTCAAGTTCAAAGAGTTGCTGGACCAGCATCACAAGCAGATCGCGACGCTGATCACGCAAGAGCATGGCAAGGTGCTGTCGGATGCGATGGGGGAAGTGACTCGCGGAATTGAGATTGTCGAATTTGCCTGTGGCATGCCGCAACTCTTGAAAACACAATTCTCCGACAACATCGGAGGCGGTATCGATAACTACAACCTGCGTCAACCGCTCGGTGTGACTGCCGGGATAACGCCATTTAACTTCCCGTTCATGGTGCCGATGTGGATGGCGCCGCTGGCGATTGCGACTGGTAATACGTTTATTTTAAAGCCGTCAGAACGTGACCCTTCCTGCTCTTTACTGATCGCCGATTTACTCAAGCAAGCTGGTTTGCCGGACGGCGTTTTCAACGTACTGCAGGGTGACAAACTGGCGGTCGATGGGTTGTTGCAACATCCTGATGTGTCGGCCATTTCCTTTGTCGGATCGACCCCGATTGCAGAATATATTTATAGCGAAGGCACGCGCATGGGCAAGCGGGTGCAAGCGCTGGGTGGGGCAAAAAATCATCTGGTTGTGATGCCGGACGCGAATCTCGATCAGGCGGTAGACGCCCTGATGGGCGCGGCTTACGGCTCGGCAGGCGAACGTTGCATGGCGATTTCTGTGGCCGTTGCGGTGGGTGATGTGGCAGACAAACTGGTCGATGCTTTAGTTCCGCGTGTGAAGGCACTGATCGTCAAAAACGGAATGGAAGCCGATGCAGAAATGGGACCGGTCGTGACCGCAATCCATAAGGCAAAAATCGAAGGCTATATTGCTGACGGTATCGCCGAAGGGGCGACGATGTTGGTCGACGGTCGCGGCCTGACAGTGCCGGGACATGAAGGTGGATTCTTCCTCGGCGGCACGCTGTTTGATCATGTCAAAGAGGGTATGAAAATCCATCGTGAAGAAATTTTTGGCCCCGTGCTGTGTGTGGTGCGGGTACCGGATTTTGCCAGCGCAGTTGAACTGATTAACCGTCACGAGTTTGGCAACGGCGTGTCGCTGTTCACTTCGGACGGCAACACGGCGCGTGAATTTTCACGCCGGATTCAGGTTGGGATGGTGGGCATTAACGTACCGATTCCAGTGCCGATGGCGTGGCATTCATTTGGTGGCTGGAAACGCTCATTGTTTGGCGATCAGCATGCGTATGGCGAAGAAGGCATCCGTTTTTACACGCGCTACAAATCGATCATGCAGCGCTGGCCTGACAGCATCGCCAAGGGTGCAGAGTTCACCATGCCGGTTGCGAAATAAGATATTTTAGGGGAGTATCGCTGGTTGAATGCCGATTCCGCTTTGTTTATAAGCGGAATCGGCCTGACGATACTGATACTCTCCCTTAGTATGTAAAATCATGCCGGACGCTTACTTTGGAGTCAAATTCCATGAAGATCACGCAACTTTGTTCTCATCCGATTATTCAGGCGCCGATGGCCGGTGGTGCTACCACGCCTGAACTGGTCGCTGCGGTGTCGAATGCCGGCGCCCTCGGATCGCTTGCCGGGCCCTTGCTGACGCCGCTGGCAATCATTGAGCAGGCGGAGCATATCCGTCGCCTGACTGACAAACCCTTCGCGATTAATTTATTCGTCCAGACACGACCTCAAATCGATTATGCGGCACTCGAATCCGCAAAACAATTATTGCAGCCGATCTGGATGTCGCTTGGATGGAATGCTCTGCCAACGCCGACACGCTGGTGCGAGGACTTTGATGCGCAGCTTGATGCCTTGCTGATCGCGCGTCCGGCGGTTGCCAGCTTCACATTTGACATCTTGCATGCGAGCCAGATTCAGCGTCTGCATGACGCAGGGATTCTGGTGGTTGGCACGGCGACCAATCTGGCCGAGGCGCAAGTCTGGCAAGCCATGGGCGCTGATGCGATCTGTCTGCAAGGCGTCGAGGCCGGTGGTCATCGCGGCACTTTTATCGGCAAGCAAGAAGAGGCAACCCTGAGCGCCATGGCCTTATTGCAGCAAGTGAAATCGCACAGCCATGTGCCGCTGATTCTGGCAGGCGGCATCATGCATGGTGGCGATATTGCAGAAGCCTTGCAAGCGGGTGCGCAGATGGTGCAGATGGGCACCGCGTTTTTGACCACGGATGAAGCCGCGATCCATCCGGCGTATAAGGCAAAGCTGCTGGAGCTGGCTAGCGGTAATTCCGCTGAGGGCGAGGAGGCAACTATGCAGACCCGTGCTTTCTCCGGTCGACTTGCCCGCGGCGTGCGGAATCGCTTTATGCAAACCATGCAGACGGTCGCACAACAAGTCCCTGCTTATCCTATACAAAACGCCCTGACCGGCAGCCTGCGTGCGCATGCGGCCAAGACCAATGACACCGAACTGATGTCGATGTGGGCCGGTCAGGGTGCGCATCGCGTGCGCAAGATGTCAGCCGCGGGCCTGATCGCCACGCTGATCACCGAATTACAGCAACACCAATCAACATAAGAGACTATGCAATCCGCTGGCAAATACGACTACATCATCATTGGCGCAGGTACGGCAGGTTGCGTACTGGCGAATCGCTTATCGCAGAATCCTGACAACGAAGTCTTGCTGCTGGAGGCCGGTGGCAAGGACGACTATGTCTGGATTCATATCCCGGTCGGTTACCTGTATTGCATTAACAACCCGCGTACCGACTGGATGTTTCGTACCGAGAGCGAGCCGGGTCTGAACGGCCGCAGCCTGATTTATCCGCGTGGCAAAGTATTGGGTGGTTGCTCGTCGATCAACGGCATGATTTATATGCGCGGACAGGAGCAGGATTACCAGCACTGGGCAGAGCAGAGCGGTGACGCCAGCTGGCGCTGGGATCAGGTATTGCCGCTGTTTAAAAAGAGCGAAGACCATTATGGCGGTGCCAGCACAATGCACGGCGCAGGCGGTGAATGGCGGGTTGAAAAGCAAAGATTGTCGTGGGAGATTCTGGATGCATTCCGTGAGGCGGCATCTCAGGTTGGCATTCCGAAAACTGACGACTTTAATCGCGGCGATAATGACGGTTGCGGCTATTTTGATGTGAACCAAAAACGTGGCATACGCTGGAACGCCTCTAAGGCTTTTCTAAAGCCAGCAGCAGGACGCGGCAACCTGACTATCATGACGGGCTGCCAGGTCAAACGTCTGCAATTTACGGACAGTGCGCAGGGCAAGGTATGTAGCGGCGTAGAGTTTATCGGTGGCGGTAAGGAATGGTCCGCAGAATCCTCCCGCGAGGTCGTGCTGGCCGCTGGCGCGATCGGCTCCCCAGCGATTCTTCAGCAATCTGGTATCGGAAACGGCGCCCATTTACACCAGTTGGGCGTGCCGGTAGTACATGATTTGCCGGGCGTGGGTGAAAACCTGCAAGACCATTTGCAAATCCGTTCTGCGTTTAAAATCAGCGGTGCTAAAACCCTGAACATGATGGCGAATAGCTGGCTAGGCAAGGCTAGTATCGGACTTGAATACCTGCTAAAACAGAGCGGTCCTATGTCGATGGCGCCGTCCCAGCTGGGTGCTTTTACCCGCTCCGATTCGAGTCAGGCCACACCAAATTTGCAATATCACGTACAGCCATTGACGCTGGAAAAATTTGGCGACCCTCTGCATTCCTTCCCTGCTTTTACGGCGAGCGTCTGCAATCTGCGTCCGACATCCCGCGGCCATGTACGCATCGCCAGCAGCGACCCTTTATCGGCACCGAAGATTACGCCGAATTATCTGAGTACAGCCGAGGACAGAAAAATTGCCGCTGACTCGCTGACACTGACGCGCAAAATCGTTGCTGCACCCGCCTTGCAAAAATATGCCCCAGAAGAAATGAAACCTGGTGCGCAGTTCCGTACTGAGGAAGAGTTAGCTCGTGCCGCAGGCGACATCGGGACGACGATTTTTCACCCGGTTGGTACTTGCAAGATGGGCGTGATCACGGATAAACAGGCGGTGGTCGATAGTGAATTGCGTGTAGTGGGTCTGCGTGGCGTGCGGGTTGCTGACGCATCCATCATGCCGACCATCACCTCGGGCAATACCAATTCACCGACATTGATGATTGCAGAAAAAGCCGCCAGAATGATATTGGCGGCTGCGCCTAAATAGCGTTCTGAGTGTGTCCATAAATAAACAAATCAACAGACAACTGAGCAAATAATTGGTCATGTATTTCTTGATGGGACACCATGAAATAGTATGTTTTAATACTTCAGGAAAACAGGGATAAAAGCCTGTGGTTACTACTTACAGTAGTTATACCGTATTGTTGAATACTTACGGCGATGGGTAATATAAAAGGTAATAAAAACGCGATAAAAATCGCTAAAAATAGAATAAAAAGCCCCTTTGGTCATTAAAAAATAAAAAGCCAACAGGGTTGTCATAGTGCAGTTCGTAATGAAACTACGCAGGCAAAAAGGAGACCAGATGACCGATGTCATCCTAGAGACAAAGCATTTGACCAAAGAGTTCAAGGGCTTTACCGCAGTTAGCGATGTCAACCTGCAAGTGCAGCGTGGACATATTCATGCATTGATCGGCCCTAACGGTGCCGGTAAAACTACCTGTTTTAATTTGCTCACTAAGTTTCTGGTGCCAACCTCGGGACAGATCCTGTTTAACGGTCGCGATATCACGGCAGCCAAGCCGGCGCAGATTGCACGTCAGGGCATCATCCGGTCATTCCAGATTTCGGCGGTGTTTCCGCATCTGAGTGTGATGGAGAATGTGAGGATTGGCTTGCAACGCCAGCTTGGTACCTCTTTTCATTTCTGGAAAAGCGGAGCAAGTCTAGCGCGCCTCAATGATCAGGCGATGGCGCTGCTGGCGCAGGTAGATCTGACCGAATTTGCTGACACAATTACCGTTGATTTACCTTATGGACGCAAGCGCGCGCTGGAGATCGCCACGACCCTGGCGATGGAGCCGGAAATGATGCTGCTTGACGAGCCGACGCAAGGGATGGGACATGAGGATGTACACCGCGTGACTGAGCTGATCAAGAAGGTATCGGCAGGGCGCACGATATTAATGGTGGAACATAATATGAGCGTGGTCTCGGGTATCTGCGACAAAATCTCCGTCTTGCAGCGCGGCGCCATGCTGGCGGAGGGCCGCTACGAAGAAGTGTCTAAAAATCCGAAAGTCATGGAAGCCTATATGGGCAGTACCTCAGCTGAACTCGAAGGAGCACACGTATGAGTGTTGCAACCATGTCAGCCGATACATCCGCGAGTTCTGCCACATCCGGTACAACGCCAGCGTTACAGATCACGAATTTGCAAGCCTGGTACGGCGAATCGCATATTTTGCATGACGTTAATCTGGTCGTGAATCCCGGCGAAGTCGTAACGCTTCTGGGTCGCAACGGTGCCGGCCGTACCACCACGATGCGCGCCATCATGGGATTGACTGGCGCACGCAAAGGCTCGATCAAGATTAATGGGGTCGAGGCAATTGGCCTGCCTACGTACAAGGTCGCTCATCTGGGCGTTGGCTATTGCCCCGAAGAACGCGGCATTTTCTCCTCTTTGTCGACCGAAGAAAACCTGATGCTGCCACCGTCGGTATCAAGCAAAGATCAAGGTATGTCGATCGATGATATCTACGCGATGTTTCCGAATCTGGCGGAGCGTAAAAACAGTCAGGGTACACGTTTGTCCGGTGGTGAGCAGCAGATGCTGGCAGTGGCGCGTATCCTGCGTACCGGCGCGCGCCTATTACTGCTCGATGAGATTTCGGAAGGTCTGGCACCAGTCATCGTGCAGGCGCTGGCTCGTATGATTACGACGTTAAAAGCTAAGGGTTATACGATCATTATGGTGGAACAGAATTTCCGTTTTGCAGCACCGCTGGCAGACCGGTTTTATGTGATGGAGCACGGGCAAATTGTCGAAACTTTTGCCGCAGCCGAGTTGCAGGACAAGATGTCCGTGCTGAATGAATTATTGGGTGTGTGATTAGATAGGGAATCAGTTTCGTGATAAGTAAGAGTGGTGCGTAGTTGACTTAATTTCTGTACTTAGTTTTTGTACTTAGTTTTCATACTATATAAGCAGTTCAAATTGATAAAATGATTGGAGAAGACACATGAAAACAACATATAAAGTAGCAGCACTGGCGGTCTCTGCCGCACTGGCAACATTATCCGGCACCGCCTCTGCACAGGTTTCTGGCGATGTCGTCAAGATCGGTTTTATTACCGACGTTTCTGGCCTGTATTCCGATATCGACGGCCAGGGTGGCGCTGAAGCGATCAAGATGGCGATTGCTGATTTTGGCGGCACGGTTCTGGGTAAAAAAATCGAACTCGTGACCGCTGATCATCAAAACAAAGCGGACATCGCAGCAAGCAGAGCGCGTGAATGGTTCGACCGCGACGGCGTTGATATGCTGATTGGCGGTACCAATTCCGGCACAGGTCTGGCCATGTCCAAGGTTGCCTTGGAGAAGAAAAAGACCTTTATCTCCATTGGTGCAGGCACAGCACGTCTGACTAACGAAGAATGCACACCTTATACCATTCACTATGCATATGACACGGTGGCACTCGCAAAAGGCACAGGCTCTGCTGTCGTTAAGCAAGGCGGCAAAAGCTGGTATTTCCTGACAGCGGATTATGCATTCGGTGCATCGCTGGAAGGTGATACTACGGCCGTCGTGAAAGCGGCTGGTGGTACTGTGGCGGGTGCTGTGCGTCACCCGTTATCGGCATCAGATTTCTCGTCTTTCCTGTTGCAGGCGCAAGCTTCAAAAGCGCAAATTCTTGGTTTGGCTAATGCCGGCGGCGACACTATCAATGCGATTAAAGCCGCGAATGAATTTGGCGTGACCAAAACCATGAAGCTGGCGGGTCTGTTGATGTTCATCAATGATGTGCATTCCCTGACGCTGAACCTGACTCAGGGCATGTATCTGACGGATAGCTGGTACTGGGATGCGAATGAAGAAACCCGCACCTGGGCACGTCGCTATTTCGGCAAAATGAAAAAAATGCCGTCGAGCCTGCAAGCTGCTGATTACTCCGCTACCTTGCAATATCTGAACGCTGTGAAAGCAGCGGGCAGCGATGATACCGATAAAGTATTGGCGAAATTGCGCAGCATGAAAATCAATGACATGTATGCCAAAAACGGCACGATCCGCGGCGATGGCAGCATGATTCATGACATGTATCTGATGCAGGTGAAGTCCCAGTCTGAGTCCAAGTATCCATGGGATTACTACAAAGTGGTACAGACTATTCCGGGTGAACAGGCATTCACGACCAAAGCGGAAAGTAAGTGCGCTGCCTGGAAGTAATTGGGCGTAAGTAAAAAAAGTATGTGCTGAAACCTTTTTCTTCTCATGTCAGCGTATCTCAGCCTGCCGGTCCAGCCAGGGGCTGGCCCCCTTTCCCCTAAGCAAGTGAAGGGGGAGGGGCAGGCAAACGGATTGGCCGGTTTGAAGTTATCCGTCAACCATGTTGTTAACAACGTGACAGATGAGGTGGCAGCAAGAACGTAAATTATGTGGTAGACGGGGACGCAAATTTGCTTAAAGGTGAGCTTGGGCAGATCTGTTTTATCCCGTCTGCATCAGTTTTTTTGAATCAGCTATCTATCCCGGTTGTTCGGGGTATTTTTCTTTAGAGTGCCATGGAAATATTTGGTATCCCGCTTCAAGCGATGCTCAGCCAGTTGCTGCTGGGGTTGGTGAATGGCTCTTTTTACGCCATGTTGTCACTCGGTCTGGCCGTGATTTTCGGTCTGCTGAATGTGATCAATTTTGCGCATGGTGCCTTGTATATGATGGGCGCTTTTCTAGCATGGATGGGCATGAATTACTTCGGTATTAATTACTGGATCATGCTGATTGCGGCGCCTTTGCTAGTGGGAATCTTCGGCATCGTCATCGAAAAAACTATGTTGCGCTGGTTATATAAACTCGATCATCTGTACGGGTTGCTGCTGACTTTCGGCCTGACCTTGCTGCTCGAAGGTTTATTCCGCTCTTTCTATGGTGTCTCGGGACAGCCTTATTCGGTACCCGATGCGCTGATGGGGGCGACCAATCTCGGTTTTATGATTTTGCCTAACTATCGCGCCTGGGTAGTGGTGGCCTCGCTGACTGTCTGTTTCTCGACCTGGTTTGTGATTGAAAAAACCAAGCTCGGTGCGTATCTGCGGGCCGGTACTGAGAATCCTAAACTGGTAGAAGCCTTTGGCGTCAATGTTCCCTTGATGGTAACCATGACCTACGGCTTTGGCGTGGCTTTAGCGGCGTTTGCAGGCGTGCTGGCGGCACCGGTGATACAAGTGTCACCCCTGATGGGATCGAACCTGATTATCACGGTATTCGCGGTGGTTGTGATCGGTGGCATGGGTTCTATTCTCGGCTCTATCCTGACGGGTCTTGGCCTGGGCATTATCGAAGGCCTGACCCGCGTGTTTTATCCGGAACTGTCTGCGACGGTGGTGTTCATCGTGATGGCAATTGTCTTAATGATCCGCCCTGCCGGTTTGTTCGGCAAAGAAAAATAATCGGAGCGTTTATGAATAAAAAAATTGGTTACGGCATCGCATTCGCCGTCCTGCTGGCAGCGCCGTTATTGATTTATCCGGTCTTCCTGATGAAGCTGCTGTGCTTCGCTTTATTCGCTTGCGCATTTAACTTGCTGATTGGTTTTACCGGCCTGCTGTCGTTTGGTCATGCGGCTTTTTTCGGTGGTGCGGGTTATGTCGCCGGATGGGCGATCCGTGATGCCGGGTTACCAACGGAGCTGGGGATTGTCTTGGGCGTCGGCGCTGCGGCCTTGATCGGCCTGGTGATGGGCTTGCTGGCAATTCGCCGTCAAGGTATTTACTTCACCATGATCACGCTGGCGCTGGCACAGATGCTGTATTTCGTTTTTTTACAGGCCAAATTCACAGGCGGTGAGGATGGTTTGCAAGGTGTGCCGCGCGGTAAGTTGCTGGGCACTCTGGATCTGAGTTCTGATCTGACTTTGTACTATGTGGTGTTGGCGATTGCGATTGCCGGATTCGCACTGGTGGTAAGGACGATCCATTCGCCGTTTGGTCAGGTATTGAAAGCGGTGAAAGAAAATGAGCCGCGTGCAATCTCGCTGGGTTATGACGTGGATAAATACAAGTTGTTGGCTTTTGTCTTATCTGCGGCGCTGGCAGGTCTGGCAGGCGCTACCAAAACGCTGGTACTCGGCTTTGAGACCTTGACCGATGTGCACTGGTCTATGTCAGGCTTGGTCGTATTGATGACCTTGGTGGGCGGTTTAGGCACCTTGGCGGGGCCGATTGTCGGTGCAATCATTATCATCGCTTTAGAAAACAAACTTGGCGACCTGGGCAACCTGATCGCGGATCTCACGTCGGTTGACTGGTTCCGCAGCCTCGGTGACTCAGTGACCATTGTGACGGGATTGATTTTCATCGTTTGTGTATTGTCCTTCCGTAAAGGCATCGTTGGCGAGCTGGGTGCATGGCTGAGCCGATCAGGAAAAACCAAGGCCAGTTAAATTATTGTTGAGTCAGATATACAAACAAAAAGCCCCGCACTTGTCGGGGCTTTTTGTTGCTGGCCGTCGTTATTGATCGTTGCTAAACTAGTAATGTAAAGTCAATTGTCGACGGTAACGGATATTGTTACCGCGGTGGGGAAGGTTGCCTTACTTTTTGAGCCATGTGAAAGCGTATTCAATGATCCGGTCTATTTTCGTCCTTGCTTTATTCCTGCTTGCTGCTGAACCGGCTTGTGCGGCTCAGACTCAAGTGCATATTGTCTACAATCCGGCCATGGATTCTGCATGTTCATTTTTGCGTAACGCTACGATTAAGGATGAATGGAAAGCAGAACTGAGCTTGCGTAAAGCGGAATTCGAGGGAATCTGACAAGAGCATGGTCCCCGCATGATTCTGGCTGCTGAGACGATTACTGGTAGGTCTTTTCCTGCGGATATCGATGCGCACTTGTCGCTGTGCGATCTGCCATCGCAATCGATGGTCGGTGTCAGTATTAATATGCGATATGCATTGAAGAGCTTTACGGCAACACCTGTACCGTTACGCTACAAAGCAGATACTCTGTTCCACGAACTATTGCATGTGTTATTAAGCTCTTACTCCTTGAGTAACTCCAGTTTGCTCGCGCAGCACGCCGCTGAACACGAACGAGTGCGCTCACATCTTCATTTGCTTGCGCTACAAAAAGCGGTTCTGATACAGCTTGGTGAACCCGGCATACTGAATCAGCTTATCGCGATAGACAGCCAGCTTCCCAGCGGCCATTACCGGCGCGCCTGAGACATCGTTAACGCCACTGATACGACGTATCTGAAATACGTCGAAGAGCTCAGAAACTGACCGGTTTTGATCACGCAGGGTTTGGTGGTCGGGCGGATGCAGGGTGCAGAGGCGTTAAGGCAGTCAGAATAGTACGGTTGTACATTGAGCAGCCCTGAGCCGCACTATCCACGCGCCTTCTGGCAGGGCAGGCTGGAGAGGCTCGTCAATACTGCGTCTCCAGCCACCCTTCTCATTTTCCGCTTTTCACTTCACAGGCTTTATAGCGCCGCAGCGTAAATCGCGCGGGCATCGGCTAAGCTAACCTCTCTCGGGTTGTTGCCTAGCAAACGGGTCTGCAACATGGCGTCGTTCGCCAACTGGTCGAGGTCATTCACCGTGACGCCGACTTGCCGTAGCTGCGTTTCTATCCCGACCCGTTGCGCCAGTGCTTCCATCGCATGGATCAAGGCTGAACTGCGGGCCTCGTCACTACCTTGTGCGTCTGGCGCAATGATGCTGGCGAGCTCGGCATATTGCCCGGCTGCATTCGGTGCGTTGAAGCGCAATACGTGCGGCAAGACTAGTGAGTTCGACAGACCATGCGGGACATGAAAGATGCCACCGATCGGGTACGCGAGGGCATGTACCGCGGCGCACGGCGCATTGGCAAAGCACTGTCCCGCCAGCATGGCTCCCAGCAACATGGCCTGGCGTGCGGCGAGATTGCTGCCGTTCTTGCAGGCTTCGTCAATATTTCCCCAAAGCAAAGTCAGAGCCTGACGTGCCAGCATATCGGACAAGGGGTTCTTTTTGTGCTTGGTGGTATAGGCTTCGATCGCATGTACCATGGCATCAATCCCTGTTGCCGCCGTGACTTTAGTCGGGAGTCCTATCGTCAGTTCTGCATCGAGAATGGCGATGTCTGCATATAGTTGCGGAGCGACTACGCCCATTTTCGTCGTTGCCCCGGTGGTGACGATGGAGATAGGTGTCACCTCAGAGCCGGTGCCTGCTGTCGTTGGAATCTGGATCAAATGCAGGCGCTGGCCTTTGACGTTGCCGATGCCGTACATACTGCCGAGCGCTTGGGGGCTGCCTGACAAAACGGCAATTAGCTTTGCCACGTCCATGGAGCTGCCGCCGCCAAAGCCGACGACTAGTTCGATCTCTAATTTTTCTGCGTTGCTGACGGCGTGAAGCACTACCGATTCTGGTGGGTCGGCGACTACGTCGGCAAATACACTGACTTGCAAGCCGCGTTGTTCTAGATTCGCCATCGCCGGCGCTATCAGACCCGTCCTTAAAAAGCCTGCATCTGTCACTATTAATACCCGTTTGATCTCCGGATAATGCTGCGTGATGATATCGCCCAATTGCTTGGCAGCGCCGGTCTGGCTGATGAGATAGGGGACGGTACGAAAATCAAAATTATTCATGGTCAGGCTTCTCCTCTTGAGCCTTATTGTAGCAAGACTTGCTATGCTGTTGCCTTGAATAGAATTCAACTATTTGCCATCCGATTAAGATTGGCTTTGCGTAATTATTATTAAAAATGACAGATATCTTATTGCTTGGTGGTGCCGCCTTTTTTGCTGGATTGGTTGATGCAGTGGTTGGTGGTGGTGGCCTGATACAACTCCCGGCCCTATTCGTCGCTTTGCCGAATGTGGCCCCTGCAACTTTATTAGGCACCAGTAAGCTCGCGGGAATTTTGGGAACCACGGTTGCTGCGCGGAATTATGTGTAGACAGTGAGGGTGCGCTGGGCGATGGTGCTGCCTGCTGCCTTGGTGGCATTTATCTTATCGTTTGCCGGAGCATTTACGGTAACTCATTTGCCGCCGACTTATTTGCGTAAGGCCTTACCATTCATTCTGGTGGCGGTGGCGCTTTATACGTTTAAGAAAAAAGATTTCGGTACGTCGCATACGCCTTTATTTCATGCGGATAAAGAGCGTTGGATGGCGATGCTGGTGGGTGGTGGCATTGGTTTCTATGACGGTTTTTTCGGTCCTGGTACGGGTAGTTTTTTAATGTTCTTATTCGTCCGTTTGTTCGGATATGACTTCCTGAGCGCTTCCGCTGTTGCTAAAATCATCAATGTTGCGTGCAATGCGGCGGCTTTGTTGTGGTTTGGTTACAGCGGACACATTATTTGGCAAACAGGTTTAGCCATGGCGGTTTGTGGAGTGTTAGGATCGTTGTCTGGTAGCCGCATGGCAATTAAATATGGCAGCGGCTTCGTCCGAAAGATGTTCTTGCTGGTAGTGCTGGCGCTGATTTGCAAAACTACTTACGATGGTTTTATTAGATAACGATTTGTTTCACGTGAAACAATATTAAAGGGACGGACGTGGCATATTCAGATGCAGTCATATTTCAGCGTACGGATTTAGGTAAGGCAGAAATTAAAAATAAGCAGCATGGCTTAACGCAAAGTGAGCGCTTGGTACTGATTATTGCCGATGGCGTTAGCTCTTATGCCGAGTTGAGGGCTAAATTAAAAAGTCTGGTAAAAGAACGATTTGACCGCGCACTGAGGAGTTTGTCGGACAAAGGATTGTTGTATGAAGTGATGTTTCCGCTAGACAATCAGTTGCCTGATATTGTTGAGGCAGATGCGATGGATCGTTTCTTGCGGCAGGAAGATTCCGATCCGGTCTCTGTGCTCTCCTTTCAGCCTGAGGAGGAGTACGGCACTGATGATTTACATGCTCAGGGCTTAGTGCCGCTGGACGAGGTTGAGGAGGTGGAGGTTGGTGAGCCTGTGCCGCCGTATCCAGATTTGATTGAGAATACGATTGATCGCTTGGAAGAACCGATTATCTATACTCAGGAAAAGGTTTCCACAAGAATTGAGACATCACATACCCCCGAGCCTGAACAGGCCGGGCAGTTAACCGAGGTTGATTTTTATCTGCCGCTGACGTTGCCACCCTCTGAGGTTCAAGGTCAGCCTCAGTCGGTAGTTTTGCCTATAGAAAAATTAGTGCCATCGGAACCGGTTTTGATTAAAGAAGTACCGGTCAAAACGATTGTTGCTCCTGTGTCTGTGCCTGAGGTCCAACCAGTCGTGGCCAGTAAATTGCCAGAGCAAACCATAAAAAAACCGCCGGTGGTGATACAAAAATTCCCGGAACCAAAGCAACCAAAGCCTATTGTGCCAGTAAAGAAAAACACGTCTTTGTTGGATTATCTGGACTCTCGTTATTCTTTGCTGTTGGTGTTGCTCGGCTTGCTTCTTGCGTTTATGCCGGCGCTCGCAAAATTCCTAAATAAATAGACTCGCGGATTTCATGGCCTTTAATTAGATGTTTCACGTGAAACATCTAATGATCGATTCGATTGAAATTATTGATCAGCGAAGAATTTAGGCAAAAAACCTCTATAATCGTGCCTCCCTGAGAAATCCAAAAAAAGCAGATATTTCCTATGTATTATCCAAAAGAATTCGATGTCATCGTGGTTGGCGGCGGTCATGCCGGGACTGAGGCAGCTTTGGCTTCAGCCCGCATGGGGCAAAAAACCCTGTTGCTGACGCATAACATTGAGACTTTAGGACAGATGTCGTGTAACCCGTCTATTGGCGGCATAGGAAAAGGTCACCTGGTCAAGGAGGTTGATGCCATGGGTGGTGCCATGGCAATTGCAACCGACGAGGCGGGCATTCAGTTCCGTATTTTGAACTCGTCTAAAGGACCTGCAGTACGGGCAACCCGCGCACAAGCAGACCGGATTTTGTACAAGCAAGCGATACGTAGTCGTTTGGAGAATCAGCCGAATCTCTGGCTGTTCCAGCAAGCGGTAGATGATTTGCTGGTTGAAGGCGACCGGGTGGTTGGTGCGGTAACGCAGGTCGGCATCCGTTTTCGTAGCCGTTCCGTAGTGCTGACAGCGGGGACTTTTTTGGACGGAAAAATTCATGTTGGCCTGAATAACTACTCTGCTGGTCGTGCTGGTGATCCCCCTGCGGTTTCCTTGTCGAACCGTTTAAAGGAGCTGGCTTTGCCACAAGGCCGTTTGAAAACTGGTACGCCACCACGAATAGATGGTCGTAGTATTGATTTTTCGGTCATGCAAGAGCAGCCCGGTGACCTCGATCCGATTCCGGTGTTCTCTGTCATGGGCAATGTGGCGATGCATCCGCGTCAGTTGCCATGCTGGATTACCCATACGAATGAGCGTACTCACGATATTATTCGGGCTGGTCTCGATCGTAGCCCGATGTACACCGGTGTGATCGAAGGAGTGGGGCCGCGTTATTGTCCATCGATTGAAGACAAGATTCATCGTTTTGCCAGCAAAGAATCACATCAGATTTTCCTTGAGCCGGAAGGGCTGACCACCAACGAATTTTATCCAAACGGTATTTCAACGAGCTTGCCGTTTGACGTGCAGCTGGAGTTAGTGCGGTCTATGCGTGGCATGGAGGACGCTTATATCCTGCGTCCTGGCTATGCGATTGAATATGATTATTTTGATCCGCGTGGTTTGAAAACCTCGTTAGAGACACGCCAAATTCAGGGCTTGTTTTTTGCGGGGCAAATCAATGGCACCACTGGTTACGAAGAAGCCGCTGCCCAGGGAATGCTGGCCGGTTTGAACGCCGCCTTGATGACGCAAGGCCGTGACGCTTGGGTCCCCCGTCGCGACGAGGCTTATCTTGGTGTATTGGTTGATGATTTGATTACTAAGGGTGTGCAAGAGCCTTATCGTATGTTCACCAGCCGCGCTGAATTCCGCCTGAGTCTGCGTGAAGATAATGCAGACATGCGCTTAACTGAAATCGGACGTCGGCTTGGCTGTGTCAGTGATGCCCAATGGCAGATGTTTGAGAAAAAGCGAGAGGCTGTTTCACGTGAAATGGAGCGGCTGCGGTCGACCTGGGTCAATCCACGTATTGTCGCCGATGCAGAAGCAGAGCGCATTGTGGGCAAAGCGCTGGAGCGTGAATATTCGCTCGCGGACTTATTGCGTCGTCCGCACGTGACTTATGCAAGCCTGATGAGTATGCAGGGTAGTGAAGGTCAGGCATTAGCTGGTCCTGGCGTCAC
This sequence comes from Undibacterium sp. Xuan67W, assembly GCF_049340165.1. NCBI lineage: Bacteria > Pseudomonadati > Pseudomonadota > Betaproteobacteria > Burkholderiales > Oxalobacteraceae > Undibacterium > Undibacterium sp. Xuan67W. The sequence goes on from NZ_JBMPPN010000004.1 coordinate 222,818, forward strand.
TGATGATGCGGTGAAAGAGCAGGTTGAAATTCAGGTCAAATATTCTGGCTATATCGACAGGCAGGCAAAAGAAGTAGAGCGTCATGCGCACTTTGAAAATTTAAAAATGCCCGCCGGATTTGATTACCTCGACGTGGGTGGTCTTTCCATCGAAGTTAAACAGAAATTAAATAAGCATCAACCGGAAACTCTTGGGCAATGTGGCCGCATCTCCGGTGTGACACCGGCTGCAATTTCGCTGCTTCTGGTGCATTTAAAAAAACGTGGTTTTAAAGGCTTTGCGTCAGCGCCTGAATTGAGTGTTGCAGGTGAGGACATATGAGTGGATTTGACGCCGTTGCATTGAGGGCTTCATTAGCGGAGGGTGTTAAGGCTTTGACTCTAACCCTGAATGATGCGCAGCTTGACCAGATGATTGCCTATCTGGCATTGTTGTCAAAATGGAATAGTGTCTATAATTTAACATCTATTCGCGATCCAAAAGAGATGGTGAAACAGCATGTGCTGGACTCTTTGTCCGCCGCTCCCGCGTTTAAAGATGCCAGCAATGTTCTGGATGTCGGAGCAGGCGGTGGCCTGCCCGGGATGATACTGGCGATTGTTTATCCTCATATCCGTATTTTCATGATCGATACCGTGAGTAAAAAAACGGCATTTTTGAACCAGGCAAAAACCGAATTAGGACTGAGCAACGTCACGGTGTACACAAATCGTGTGGAATCTTTGCAGCTTGCAGACAAATTTGACGTGATTACTTCGCGTGCTTTTTCAGAATTGAGTAATTTTATTAACTGGTCGGAGCATTTGTTGGCAGACGGTGGTATTTACATTGCCATGAAAGGGGTGTCGCCCGATCAGGAAATCGAGCGTATGCCAAAAGGCTGGCAAGTACAGAAAATACAGCCTTTATCCGTTCCAGGCATGGATGCAGAGCGGCATCTGGTATTCATTCACAAAACCAATGCTGAGCTTTGATTTCTTTCTCACGTAAGCTTATTTAAAGTGACTATGGCCAAAATTTTTTGTGTCGCCAATCAAAAAGGTGGCGTGGGTAAAACGACGACGACGGTAAATCTTGCCGCGGGACTTGCCAAACTTGATCAGCGGGTTTTGCTGGTGGATCTGGATCCTCAAGGCAATGCCACGATGGGAGCGGGGATCAATAAAGCCAAATTGACCGCATCGATTTATGAGGTTCTGCTAGGGATGTCGGATGTCGCCACGGCGCGTCAGCGCTCCGAAGCAGGGCAGTTTGACGTGTTGCCGGCGAACCGTGAGCTAGCCGGGGCCGAAGTCGAAATGGTTGAGTTGGAAAACAGAGACAAACGTCTGCGTGATGCGTTGAGCAAAGTGAGTGCTGACTACGACTTCATTTTGATCGATTGCCCACCTGCTTTATCCATGCTGACGCTGAACGGTTTATGTGCGGCACATGGTGTGATTATTCCTATGCAGTGCGAATACTATGCATTAGAAGGTTTGTCTGACCTGGCGAATACGATTAAAAAAGTATCTGTGAATTTGAATCCCGACCTGAAAATCGTCGGTCTGTTACGCGTCATGTTTGATCCTCGGATGACCTTGTCGCAGCAAGTCTCCGATCAACTGGAGCAGCACTTTGGCGATAAAGTCTTTAAGACGGTGATTCCGCGTAATGTGCGTCTCGCAGAAGCACCATCCTATGGCATGCCAGGTGTGGTGTTTGATCCAGCCTCGAAAGGTGCGCAGGCGTATATCGCCTTTGGCGCAGAGATGGTTGAAAGAATTAAATTGTTAGAAACTCAGTCGGATACAAAGTAATGGCAACGAAAAAGCAAAAGGGGTTGGGACGCGGCTTGGAAGCCTTGTTCGATGGTGCCGGTGATTTTAGTGAGGCTGTGCCAACGGTTGCCGGTGCGCCAAGCAGTCTGCCGATAAGCCAGATGCAAGCCGGTAAATACCAGCCCAGAACCCGCATGGATGAAGGTGCCTTGACTGAACTGGCCAGTTCGATCAAGGCACAAGGATTGATGCAGCCAATTCTGGTGCGGCCAATTGGCCAGACAAATGGCGTTACCCGCTACGAAATCATTGCGGGTGAGCGCCGTTTCCGTGCATCGCAAATGGCCGGTCTGGACGAAGTGCCTGTGCTGGTCAAAGATGTCGATGATCAGGCCGCTGCGGCGATGGCCTTGATTGAGAATATTCAACGTGAAGATCTGAATCCGCTTGAAGAAGCGCAAGGCATCCATCGTTTGATCACTGATTTCAGTTTTACACATGAGCAGGCGGCCAATGCGGTCGGGCGCTCGCGTAGCGCCGTGTCTAATTTATTGAGGTTATTGAACTTGGCAAAACCGGTTCAAACCATGCTGATGGCGGGCGACATCGATATGGGACATGCGCGCGCGCTTTTAGCGACGGACGCAGCGACACAGATACAACTTGCCAACCAGGTGGTTGCCAAGCGTATGTCGGTGAGAGATGCTGAAAAACTCGTCACCCGCACCACCGCAGAAATGAGCGCACCAGCCAAAACACGCGACAAAACCGAAAAATCACGTGATATCACTCGCCTGGAGGAAGAGTTGTCTGATTTGCTCGCCACGCAGGTTACTTTAAAAATGGGTAGTAAAGGGCGCGGGCAAATGATCATTGATTTCGCCGATCTCGACAGTCTTGACGGCGTCATTTTAAAGATTCGCGGCCAGTAAAATCGCCACATACGATGAACATCCTCTTGCTTCCCGGTTTATACAACTCTGGCCCATCCCATTGGCAAAGCCTCTGGGAGCAACAATACCCCAGAGCTATACGGGTTCAGCAACAAAACTGGGATCAACCTGACCGTCAGGCATGGCTGACCGGATTGACTGAAGCCATTAATCAAGTTGATGGGCCTGTCGTACTGGTTGCCCATAGTCTTGGTTGTGCGCTTGCTGCATGGTGGCTTAGTCTGGGAATGCCAGGTATTGAGCAGAAGGACCAGATTAAGGCGGCTCTTCTGGTTGCGCCACCAGATGTAGAGCGTGATGAATTTCCGGCAAAAAGTTTTGCGCCTATGCCCAGAACGGCATTCAACCTAGATGTTCTGGTCATTGCATCAGACAACGATCCCTGGTGTGATCTCGCTGTTGTTCAAGACTGGGCAACAGCCTGGCATGCTGAATTTCACTGTATTGGTGCAAAAGGACATATCAACGGAGATTCTGGCTTAGGAGCCTGGGAGCAAGGCCAGCATTGGCTTGCCGAGCTTATTAACAAACACTGAAAAGCATCAATGTCTCATTTTGATGCATTGCATCAAACGTTTGACGATAAGACGCACTACCACGTATAATTCCGTGGTTTTGGTTGGCGCGCAGTTGCGCTGGCTCAAACGAGATGATGGTTTTTTAGTTCTTATCAAGTACCATCAGCAAAATAAAGAGGAAATAGCATGGCGCGTATCGTCCTGCTGCAACTACTGGCAACGATTGTGGTTACCGTACTGGCAGCGTTAATCGCTGGCATTTCCTCTGGAATATCCGCATTGTTAGGTGGCTTGTGTTGCGCAATTCCCAATGCTTTGTTTGCTGCACGGCTTTATGCTAGTGCCAAAAAGCCCGGAGGCGCGAACCCGATGACATTCTTCATCGGTGAATTTGTCAAAATTGCGTCAACAGTTGCGCTCATGGCGGCAACTGTTTACTTGTACCATGATGTGAATTGGCTGGCGTTCGTCGCTGCCTTCATCCTGGTCTTGAAAAGTTATTTCATCTTACTCTTTAGGCATTGATCATGAGCTCAGCTGAACAAGTCACTCCGTCAGAATATATAGCCCATCACCTTGGGCATTTGACTAACCACGGGCACCAAGCGCAAACCTCCTTGTGGGACATGTCGTACGTAAATATTGATACGGTTATCTGGTCAGTCGTTTGCGGCTTGCTGGGTTCCCTCATTATGTACATGGCAGCGCGCAGGGCAACTTCCGGCGTACCTGGCCGTTTTCAATGTGCTGTTGAAATGCTCATAGAAATGGTGGACAACAACGCAAAAAGCATCGTTCACGGAAACACGAGCTTCATCGCCCCAATGGCCTTATCGGTGTTTGTCTGGGTTGTATTGATGAACTCTCTGGATTTCCTGCCGGTTGATTTGTTCTCTCAATGGTTGTTCCCTGCGCTTGGCTTGGATCATGAAATGCCACACCGCGTGGTTCCTACTGCTGACTTGAACGGCACTCTGGGTATCTCTATTGGTATCTTCGGATTGATGATGTATTACAGCTTCAAGATCAAAGGCGTAGGCGGCTTCATCAAGGAATTGTTCAGCGCTCCGTTTGGGCCGATGATGTTTCCGTTCAATTTTTTGTTGAACGTAGTTGAATACGCAGCGAAAACTTTCTCGCTTGGTATGCGGTTGTTCGGCAATATGTTTGCCGGCGAATTGTTGTTCCTGTTGATTGCAGCTTTGCTAGGTGCATCCGATTCCATTTTGGGCGGTATTGGTCATTTGATACTGGGTTCTGCATGGTCCATCTTCCACATCCTGATCGTACCTCTGCAAGCGTTTATTTTCATGATGTTGACTTTGGTGTACATGGGTCAGGCTCACGAAGCGCATTAATTAAGTTTTGAAGTTTTAGGTTTTTTTGGTTTTAGTTTTTTTGATTTTGGTATTTTAATTTTAACTTTCAAGGAGTTTTCTCATGACTAACGTCGCTTTCGTTGCTTTGGCTTGTGGCTTGATTATCGGTTTGGGCGCTTTGGGTGCGTGTATCGGTATCGCTATGATGGGTGGTAAATATCTGGAAGCATCTGCACGTCAACCAGAATTGATGGAAAAACTGCAAGGTAAAATGTTGTTGTTGGCTGGTCTGATCGATGCTGCGTTCATTATCGGTGTTGGTATCGCTATGTTCTTCGCAACTGCAAATCCGTTCAAAGGCTAATTGATTTTCCTTTTCCTACCGCAGACTTTGTCTGCGGAACGATCGATCTGATAAGGAAACAACTATGAATCTTAATCTATCAATGTGGTACCAGGCCGGGGTGTTTATCATCCTTGCTTTGGTGACTGCAAAATTCATCTGGCCGCCAGTGATCGGCGCCATTGATGAGCGCATGAAAAAAATCGCGGACGGATTAGCAGCAGCCGATCGCGGTCGTGCAGAGATGCAGGCAGCCGAAAAACGTGTGCAAGCCGAATTGGCCGGTGCTCGTGATGAAGGTCAAAAGCGTATCGTTGACGCAGAAAAACGCGCTCAACTGATCATCGAAGAAGCTAAAAATACAGCCTCCGCTGAAGCTGCACGCATTCTTGCTGCAGCTAAAGCAGAAGCCGATAATCAAGTGACTAAAGCACGTGAAGAATTGCGCGACCAGGTTGCCACTTTGGCAGTCAAAGGCGCAGAGCAAATTCTGAAGCGTGAAGTCAACGCATCAGCTCACGCTGATTTGTTGAACCAACTGAAAATCGAGCTGTAATCATGGCCGAACTCGCAACGATCGCTCGTCCTTACGCAGAAGCATTGTTCCGTGTTGCTCAGTCCGGTAACCTCTCCGCTTGGTCGGAACTGGTTGCCGAGATGGCGCAAGCTGCAGCACACCCAGATGTAGTCGCTCTTGCTCACAATCCAAAAGTCTCCGCTAGTCAAACAGCTGAGGCTTTCTTGTCCGTGTTGAAATCCCCGGTGAACGACGAGGCGAAGAATTTCGTTAATGCGCTCACTGAATACGATCGCTTAACCCTGTTGCCTGAAATCGCTGCTCAATTTAAAGATCTGAAAAATGCGCAAGAAGGCGCAGCAGATGCTCAAATTATCAGCGCATTTGAATTATCGGCAGCCCAGGTAAGCGATTTGGCGACAACGCTGGAAAAGAAATTTGGCCGCAAATTGCACCCGTCCGTTACAGTGGATAATTCCCTGATCGGTGGCGTGCGTATCGTGGTTGGTGATCAAGTGTTGGATACGTCGGTTCGTGCCAAGCTGCAACAGATGCAAGTCGCCTTAACAGCTTAAATTCGCTGCGTAAATTGCACGAGCAAGTACTGAAACAATTTTAGGAGTTAGTATGCAACTCAACCCATCAGAAATCAGTGAGCTGATCAAGAGCCGGATTCAAGGCCTTGGCACCAGCGCTGAAGTTCGTAATCAAGGTACGGTTATTTCCGTTACCGACGGCATCTGCCGCATCCACGGTCTGTCTGACGCGATGCAAGGTGAAATGCTGGAATTCCCAGGCAACACATTTGGTCTGGCATTGAACCTGGAACGTGATTCCGTTGGCGCCGTTATTCTCGGTGACTACGAGCACATCTCCGAAGGCGATACAGTCAAATGTACTGGTCGTATTCTGGAAGTGCCTATCGGCCCGGAATTACGCGGTCGTGTCGTGAATGCGCTAGGCCAGCCTATCGACGGCAAAGGTCCTATCAACGCAAAAATGACAGCGCCGATCGAAAAGATCGCACCTGGCGTTATTGCCCGTCAATCTGTTTCTGAGCCTATGCAAACGGGTATCAAATCAATTGATGCGATGGTTCCGGTTGGTCGTGGTCAGCGTGAATTGATCATTGGCGATCGTCAGACTGGTAAGACAGCCGTAGCGATTGATGCTGTCATCAATCAAAAAGGCCAAAACGTTACCTGTATCTATGTAGCGATCGGTCAAAAAGCGTCTTCCGTGAAAAACGTTGTGCGCGCTTTAGAAGCACACGGCGCGATGGAATACACCATTGTTGTTGCTGCGACGGCGGCGGAATCTGCAGCGATGCAATTCGTTTCCGCATACTCCGGCTGCGCGATGGGTGAATATTTCCGTGATCGCGGCGAAGATGCACTGATCATTTACGATGATCTGTCCAAACAAGCTGTGGCTTACCGTCAAGTGTCCCTGTTGCTGCGCCGCCCACCAGGTCGTGAAGCATACCCTGGTGACGTGTTCTACCTCCACTCACGTTTGTTGGAACGCGCAGCTCGCGTGAATCCTGACTACGTTGAAGCCTTCACTAAAGGTGAAGTCAAAGGTAAAACAGGTTCCTTGACAGCGTTGCCTATCATTGAAACACAAGCGGGTGACGTTTCTGCTTTCGTTCCAACAAACGTAATTTCGATTACCGACGGTCAGATCTTCCTGGAAACTTCCTTGTTTAACGCCGGTATCCGTCCTGCGATTAACGCTGGTATTTCCGTGTCACGTGTTGGTGGTGCTGCTCAGACTAAGGTCATCAAAAACCTGTCCGGTGGTATCCGTACTGACTTGGCGCAGTATCGTGAATTGGCTGCGTTTGCGCAGTTTGCTTCTGATCTGGACGAGTCCACACGTAAGCAACTGGATCGTGGTGCACGCGTTACTGAATTGCTGAAACAAGCGCAATACGCTCCTTTGACGATCTCCCTGATGGCCGCTTCCCTGTTCGCAGTGAACAAAGGTTACCTGGATAACGTCGAAGTGAAGAAAGTATTGGCTTTTGAAGCTGGCCTGCACAACTACCTGAAAACTAGCCACGCAGCATTGCTCGCTAAGATTGAAGAAACCAAGCAACTCGACAAAGATGGCGAAGCCGTCTTAGCCGCAGCTGTTGCTGATTTCAAAAAATCTGGCGCGTATTGATTCTTAACTCGAGCAGAAGGAGTAAGAACCGATGGCCTCAGGTAAAGAGATACGTGGCAAGATCAAAAGTGTAGAAAACACGAAAAAGATCACGAAGGCGATGGAAATGGTCGCCGCATCCAAAATGCGTAAAGCGCAAGACCGGATGCGTGCAGCCCGTCCCTATAGTGAGAAGATTCGTAATATCACTTCGAATTTGTCACAAGCGAATCCTGAGTACACGCATCCTTTCATGGTCCAGCAAGATCAGTCTAAGAAGGTCGGACTGATCGTTGTGACGACAGACAAAGGTTTGTGCGGTGGCCTGAATACGAACGTATTGCGTTTGGTCACCAGCAAGTTGCGTGAACTCGAAGCGAAGGGTTCAAAAATTGAAGCGGTCGCAATTGGTAATAAAGGTCTCGGCTTCCTGAACCGGATTGGCGCTAAAGTCGTGTCGCACGCAGTGCAACTCGGCGATACACCGCATCTGGATAAACTGATTGGTCCAGTGAAATTGTTGCTGGATGCATATCAGGACGGTAAGTTGGATGCAGTCTACCTGTCTTACACCAAGTTCATTAACACCATGAAGCAAGAGCCGGTGCTGGAGCAATTATTGCCCCTGACGGCCGACAAACTGGCAGCAGATAAAAATACCCATACCTGGGATTATATCTACGAGCCAGATGCAAACGCGGTGATTGATGAATTGCTGGTACGTTATGTGGAAGCGCTGATTTTTCAAGCAGTGGCAGAAAACATGGCATCTGAACAATCGGCTCGTATGGTAGCGATGAAATCAGCCAGTGATAATGCAGGTAATGTGATTGGTGAACTGAAACTGGTTTACAACAAAACCCGTCAAGCTGCGATTACCAAAGAGCTTTCCGAGATCGTCGCCGGCGCGGCAGCGGTCTAAACGAATTTTAATATTATTGAAGGAACGAACATGGCTAATGGCAAAATCGTTCAGTGTATCGGCGCTGTTGTGGACGTTGAATTTCCACGTGACGCGATGCCTAAGATTTACGATGCCTTGAAAATGGAAGGCTCCGAACTGACACTGGAAGTTCAGCAGCAATTGGGTGACGGCATTGTCCGTACGATTGCTCTGGGTACTTCTGATGGTCTGCGTCGCGGCATGATGATCTCGAATACTGGCAAACCTATCATGGTACCAACTGGCAAAGCAACGCTGGGTCGTATTATGGACGTATTGGGTAATCCAATTGATGAGTGTGGTCCGGTCAGCCGTGAAACTACTGCATCAATTCACCGTAAAGCTCCGGCTTACGATGAACTGTCCCCGTCGCAAGAATTGCTGGAAACCGGTATCAAGGTGATTGATCTGGTTTGCCCGTTCGCAAAAGGCGGTAAAGTTGGTCTGTTCGGTGGTGCGGGTGTGGGCAAGACCGTCAACATGATGGAACTGATCAATAACATCGCTAAAGCACACAGCGGTTTGTCCGTGTTTGCCGGTGTGGGTGAGCGTACTCGTGAGGGTAATGACTTTTACCACGAAATGGCTGATGCAAAAGTAGTTGATCTGGAAAATCCAGAAAACTCCAAAGTCGCGATGGTGTACGGTCAGATGAATGAACCACCAGGTAACCGTTTGCGCGTTGCTTTGACGGGTTTGACGATTGCTGAAGGTTTCCGTGACGAAGGTAAGGACGTGTTGTTCTTCGTCGATAACATCTATCGTTACACACTGGCAGGTACTGAAGTTTCCGCGTTGTTGGGTCGTATGCCTTCCGCTGTGGGTTACCAACCGACTTTGGCTGAAGAAATGGGCCGTCTGCAAGAGCGTATTACATCCACTAAAACTGGTTCGATCACATCAATCCAGGCCGTGTATGTTCCAGCCGATGACTTGACCGATCCATCTCCGGCGACAACTTTTGCTCACTTGGATTCCACCGTTGTTTTGTCTCGTGACATCGCCTCTCTGGGTATTTACCCAGCGGTTGATCCACTAGATTCGACATCACGTCAGTTGGACCCGCAAGTAGTTGGTACAGAGCACTACGAAACAGCCCGTGCTGTCCAAGGTACTTTGCAGCGCTACAAAGAATTGCGCGACATTATCGCGATTTTGGGTATGGACGAATTGGCACCAGAAGATAAGTTGTTGGTAGCACGTGCACGTAAAATGCAACGTTTCCTGTCTCAACCTTTCCACGTTGCTGAAGTATTTACCGGTTCCCCAGGTAAATACGTGTCACTGAAAGACACGATCAAGGGCTTCAAAATGATCGCTTCCGGTGAACTCGATCACCTGCCAGAACAAGCGTTCTACATGGTAGGCACTATCGACGAAGCAATCGAAAAAGCGAAGAAAATGGCTGCGTAATATAAGCCTTAGGGTGTAACAAGCTGCGTAGTTACATAACCACGAGTTACACCCTTCGTTTTTTGATCGAATGAAAAGGTCCGATATGGCACACACTATTCACGTTGACGTGGTTTCCGCAGAAGAGCTGATCTTCTCCGGAGAAGCCGAGTTCGTCGCGTTGCCGGGTGAGGCTGGTGAGTTGGGTATCTATCCAAAGCACACGCCATTGATTACTCGCATTAAGCCAGGTGCGGTGCGCATCAAGATCACAGGTCAGGCCGAAGATGAGTTTGTCTTCGTCGCCGGTGGCTTGCTTGAGGTGCAACCGGATGCGGTTACCGTTTTGGCCGATACCGCGATTCGCGGTAAAGATCTGGACGAAGCAAAAGCGAACGAAGCAAAGAAAATGGCGGAAGAAGCCCTGGTCAATAAAGAGTCTAAAATTGACTACGCGCAAGCACAGGCGGAACTCGCAGCGGCAATAGCGCAACTGGCGGCAATTCAAAAATTGCGTTCCAAGCGTTAAAGTTAAAGCAAACTGATTGATGTAGGACGTAATCATCTTACCCAGTCAGCAAGCAGTATGATAAAAAGGCAGCTCAGGCTGCCTTTTTGTTTTCTTTGGCGCTTTATTACAAGCAGACCACGTTTCGCGGAGCTTACACGATGTCAGAGCAGGCACAGATTACGCAATTACTACTGCACAGCAAGGTCATAGCCATCGTTGGTATTTCCGCCAGTCCGCAACGGCCTAGCTATCAGGTTGCCGCTTACCTGCAAAGCCATCATTACACTTTGCTGCTGATTAATCCGTTGGAAGCCGGTAACACGATCTTAGGTTTGCCGTGCTACAAGAGCCTGACCCAGGCAATACAAAAAACAGCTACCCAGATCGACATAGTCGATTGCTTCCGTCGTTCAGAGTCGATACCCGAGATCGTAGAAGAAGCGATTCTTGTGAAGGCCAAAGCGGTCTGGATGCAGCAAGGCGTGGTCAACGATCTCGCTGCGAATACGGCCCGCAATGCAGGTCTCGCGGTCGTCATGGATCGCTGCATCAAAATCGACCACATGCTGTTATCCTAAATAAGTACTAAATTTCACCGGAGTTTCCATGAGTGTCAGTCAGCTATTTCGCGCTAAAGAAAAATTGGTTTTGCAGGACGACAATGCCTCATTAAAGTTGATACCCGGAGGCAAAGACGCCAAGCCCGACAGCAAGGCTGCTGACAAGCTCACTACCATAAAGATTGCAGAAGAACTCTCGCTCATGCAAGAAATACTTTATGCGGAAAAAAAGCATAAGTTGCTCATCATTTTGCAAGGAATGGACACATCGGGCAAAGACGGCACAGTACGCGGCGTATTTGGTCAGATTAATCCCCTCGGCGCACGCACGGCAGCTTTCAAGGCACCAACGACGATAGAAAAAGAGCATGACTACTTATGGCGGATTCATCAGCAAGTCCCAGCTAACGGAGAAATCGTGATCTTCAACCGCAGTCATTATGAGGACGTGCTGATTACTCGCGTGCATGACTGGATTGACGATGCCGAATGCAAACGACGGCTCGCACAGATCCGGGATTTTGAGAGAATGCTGTCAGAAACTGGGACAGTCATCCTCAAATTTTTTCTGCATATCTCAGCTGAAGAACAAAAAGAACGACTTGAAGAGCGTCTGGCTGACCCGACTAAAAACTGGAAATTCGATCCACAAGATCTGGTCGAGCGCGGCTTCTGGGAGAGCTATCAACGTCAATATGAAAAAGTGATCGTGGCAACCGATGCCGACCATGCTCCCTGGTATGTGATTCCGGCAGATTCTAAAACTCAGCGCAATCTCGCCATCGCTAATATTGTGCAGGAGAAATTAATTAGTCTGAAATTAAGCTACCCACCAGGCAATCCAGAATTAAGCAAAATCAAAGTGGTCTAAGCCATGCCGATTGCCTATCTGGCTGAGCTGATCGCATTACCCCTGCTACCGTTGCTGAGCTGGCAGGGCAAGCGAACCAGAGCAAATACACCACGCCTGCCCGAGGCAAGCGGACAACCCCATGGTCTTTGCACGTTCAACGGGACTAACAAAGCGAACGACCAGACTCTACGGCTCATCAGTATCGGTGAATCGACGGTTGCCGGTGTGGGCGTAGATACCTATGAGGAATCAATTACCGGACAATTTGCACAGCAATTATCCGCTCAACTAAAAACCAATGTCGCCTGGCAGGCAATGGGTAAAAATGGCGCAGACATCGCCGAAGGAATCGCGACCTTGCTACCACAATTGCCCGACGCATCTCCGGGACCCGATATTTTGCTGATCGCCTTTGGTGTTAATGATACGACGGCCTTCAGATCTAATATGGCTTTTCGCGCGAACCTCACGCAATTGATCGATTCAATAGAGAACCGTCTGTCGCCTAAACACATCCTGATTTCCGGCGTACCGCCTATGCATGCTTTCCCGGCTTTGCCGCAGCCCTTGAGGATGGTGCTGGGGCTTAAAGCCAGGTCACTGGATAAAGTGGCTCGTCAGCTTGCCAAAGAGCGACCTGGCTTGCTACATGTACCCTCCGATCTCGATATTCAGGATACGACTTTGATGGCGCACGACGGCTACCATCCATCTGCAACAGGTGCACAGGCATGGGGATTGCAATTGACAAATGCTTATTTAGACGCGCAGGCAACTTAGCAATAAATAGCGGAAGAAATCCTTAAGCGAAGGAACTTATACACATTCTGAATAAGTAATTTATTTTCATAAATAGAAGCTATCACAATGGCTCAAGGGAAATAGTGAATAAAAACAAGGCATTAGATAGCAATATTCATTGCTTACTTTATTGCTGGTATTGCCAGGCCAGCTTGAGTAAATCTATCCACAAAGTTATCCACAGTTTCTATGTTGAAATTTCTATGAAAATCAGTCTCGTTTTCAAGAGATTGTGTCAGATCAGATGCCAGCATCCTGTGCATAGGCGATAATGTCGGTTTACCGCAATAAATCTGCCCGCTAGTCAAAACCTGTCGCACATCCGGCATGGAATTTTCAGTTTGTAGCGACGATCTGCGCCCAGCACTCCCGTATCTGTTTTATCGAAAGTATTTATGTCCACACCTTTTGCTGCACTAAAGAACGACACGTTTCTCAAAACCTTGTTACGCCAGCCGACCGACTACACCCCTTTATGGCTAATGCGCCAGGCGGGTCGCTACTTGCCTGAGTATCGTGCCACGCGCAAAGGTGCAGGATCCTTCATGAGCCTGGCAAAGAACCCTGATTTCGCTACCGAAGTCACGATACAACCGCTGGATCGTTTCGAGTTGGATGCCGCAATCCTGTTTTCCGATATCCTGACGGTGCCGGATGCTATGGGCCTTGGCTTATATTTTGAAGAAGGCGAAGGACCTAAATTCGAACGCCCGCTCAAAGACGAAAAAGATGTCCTCGCTTTAAAAGTACCGGAGGCAGGCAGCCTGCAATATGTGTTTGACGCCGTCACACAAATCCGCCGCACCCTTAATGGCCGCGTTCCCCTGATCGGCTTTTCCGGCAGCCCGTGGACACTCGCTTGCTATATGGTCGAAGGGCAGGGCTCGCGCGAGTTCCACACCGTCAAAACCATGATGTACAAGCGCCCCGACTTGATGGAGCACATCCTCAAGACCAATGCGATCGCCGTTGCCAGCTACCTCAATGCGCAGATTGATGCCGGTGCCCAAGCCGTCATGATTTTCGACAGCTGGGGTGGTGCGCTGGCAGACGGTGCCTATCAGCGTTTTTCACTGAACTATATGCAAGACGTCGTCAATCAGTTGCAACGGGAAAAAGACGGTCAGCGGATCCCGGCGATTGTTTTTACCAAAGGTGGCGGATTATGGCTCGAGCAGATTGCTGGCATTGGTGCCGACGCGGTCGGTCTTGACTGGACCGTGAACCTGGGACAAGCCCGCGCCCGCATCGGTGACAAAGTCGCCCTGCAAGGCAATCTCGACCCGGCAGTATTATTTGCTGATCATGATCAGATTCGCCAGCAAGTAATCAGTAGCCTGCAAGCCTACGGTACACCTGGTGCAGGTCATGGTCATGTGTTTAATCTGGGGCACGGTATTTCGCAATTCACGCCGCCAGATGCGGTGAGTGTCCTGGTTGATACCGTGCATGAATATAGCCGCCAGCAGCGCCAAAATATAGCGTAATCCACAAATCAGGCTCATATCAGGGATGGCAAATTCGCCATCACAAAATGATAAGTCTCGGGATCGCTTGATATTTCGTCATGGTGCTGCGCAACACCCACTATTCATGCGCCTGCCAGCCCATTATCGCTGGCAGAATCAATGAAATAGACGCAACAAAATCCTTATTTACATGCACACTTTTTGTTAGTTATGCACAAATATGAGGAGAATAAAAAAATCGCGAAAATTTATTTTCAAGACTTTATGTGCTTTTGCAAGTCATTGATTTTAAAAGAATTTATTTTTGCTTTTAGAATGGGCAGTTTATTGAAACCCGCATAAAACCTAGCGCAAAGCCATGTCAATACACCTTTGTCCACAAAGTTATCCACAGAATCTGTGGATATGTCAAAAAGCACTTATGAAACCGTTAGTTAGCGCACATCCTCACGAGTTACATTAAGTTCGTGGAACATTGCATCCTCCAAATCGTGCTTGACACGCCCCTCGACACCAGCTTCGATTATCGCTGGCCGTTGCGCGAAACTGGGGCGGATCTCGGCGCCTCCGCCACGCCAGCCACGCCCCAAATTGGGCAACTCGCGCGGGTCCCGTTTGGTCGCCAGGAAGTCATGGGACTGATAGTCGGTATTAGCGATCACACCGACGTCCCCTCGAACAAACTCAAAGACGCGCTCGAAGTCCGCACCCAGCTCACGCCCTTGCCCGCCGCCTGGCTGGACCTGTGCCGATTTGCCGCCGATTACTACCAGCGCCCGCTGGGCGAGGTTGCTTTGCCCGCCTTGCCAAAGAATCTCCGCGCTGCCAAAGTCAGCTCACTGGAGCGCAATCTCAAAAAAGTCGCCAAAGACGCCACGCCACAAGACAGCAGCCCCAACCCAGAACCCGCGCTCAATGCCGAGCAGCAACTAGCGGTGGATGCGATCGCCAGCGCCCGGAAGTTTTCCCCGCATTTGCTCTACGGCGTCACCGGTAGCGGCAAAACCGAAGTGTATTTACAGGCAGCCGCCAAAGTGCTGGCGCAAAGCCCCGATGCGCAAGTCCTGATATTAGTGCCCGAGATCAACCTCACACCGCAATTAGAAAACCACCTGCGTCAGCGTTTTTCAGGTATCCAGATCGCCACTTTGCACAGCGGCATGGCCGAAGGCGAGCGCGTACGTCACTGGCTTTCTGCACATCTCGGCCAGGCGCGCATCATACTCGGCACCCGTCTGGCGATTCTCGCATCGCTGCCACAACTGAAAATGATCGTGATCGACGAAGAGCACGATCCTTCTTACAAGCAACAAGAAGGCTTACGCTATTCAGCCCGCGACCTCGCCGTCTGGCGCGCGCGTCAGCTCGATATTCCCGTTGTACTCGGCTCCGCCACACCATCCTTAGAAAGCTGGCTACACGCCAAAACCTTGCGCTACCGCAAGCTCAGTCTGACCGAGCGTGCCGTCAAAGACGCGGTATTACCCGTCGTCAAGATCATCAACACCGAACACGAAAAACCCAGCGAAGGCCTGACGCAACGATTGGTCACCGCCATCCGCCTGCGTTTAGAGAAAGGTGAGCAGTCACTACTATTTCTCAATCGCCGTGGTTATTCACCTGTCATCGCCTGCGACGCCTGCGGCTGGATCAGCAACTGCACCCGCTGCACGGCGCATCTGGTCATGCACAAACTTGACCGCAAATTGCGCTGCCATCATTGCGGTTTAGAACAACGCATCCCAAGATCCTGCCCGACTTGTGGCAATATTGACTTACAACCGCTCGGTCGTGGCACTCAGAGAATTGAAGAAAGCCTTGCTCAAATTTTCCCCGAGGCAAGAGTATTTCGTATCGACGCCGATTCAACCCGGCTCAAAGGCAGTGCCGAAGCTGCTTTCGACACCGTGCATCGCGGCGAGGTCGATATCCTGATCGGCACCCAGATGGTCGCCAAAGGCCATGACTTTAAAAACCTCACGCTGGTCGCCGCGCTCAATCCCGACTCAGCTTTGTTCTCGCAAGACTATCGCGCCAGCGAGCGCCTGTTCGCTCAGCTTATGCAAGTCGCCGGACGCGCCGGGCGGGCCTCCCGTAAAGAAGGCGGCAACCTTAGCGAAGTCCTGATCCAGACACGCTACCCCGACCACCCGCTGTACCACGCGCTGATGGCACACGACTACGACAGCTTCGCCAACGACCTGCTTGAGGAGCGTGAGCAAGCCAGCATGCCGCCATTTATCTATCAGGCCTTGCTACGTGCCGAAGCCAAAGAGCTGCAAATCGCCCTCGACTTCCTGCATCAGGCCGCAGCCCTCGCCACCGATCCTGGCATTACCGTCAACGACCCCATCCCCATGACCATGACCCGCGTCGCCAACGTTGACCGCGCTCAGCTACTGGTCGAATCCACGTCCCGCCCCGCCTTGCAGTATTTCGTCAAAAACTGGATCAGCGACCTGCGCGCCCTGAAATCCCGCGTCAAATGGTCGATCGAGATTGATCCGGTGGATATTTAATTACAAGTTTGAAATTTACTCGGCCTGACACGCAATACTGGCGCGGGTCTTCAGGCACATGGCTGGAGACCCGCATGAACAGTGCGGCTTGAGGCAGGTTACAGATACCATCATCATCATGCTTTTTTGACCTCACCAACCGCAATGCGTAGAATGCAATGCACGCAGCGATATCCCGGTGATCTTCTAATAAGCTTCCAATGAAGTTGCGACGAGCTTGCACCAACCAAGCGCTGCCGACCAATCATACGCACACGCCAACGCAGTTCAGTAATGAGAGGAGACGCATCATGCCAGCGCTTGATCACATCATTCTGAAGGTCAACGACCTCCAGAGCAGCATCACCTTCTACACCGAGATACTTGGATTTACCGCCGAGGGCACCGATGGCCCGTTCACGCTGATCCGGGTGAACCCCGAATTTCAGATCCAGCTTGCTCCTTGGGGAACCCCCGGCCTGGAGCACTATGCGTTTGCCGTCTCACGGGACGATTTCACCAGCATATTCGAGCGCATCCAATCCGCTGGCATCGCCTACGGCCCCACATTCCACGCCGTCGGGACGAACACCGGACCCGGCGAAGAATCCGGCGCACGAGGCCGCGCACCAACGCTGTATTTCAACGACCCAAACAAGCACCTGCTAGAGATCAGAACATACGAGGAATAGTTAGGTCACGTAGTCACCAGCGTACAAATCTCGTTGTAGCGTGTCTGTCCAAGTGCATACTACAAAAAGAAGCAATCAGCGTTCGCCTTTGAGACGCTTGCATCCGTCTTGCTGATTTTGCACCAACATGTTAACGTCGTTTCTCCGATTTAAGACAACTCAGGCGTTATCTATGCGCCCTAGGAAAGAGTCATGAGTTCACGTCCTCCATTCATCGTGTCGGCTGGCGATTTGCCAGAACGTAGCCACGTCTATCCGCAAAGCGACGAGGAGATGGGGCCTGTTCGTGCCGCTGGCCGCGCCGCAGGTCTGGTCCGCATTGGCATCAACCTCCAGCGCCTGCCACCCGGCAAGCGTTCTTCATGGCCTCATGCTGAATCAGATGAGGAAGAGTTCGTCTACGTCATTGATGGCGAGGTCGACGCCTGGATAGACGGAGAACTTCATCGCATGCGCACGTGCGACCTGGCAGCTTTCCCCGCCGGAACGGGGATTAGCCATTGCTTCATCAACAACAGCGAGAAAGACGTACTTCTACTGGTTGGGGGTGAACCCGCGAAGCACGCTAATCGCATCATCTATCCACTTAACCCCTCGCGCCGCGCAGACCTCAAGCCAGCCGACTGGTGGCACGATGCACCGTCGAGAGAGCTTGGAGGTCACGATGGCCTGCCAGACCAACTGCGTGCTTCAAGGCTATTGGGTAATGCTGTCTAATCCTATTTCAACACTGACGCACCCCGTCACTAAACTCAGCACTAAGGGAAACAAAATACAAATGCACTCGGCTCGCTATGAATGTTCGAGCCGTCGTTTTAAAAGTTCGGTCTAGCCAAAAAATAAAGTCCGGAACAGCCATACGCACGCGTAGTCATCCGTTCATCGTTACTTCAGATCACAGGAAAAACTAATGAAACTATCTATCACCGAAGATCAGCAACACGAGATGCGCCACGCCCATTATGACGGTGCGCCTGGCGTTTTGGTATCGAGCTTAGTGTGGATTGCCGCCACGTTGGTGTGCTACCAACTTGGCATAAACAAGGCCGTATGGACTCTGCTCATAGGCGGTGCATTCATTTATCCTATGAGTCTTCTTGTGACAAAGGCGATGGGGCGCCCCGCGAAGACAAGCAAAGACAACGCATTGAACCAGCTTGGCATGGCGTCGACAATTTGGCTGATCCTATGTTGCGCGATGGCCTACGGTCTGTTCCTGCTAAAGCCAGAATTATTTTTCCCCGCCATGATGGCAACGATTGGAAGCCGTTACCTGATCTTTGCAAGTATGTATGGCAGATCAATTTTCTGGGTAATGGGCGTGAGCCTGATTGTTGTTGCAAATCTTGTTTTCTTCTTAGCGATAACGCCCGTCGTTGCCGCAGGACTCGGCGGACTGATTGAGGCGCTATTTGCTTTCCTCGTATTTTCAAAAGCGTCTAAGTCAGCCGTTTTATTATGAAATATAGCGGACGCCCGATGTTATTCCTCGCTCAAACCAACATAAGCGGCGGGCACCGGTGATGTCGTCGTCAGAACTTTGGAGAACGTATGCAATTTATTCGAATGGTAACTCTGGTAGCTCTTGTCAGCGCAGCGCAGATTCCTGTACAAGCAGTCGCCCAGACTCTGGGTTACTCAGATGCAGATAATCCAAGTCAGGCGGTAGGGATGATGAAAACCAACGTCTTTTCGGCTCAGGTGTTATTGCGTGAGTGCTCGGCACGATTGCCGGGTCACGGCTGTTGAAATGGCTGGTCAGCTTAAGCGGTGGCAGATGGTTGAGGCGCACGACATCGAGAGAGCTGAACACTATTGGGCTGAAATGGCCGAGAAGCAGCCTGCACTGCGAGAGCAACTCGTGCAGACCGAGGCTTATCTAAAGGGAAATTTCACCCTTATCGAGAAAATGAACCCGAGCAATAAGGTCTATGCAGAGTCCATCTTTTGCCGTCAGCATTTCGCTGACCTGGCGTCAGGTGTATGGCGCAAGCGAACTCCACGCCTTTATCAATTTTTAGATCAGGCACCATGAGGTCCGGTAAGCGGTTTTGTTGATGATGCTGCTGCCGCCTTGCGCGGTAAGGTTTGCGGCTTAAGCTTGGTGTCAGGCGCTAATGATGTTTTCAGTTGGCCAAACGAGGATGAAGGAATTCTCAGAAAAGCTGGCCCCAAAATACGGAAACTCACATGAGAAAGCTCAAAATCATCGAACATATCTCGCTAGATGGTGTGATCTAGCATTCCGCCGACAATAAAAAAGAAGTGGTCTGGCAGCTGTTAAAACCATGTTGCTGATTTTGCATGTATATGTTAACGTCAGCTTTTCACCTTAAAACAAGTTGAGTCTGCAATGTTTAATAATCGTGGTTCGCTAATGATGGCGGATGAATTCCTGCGATTTGAGCGGCGGTTGAAATTTATCTTTGGCGTTTTTGCCTTCCTCCTCATTGCCGCGCTTCTTGAACAAATGACGCGTTGGCCGAGTGGAGCGGAGGCATTTTTATGCTATTCCTTTGGGGCTGTCGGATTTCTTGATTGCATTTACTCTGCCAAATGATTGGGCGATCCGGACCGCCTAAGCACTGCGACGGATGGGTTATCGCTCTAAGACGAAGTCCTTACCGTCGATTTGAGTAGGCTCGATGATTAAGATATCCAACTTGGCAGTCCAGCGGACTCCTTTCGTGCTGAGCATTCCGCTAGCAAGTAAATTTTTACGTTAAACGCTATGTCTTTTGATTTTGTGGAACCACAAGACTTCTTTCGCATGCTGTTCGATGACGCAGAATTTTGCTCTGGGCTTGGTAAGGTTATGCTTGCGGCTGGCATGCTTGAAACGAACCTGCGTCGTTACCTTGGTTCCAAACAAGTTAAATTCAAAGATAGTGATACTCTCGGAATCTTGGTCAATAAATTGAAGCAAACAGACCTTCTCACGGAAAATGGTAAGGCGCACTTTTCTGATCTAGCGAAAAAGCGTAACTACCTTGCCCACAACCTGTATGGTTTGTTCAGTAATGAGTTTGACGTAACAATTCTTCCGAGAGAGCAGTTGGTATCTGTTGATACATTGATGTTTGTAAGTAGGGTTGAAACTCTCTATAACGATTTTGTGTATTTCGCAAAAATTGTTGCCAAAGCAGATATATCCAAAGACAAGCTCCTATGATTAACGCACATCTAACTATGTAGTCGAGGACATTCCTAGCAATCATGCTTTCCTCTGCGCGGTCGGCGTCCCTCAATTGCCACGTTATCCCCCGGTGAACTCGGATTCTCATAGCTCACGTCAACTGTCTAATCTGCCAAAATGCAATCGCAAATTTAATCTCACTCAGGAGACTTACATGAAAAGAGTCACAGGTATCGGAGGAATCTTCTTCAGCGCGAATAATCCGGTCGAGTTGCGCGCCTGGTACAAGCGGCACTTGGGTATTGACGTGCAGGACTGGGGTGGTACCGCATTCACCTGGGCTGATGCCGCGGGCAATCCTACAAACGGGACGACGGTCTGGTCTATCGGTGTCGCTGATGGGGCGCACTTCGCACCCAGCAAGTCGACCTTCATGATTAACTATCGCGTCAACGACCTAGATGCTGTGCTTCAGGCGCTGCGAGATGAGGGATGCAATGTGTTGGAGAAGGCGGACGATTCCGAGTATGGCAAGTTCGGCTGGGTCATGGATCCTGAGGGGAATAAAGTCGAACTGTGGCAGCCACCTCCGGGACAATAAGCGTCATGAATGCGCACCAAATGCCGGAGTGTGATCGCTTGTCGGGACTGACCATGCTTAGCATGTACGCTTGGGCACTCATGGTCTGAAACGTAAGCTCAAGATTAAGATCAAGTTGATAGCGCCTAGGATTTTTCTAGCGATTCCGGCACTTTTGTTTTAGTTACTACTACATAAGAAGACACTATGAAAATTACTGTAGAAACCATCGTCAATGCTCTCGTTGCCAAGGTCTGGAGCGCGTATACAACGCCCGAGGATATCAAGCAGTGGAACACGGCGTCTGAGGACTGGCATACAACCAGATCCAGTGTCGATTTACGTGTTGGCGGTGTGTTTTCCTCACGTATGGAGGCGAAGGACGGTAGCTTCGGTTTTGATTTTGCCGGAACCTATACTAAGATCGTGCAGAATGAATTAATTGAATATACATTTGGAGACCGCACGGGGATTGTCGAGTTCGTACCTGTCTTAAATGGTGTCACAGTGCGCGTGACATTCGATGCGGAATCTGAATATCCAGTAGAACAACAGCGTCATGGGTGGCAGGCAATTTTGAATAATTTTGCTAAGCATGTCGAAGTGCATCAGTGAGTTAGTCATAACCGCTTTGCCATGTACTGTTACAACTTGCTAAGACTTACTACAAACTACTCAATAAACTCGCACATTTGCGTCATTGCAACGGTAGTTCCGGGTCGCGGCTTTTTCAATTTACTTTTTATATATCCTTGAAACTATTCGGTTCGATCAGCTTCTACATTCTTGCTTTCGGCGTCGCGGGTTATGCTGTGTTTGCTTATGGATTCATGCCGTTGGGATCACTGGTCCATCCTGACATGAAGCTTAATTTTCTTGCGCATAAGTCAGGCATCTATCTGCATGTGTTTGCGTCACTGATTACGCTGTCGCTCAGCCCATTTCAGTTCTCTGCCTGGCTGCGAACGACTCGCCCATGGCTTCACCGCTTTATTGGCCGTACCTATCTCATTGGCGTTACCTTGGGTGGTCTATCTGGTTTGTATATGTCGACATTGGCTTTCGGTGGGCTGGTCGCAAAACTCGGCTTTGCGTGCCTTGCAGTGTGCTGGTTATTGACAGGTCTGCGCGCTTTCCAGACGATCCGCAGGGGTGCGGTACAAGAGCACCGTAAATGGGTGGTACGTAACGTCTCGCTTACGCTGGCCGCTGTTACCTTGCGTATCTATTTGCCGTCGTCGATGATCGCTGGCATTCCCTTTGAGATTGCCTATCCCGTCATTGCTTGGCTTAGCTGGGTTCCAAATCTGCTGGTAGCGGAGTGGATGTTCACTGGGACGCATCGTAATTTATCTCGGCCTCAAGCGTTTCGGGGCTCGGCTTAATTCAACTTAGCGAATAAAACCATGTGCTCAAGCGAGATCCACCTAATGCACCTCACACGTCGATGGAAGAAAGTAGCACTCGTCTGCCTGTTTCTGAGTTCAGTTTTTTGCTTAGCTTCCTACGCTGACGAAACTGCTACGGACTTACCCAGGCATTTGCTGATTGCCCGAGAACTGGCTGAGAATATCAAGCCAGAAAATAATCATTACAGTCTGGGTGGTCAGTCGGTCAGTTTTCCTGGAGATGTATTTTCCAGCGATTATGTGATGCGGGCGGATTGTTCGGGATTTTTGCTGGCGATAATTGAGCGGGCGCATTATCCGGTGCGGACTCAGCTTGCTTTTTTAAACTGGACGCCGAATAGAAAAAGGCCGGTCGCTGAGGATTTCGTTTTTTCGATTGAGACGGGTAAGGGCTTTCAGCAGATCAGCGATGTGCGCCTGATACGGCCTGGCGACGTGCTGGCGCATGCGATGCTGAATGCCGGTGACAAGGCGCAAACTGGTACGACAGGGCATGTAATGTTGCTCGACAGCGTGGCCAAAAAAATCGAGCCGCGCAATCCGCGTGTTGAGGGTACCGAGCAATACGAGGTCGCGATCATTGATTCCAATGCAGAGTATCTGGGCTCAGACGATACGCGACTCGCCGATCCCACGAATAAAATCACTGGTCTGGGACGCGGCACGATACGCTTGTATGCAGACGCCGACGGTGCGCTGGTCGGCTGGGCGAGAAACTTTAAAAATACTAACCGGTTCTTTTCCTACACATCCAGATTTCCATCCGATACCAAAGAGCGTAAAGCGGCGATCGGGCGCTTGATCAGCCAATGATCAGCTAATAAAGTCGACCTTATTCCCACCGCTCAGTGCATTCTCCGTGCGGCCTGTTACCCCGATTGCGCACTTCATCTCTTTCGATACAGTCGTTTAGTTTAGCGCTGCTACTCTGTAGTTTTTATTGTTTCAATCAGGAGGCGAAGAATGACAACATGGCTGAAAACTCTGGGAGTGGGTGCGCTGTTTGTATGTGGTAACGCGCTTGCGCAGACCGCAGATTTTGATCCACGTGACTGGAAAAAAGACATCGCTGGCAAACCTACTCAGGTCATGGTGTTGGGTAGTCCGCATCTGAGCAGTTTTGGGGATCATTTTAAACCAGCGATGCTGTCCGATCTGATCGACAAACTGGCAGCGTTTAAGCCGGACGTTATTACGATAGAGGCCTTATCCGGTGAGCAGTGCGATATGTTGAAACGTTATGCCGCAACTTATCCCGATGTGTTTAGCGATTACTGCTGGGATCCCGAAGCGGCCGAAAAAGCAACCGGCTTGACGGTACCGGCCGCCTTAGCAGAAATCAGAACCGTGTTAAAAACCTGGCCGGCAACACATGCGGGTGCTCAGCAAGGAGCGACGCCAACGCCAGCGCAGCGGCGTCATCTGGCGGCCTTATTCCTGGCTGCGAATGACCGGTTTTCGGCACTTGTGCAATGGCAGCGCCTTGATCCGGCCGAGCGCAAACTTGGCGATGGTATCGATGAAGTCCTGTTAAAAGTCTTAACTCGTGACCAGACGAAACCGAATGAAAACTATGAGATCGGTACCGTGCTGGCCGCCCGTCTGGGTCTTGAGCGGGTCTACGCAACGGACGACCATACGGCTGACAGCATCCAGGATCTATCAGGTCCAAAATTGGGCGATGCCCTACAGGCTTTATGGAGCAAGATCGATATTCCTGAAGGGCGTGTGACGAAACAGCGTGAAGGCAGTTTGGCAAGCAGTAAAGATGTACTGGACTTATACCGTTTTTATAATCAGCCAAAGGTCGGGCGCGCATTTATCGGTGCTGATTTTGGCGGTGCCTTAAAACAGCAATCACCAGAACTCTATGGCCGCCAATATGTCGCATGGTGGGAGACACGTAATCTGCGCATGGTAGCAAATATCCGCAGCGCTTTCGGCAATCAACCGGGGGCGCGGGTACTGGTCATCGTCGGCGCGTCGCACAAACCCTATTTCGATGCCTACTTGAATATGATGCATGAGGTGAAGCTGGTCGATTCAAATACCGTGTTGAAGTAGGCGGCGTTTTCAGTGGGGCATCATATCTTTGGGAGGACGTGGCGACATAGTGGCAGAGGCATACGGTGACCATCCGGGCTTTTGCTCTCCAGCTCAATCATGGGTAGCTGCATTTGCTGATTCCGGCATGCAAGGAGGCGTTAAATTTGTCTGGAAAAACTTGATTAAGTTGCTACAATTGTTGTCTTGCGCATACTTTTTCAAGTTCACCTATTATGTCCTCTACGATGCGATCTACTTTAGCTAAAACCCTCTGCACGCTTCTGCTCACTTACACCGCTTTTGCATCTGCACAGTCCGAACCGAAGCCAGAGTTTGTGATCAAAGAGGATCAGGCAGTTACCGGATCGTATATCCGTCGCAATGAGGTATCCGGAGGGCAGGTTCCCATGAACGTACCGTATGAACAGCTGTCACCTGCTGATCGTCAGATACTGCATTCATGGTGGGAAAAAGTAAATGACGGTGACGAACCACCGTTCCCCCTGGCGGGACTCAGAGCCATCATTGATCCTATCCGTAAAGGCCAGCGTCAGCTGGGTGATACCGGCGAACTATTTATCGTCGCCACCGTCAGGGCCGATGGTTCTGTGTCTAACGTTGCACTGTTCGAATCTCCAAGCGATGCGATGACGCAGTTTGCTGCCCGGATCCTGTTATTGACCAAATTTAAACCGGCAAAATGTGCGGGGAAACCTTGCCAGATGGACTTCCCGTTCCAGATGAATTTTTCCGTCAGAAGGTAAGGCAAGCCGTTAGCCTTATCAGCGGATCTGCGCAATAAACGAGACGTCCGCCAGATCTGCTTAGCTGTGTTAGCGACACCGGCATCGATACCGTACAACTGAGAGGTATCCTGAACTTCAAAGCGGAGAACATGAAAAATTCAGAACCAGGCGACAGCCAACCCGCATCAGAACTCATCTCAAAAAGAATCACCGAACTCGGCGACTGGCGCGGTGAAACGCTAGCCAGAATACGCGAGCTGATACGGCAAGCCGATCCAGATGTCGTTGAAGAGTGGAAGTGGATGGGCACACCAGTCTGGTCGCACGACGGCATCATCTGCACCGGCGAGTCCTACAAGGATAAAGTGAAGCTGACCTTTATAAAAGGCGCGTCACTTGTGGATCCGGCCAGTCTTTTCAATGCCAGCCTCGATGGCAACGCACGCCGCGCGATCGATATCCATGAGGGCGACACGATTGACGAGTCCGATTTCTTGACACTCATTCGCCAAGCGGTCGCTCTCAATCGTTCCGGTAAGTCGAAAGCGCTGAAGAAGACCAAATCCTGATGGCTTGCGGATGTGCGACAGACCGTCTGGTAACGGTGACATGTATGCGATTAGGCTACGCTAATCGCCCCTGTGTTCTGAACAAATCTGGTAGTGATACTGTGTTGTAAAAAGCGGGCAATCATCGCTACACAACAAGAGCTTCTAAAAAATTTAATCGAGACCAAACATCCATGCCAGCTTTCAACAATCTGCAACTAACAACCGAGCGCCTGCATTTGCGGCCTTTGCGCATGAGCGATGCGCCTGCTTTGTACGGAATATTTTCTGATACGCGGATCATGACGTATTGGAGTACGCCGCCGTGGAGCGGGATTTGAAGGCCTTGCCTGCCGGTGAGTATTTGTCGTTTGGGATTGTGCGGTCGGTTGATCAGCAATTACTGGAGACTTGTAGCTTGTTCCGTTTCGTTGAGCAATGTCGGCGCGCTGAGATTGGTTATGGACTGGCTTACGATGCTTGGGGGAACGGGTATATGCATGAGGCGCTGACGGCGCTGGTGGACTATGGGTTTGCCGCATTGAACCTGAACCGGATTGAGGCGGATATTGATCCACGGAATACGGCGTCGGCGCGTAGTCTGGAGCGGCTTGGTTTTCAGCGTGAGGGATTTTTACGTGAGCGCTGGTTTGTCGATGGGGTGGTGTCGGATTCGGCTTTGTATGGCTTACTGTTAAGCGACTGGTCGGTGCGTAAGTAAGATCGTACAGCGTGGCTGGGATCTGTTTTGTCTATGGAGTTTCACATACTCTCCCTATGTATATTTTAAATCCCTAATAAAAAAGTGGGGATTAAGGCATATTTATAGAGAAATAATGGGGAGTATGTGAATTTGGCGGCTCTTTCTAAGCATCTGCGTCTTTGATCAGGCACCCCGCCGCATAGCCCGCAGTACCGGCGACCGCGCTGGCAACCGCACCCCATAAGATATCAACCACTGTCAGCGATGCCGACCAGCCTTGTAACGTGGCGAGGTTGCTGAGGTCGTAAGTGCCATACGCCACCGCGCCAAGCAGCGTACTTAAACGCATCGCCTGTTGCCACTGACGTGTGCGCAATGCCGGAGCGATCGCGAACACCAGCAGGCCGAACAGATATAGCACATAGAACGCGGCGGCCGGAATGAGCTTCGGTTGTGCCAGCATCAGCGGCCCCAGTTGCGCACGATAAAAGTCGGTAGCCAGCAGCGTCAGCCAGACAAAATCACAGAAGCAAAATACGACTGCCGCTACGATGTAAGCGAGCAGGTATCGGCGCAGTGAGTTTGTCATGGCTGTCTTTGGTTATGATGGTTCGTGGCGATTATTTAGTCGATTCTTTAGCCGAGTTCGGATTCACGCTTGAGGCGGCGTACCACTTCCCAATCTAATTCGGTGTCGCGCTTTTTTTCCAGGGCGTCGATGTGTTTGAGCTTTTTATCCTCGACAAATTTACCGGACAATAAGTGACGGGGTTTGGTCGGTGCGGAGACAAAACCCTGAGCTGGCCACAGCGAGCGGCGTAAGGTGGTGCCCGCCAGAATCCCGAAGTCGTCGCCGCTGGTGATGCCTTTTTCTGCCACGACGGATTCGCCGGCCTTGATATAACGCGCGGCGTAAATGGTCGCTTTGGTCGCGATCCAGCGACCGGCATGGATCTCGCCGTTGAGGCTGCTGATCTCGCCTGTAGCGCGCAGGCTGCCCCAGGTGCTGATGTCGCTCTGACTGATGATGGCGCCGGTTTCCAGATTGCCCTGACAAGTGACGTTGCCCGCAAACAGGCTGCCGGTAACGGTGATATCGGTTTCGCTAAAGACTTCGCCTTTGCAATTGCCGTCGCCTGCAATCAGGATTTCGCTGGCGCTCAGGTGACCGCCGATGTACTGGACTTCGATCACGTCGAACACGTCGTCGAGCTGCACGCTGCCGTGGCAATCAAGCACGTCACAAGCGAGATAGCCCAGTGCCTGAATATCGCCGAAGCCGCCAAACATCTCATGATGCGCATCGCGTTGCAGGATGGCCGGATGTACAAATTTATTCATGTAGCCGCTGCCATCTTTGCTGGCTTTGGCCTGATCGAGTTCGAGCATGCGAGCCATCCATTCCGCGCTGCAACCGGTCTTTAATAAAAATTCGACTTCAATATCGCCGCCGCAGTCGAGTGCCTGACCGACGTACAGCGACTGGACGCGGATGTTGCCAGTGACAGTGAGTTTGCCCAGACAAAAGACTTCTTCTGCTTCGAGATCACCGTCGACCAGCAAGTCACCACCGACCAGAAGCTGGGTCGCAATGATTAGATCGCCTTGAATATGTACGTCGCCGGTGCTGGCGAATTGCTTACGTTTCAGGCGTTTGGATTGAAAAGGAACAGGGGCGATCAACTTGGACATAGCGACTTTCGAAAGGCAATGAAGTCGCTATTATCCTCGCAGCGTGCGGCAGTTGGGAAATTTCGTGAAGCGGGAATTTCTAAAAACGCCTACTTGAGTGCATCGCGGCGTTTTGCGGGCATTTTTCTAGCCGCGCAATTCAACGGCTGAGCAAGTGCGGGTGTCGGGAGTCTGAGCTTGAGCGCCGCGATAAATTCAGGATGAGCGACTAAATCTTAATGGAAAAATGTTGCAGTTGTTCGCCATCTTCACTGCGGCGTGAGGCCCGGCGTCTGACGATTTTGGCGCGGGTATCGAACATGACCGCAACTGATGACGGCGCTCTGTCATTGCGACGGCGATCACCGCCTTGACGACGGTCGCCGCCGCTGCGCAGGCTGCGGATGATGTCGTTGGCATCGTTTGTACTGCCGGGTTTGACTGGTGTTTCGCCGTTGGCTGACGAGGCGGTATCGCCGTTAGCGGTTCTTTGATCCGATGGCTGAAACTGGGTAACTCGGGTGAAGGGAAACAGTTTCATACTACTCTGCTAAAGGTGTTGCGCAATATTGCTTAAAGAATTAGCACTTCTAACGACAGAATTAGCGATAACTTGAATTATGTTTTAGTGGAAATACCAAAATATGGACGGAGTTAGCGGACTTTTACTATCAAAAAAGGGTATTTCGATAGATTTTATGCACGGTACGTCGTCGCGCGGCACCGATATCAGGATTGTCGATTACAATGCGCTAGCGCAAAATTGACG
The DNA here is from genome assembly GCF_049340165.1 of Undibacterium sp. Xuan67W. Lineage (NCBI taxonomy): Bacteria > Pseudomonadati > Pseudomonadota > Betaproteobacteria > Burkholderiales > Oxalobacteraceae > Undibacterium > Undibacterium sp. Xuan67W. Next base: position 251,704 of record NZ_JBMPPN010000004.1, read on the forward strand.
CTGCTCTGGCAGTGTTTTCCATTCCCATATCATTGGTGTTCAGACGAGAGCCACGGCGATATCCGATGTAAAAAATGGAATGACAGACCGACTTCTGGCACCACTTTTCATTATGACCATGCACCTTCAAGACCTCCCCACGGATATTCACGGCAGCTTGCCCGAGCAGGCCATTACGACGGCAATCCGCCATATTGCCGACATTCTGGCCCTGGCGATCGAGCATGGTCCTGGACACAAGGCGCTGATTGTCGCCGATAGCGGCTGCGGTCTGACGCTGGCATTGAGCGAGGCGTACCGACGTTGTTTACCGGATGCGCAGTATGTCGATTTTGAGCAGGTCAGTCCTGACGAAATACACGCGATTTTTGAAACCATGGCACCGTCTGATCTGGTGGTATTGGTGCAGACCACGAGTTTTCGTCTTGATGCTTATCGGGTGCGGGTCGAATTATTTAAACGCGGTTTGAAAGTCATTGAGCATTTGCATCTGTCACGTCTGACGCAGCAAGAGGCGCTGATTTATATCGACAGTCTGGCTTATGATCCTGCGTATTTTCGCGGCGTCGGTCGTGCACTGAAAGACAAGATCGATCGTGCGCAGAGTGCTGTGGTGGATAGCGGCGAGGGTGCGCGTCTGGTATTCGCCTCGCCTCTGGAGTCGGCCAAGCTGAATATCGGCGACTACAGCGGCATGACGAATGTCGGCGGACAGTTTCCGATTGGTGAGGTGTTTACCGAGGCACAGGATCTGGAGGCGGTCAGCGGTCGCGTGCGGATTTTTGTGTTTGGCGATACCAGTTTTCTGGTCAATAAACCTGCTAAGCCGATTACGCTGATTGTGGCCCGGGGGCGCGTCGTGGATGTCGAAGACTCCACACCGGAGTTTGATCAGGTACTGGCAAATATCCGGGCGGTGGAAGGCGAGGTCTGGCTGCGCGAACTGGGCTTCGGCTTGAATCGTGCTTTTTCGGCGGAGCGCACGGTGTGCGATATCGGTACCTATGAGCGCATGTGCGGCATTCATCTGTCGCTTGGTGCCAAGCATGGCGTGTACAGCAAGCCGCAGCTCAAACGCAAAGACTCACGTTTCCATGTCGATGTCTTTGCCGTCACTGAGACGGTATTGCTGGATGATGAAGTGGTCTATCGCGACGGTGCCTGGATCGCATAAGTCCGGAGCGCTCTGCGCTGCGTCTGTTTATAGGTAATACGTCTATGGCGTACTGAGCAAATGCGTCAGGTGCGACTCAAGTTTGACTAAGGTTCGACTGAGGTTTGACTCAGGTGCGGGTATGACGCAACAAGAGCAAAATCCGCTTATGAATGTTCAGGATGCGCCGGCTCCACAGCCGGTTGTCCTGCGCTTTAAACGTGTGCAGTGAGCGCATATCCTTGATCTTGTCGTAGATATTTTCAATCAGTTTGCCCGTTGGTTTGCCTGCCCAGCTCGCGAGATCACTTTTCTCTATCCCCTCATACGCCGGAATCGCCTGGCGTTGTACGGAATCAAAATCAAAGCCGCCCGCATTCAGACGGTCAAACACCACCGTAGAGAACGCCGGAATCACATCGGCAGGCGGCACCTTGTCCTGCACTACACGAAAACACAGCCGGGAGTTTTCTTTGATCTCTTCGATCAGTGCGCGGACCTCACCTTTATTTTTGGCACTCACATCCCGGAACCACTGCATCGCTTTCGCCGCAGTTGAGATGACGTTTAAAAATGGCAGGATATTTTCTATCATAGGGGCAAGAGTAAAAAACCAGGTTGAGCATAGCTTACGTAAAGATGATTTGCTTGTCTATCGGCGGCGCAACGGCGATGTGCACCTGTTACCCGCTACCCAAGAGCGCGTCATTCACCGATTTTTCGCCGCTCACCGAGGCACCGCCGTCACTCGCCGAAATCCGCGAGACATTTGATTCGGCAGCGATTATCTTGAGCTTGTCGACGCAATAAACAAATAATTCAATTCTGCGGAACTTGCCAACAGCAAGCCGCGCACGGATAAAGGAAGGAATCATGATGTGCTCTGATATAACGCAAACCAAGTTACAACAAAACATAAACGATGTCCGCAATGAAAAACAACGCGAATATATCGTCTGGGGTATCGCACTGATCGCCGTCGGTAGCCTGTTTTTTCTGGAAAGCCTGGGCTTACTGGATTTACGTCCTTACATCGGCGACAAAATCCGCTGGTGGTATTGCTGGCCGCTGCTAGTCGCTCTGGTTGGTCTGGTGAAGATGCTGAGCGCCAGCACCTTTGAACAAGTCATGAAAGGCACCACGCAGGCCATCATCGGTTTATGGTTATATGTCTGCCTGACCGAATTATGGGGCTGGACATTCAGAACCAGTTGGCCGATCATCCTCATCGCTTTCGGTGCAAGTACCTTGATCAGCGGTATCTATAACCTGACAAACAAATCAACGACAAATTCTGACAAGGAGTCACATTCATGAGCCGCTCATCTAACTCACATAACCAACGTCGCGTCCTGTTCGGTGCCATCGTCGTGATCTTCGGTGTCCTAGCACTGGTGGATAATCTCCACTGGTTTAATGCCCGCGACTATATTCAGTTCTGGCCTATGGTATTCATCGCTTTTGGCGGTTTAAAAATATCGCAAACTCGTAATGACTCCGGTTATCTTGTCGGAGGCGCTCTGGTTGCCGCGGGTGTGCTGATGACCTTATCAAATCTGGGTATTGTGTATTTCCGGATGCGTGACTGGTGGCCGATGTTCATCATTATTGCTGGCCTGGCCGTGGTGTTTAAAGGTGTACGTAAGCAAAAAGAACATAGCGGCAACGGCACTGGCATCTCCGGTTTGTCCGATATGAGTGCCATGACGGATACCACGATTGATGCGATCGCTTTCATGAGTGGTAATAATATGAGCGTGGTGTCGCAGGATTTTCGTGGCGGTGAGGCGACTGCTGTGATGGGTGGCGTCGAGATCGATTTACGTCAGGCATCGATACAGTCAGAGGCGGTATTGCAGGTCTTTGCCATGTGGGGCGGGATTGTTTTAAAAGTGCCGGCAGACTGGACTATCGTCAGTAACGGTATTCCTATCATGGGTGGTATCGATGATAAAACCGTACCACCGATAGCGCCGACCAAGCGTTTAGTGATCGAAGGTTATGTGGTCATGGGTGGTGTCGAGATCAAAAACTGATCAGGCAGTCATTCACCAGATAATGCAGACAAGCGCAACGACTCCTTTTTTTAACTCACTCGCCAGACCGTCCTGATGAAACCGATGACCTCGACTATGCGTAAGCTGATGTGGTATCTGATGGCATGGCTGTTGGTGGGTGTGGTGATCGCTGCGCTGCTGGTGACGACGGCCAATACTAGCTGGCTGGCGGGACTTGGGTTTGCGATACCGGTCAGTTTGATATATGGATTTGTAGCTGCATCTGCTTACTATGTCTGCCGTTCGCTGCCCATGGCGAAGCGGCAGTTTTTTTTGACGCTGGTGATCTTCGGCGGAGCGTCCCTGATCTCGGGCTTGATGTGGCTGGCGCTGTGTTACGCCTGGAATTATCTGGCTTTCGCCTTACGCCAGTTGATTGGCTTCGGACCTGTTGCGGGTAGCATGACGCTGCCAGGCATTCTGATCCCGGTGACACCGCAGATGTCGGTGATGTTGTTTGCAGCCGGTAGCTGTCTTTATCTGTTATCAATTTTTGCGCATGATGTCGTAATCGCTTTTGAGAATGTTCGCCTGGCAGACCGTCGTGCGGCCGAGTCGCGGGTACAGGCCAGGGATGCAGAATTGCAGGTATTACGCACACAGATCAATCCGCATTTTTTATTTAATAGCCTCAATTCCATCAGCGCATTAACCTCGCTTGATCCGGCGGCTGCACGCAATATGACGTTGGAGCTGGCGCAGTTTTTTCGCCAGACTCTGGCTTCTTCTGAGAAAGAGCTGATTTCTCTTAACGAGGAGATACGTTTATGCGAACATTTTCTGGCGATAGAAAAAATCCGCTTCGGTAAAAAACTCCAAAGCGATATCCAGATAGCCGATACCGCACAGACGGCCTTGTTGCCACCGATGTTATTGCAACCCTGCATTGAGAATGCGATTAAGCATGGCATTCGCGATTTGACTGAGGGCGGTGTCATTGTTGTGCGTGCTCTGATCAGGGGTGACTGGCTACATATTACGATTGAAAATCCCGTCGATCCGGTGCCTGGCGATACGGTTGGCAATGGACACGGCCTCAAAAATAGCCGTCTGCGTTTACAGTCTATGTATGGCGATAAAGCCCGCATTAACTGGACCCGCAGCAATGACACTTTCCTGGTAGAGATCGCCGTACCACAGGCGGCTAACTGAGCGCAGCTAGTAACTGAACACTGGTCTTAATTGAGCGAACATGATGAACCCGATACAAGTACTGATCGTTGATGATGAAGAGCTGGCGCGCCGCCTGGTGCGCGAGTACCTGAGCAAGCACACGGATATCGTCGTGATCGGTGAGGCCGAGCATGGACTCGATGCCGTAAAACAGATCAACGCACTGAATCCGGATCTGGTGTTTTTGGATATCCAGATGCCCAAGCTGACCGGACTGGAAGTGCTGGAGCTGACGGGGCGTCAGTCCGGTGTGATCTTCACCACGGCCTATGATCAATACGCGCTGAAAGCATTTGACCTGCATGCGATTGATTATCTGCTCAAGCCGTTTTCACAGAGTCGTTTTGACGAAGCACTGGCACAGGCGCGTAAATCGCTCGGTCAGGCGGTGACGCCGCAGAGTATCGCGATCCAGCAAATGTTGACCGATACCAGTAAGCAGCTTGAGCGGATCTTGATCCGCGACCGCAGTCAGGTACATGTAATTCCTGTCGATAAACTTGAGTATGTCGAAGCGCAGGATGATTACATCAGCATCGTCAGCGAAGGAAAGTCCTACCTGAAAACCCAGGCTCTATCCGAGCTCGAAGCCCAGCTTGATCCGGCAAAATTCGTGCGGGTACATCGCTCTTACCTGATCAATATCGAGCAATTACAAGGCATTGAGCGCTACACCAAGGACAGTCATGTCGCGCTGATGCGTTCCGGCAAACAGATTCCGATCAGCCGGACTGGCTATGAGCGGATTAAGGACATCATGTAGCCTCAATCTGAGGCAGGGCAGCCCGCTCGGATTGTTGCGTAAATCAAACGCCGTGTATGCATAACGAGGCGCCGAATATCAAAAAAACCGGAAATAAAAATGAAAGGAATCAGGTCGTTCTGACCTGGCTTGCTGGCGGCAGCCTAAGAGCAATTATTTTTTGAATAGTTCAAAAAAAAACCGGAAAATGCTAAAAAAACCGGTTTCCTCGTCAGACTGACAATAAATTCAGGAAAACAAGCTCATTATCCCGGTTTTTGCATCGATTCCATATGAAAAAACAGGTAAATCAAATGTAAGCAATTGTATTGACTTCATTGTTTGGCGAACTGATACTGCGATGTTATGAATTTGAGACCTTCAATTTCACACCTCTTTGTTTAACAACAATCCCATAAAGATGTCGAGACCCAGATGAAAAAATCACTCGTATTAATGACGGCAGTCACTACGCTGACTGCATTAAGCAGCGCCATGAGCGTCGCTTATGCAAACGAAGGCATGTGGATGCCACAACAGTTGCCAGCAGTCGCTGCGCAATTAAAAGCGGCTGGTTTGAAGCTGGATCCGAAAACACTGACGAAACTGACGGAGTTCCCGATGGGCGCGATCGTCAGCCTGGGCGGTTGCTCCGCGTCATTCGTATCGGATCAGGGTCTGGTAATCACGAATCATCATTGCGCTTATGGCAGCATCGCGCAAAACTCCACACCGGAAAAAAATTATCTGGCGAACGGATTCTTGGCAAAAACATTGGCAGAAGAATTGCCGGCTCAGCCAGGCAGCCGCGTTTTTGTCACGACGGATGTCAATAACGTCAGTACCAAAATCATCTCACCTGAAGTCGCTAAACTGGCAGGAAAAGCACGTGTAGATGCGATCGAAAAAAATGAAAAAGCTCTGGTTGCCGAATGCGAAAAAGACGCTGGCCACCGTTGCAATGTGTATCCCTACTATGGTGGTCTGGAGTACTACCTGATCAAGCAATTAGAGATCAAGGACGTGCGTCTGGTACATGCACCGGCTGAAGGTGTTGGCAAGTTCGGCGGCGATACCGACAACTGGATGTGGCCACGTCACACGGGCGATTACAGCTTCTTGCGTGCGTATGTGAGCAAGGACGGGAAATCCGCTGATTTCAGCAAGGACAATGTCCCTTACAAACCAAAGCATTATCTGCGTCTGGCGAAAGATGGCGTCAAGGAAGGCGATTTCGTGATGGTCACTGGCTATCCTGGCCGTACTAACCGTCATCGTTTGCCATCAGAAGTATCGAATACATTTGACTGGAATTACCCTGCCTATGTGAAAGCTTCAGGCGAACAACTCGCCATCATTGAACGCGAGACCAAAGGGAACGAAGACAAAAAACTCAAATACGCAGGCATGGTTGCCGGCGTCAATAACTACTACAAAAACCGTCAAGGTATGCTGGACAGCTATGCTGGCAGCGACTTCCTGGTACGCAAGCAAAAAGAACACGCTGCGTTGAAGTCCTGGGTCAACGCCGATGCCGGACGCAAGCAGATGTATGCGGCTGATATCGATGCGATCGAAAAACTCATTGCCGAACGCGATGCAGAAAATCGCCGTGATTTCTTGCTCGCATATTCTTCACCGCGTTTGCTGAGTTCAGCCCGTAGCCTGTATCGTCTGGCCAATGAATCCACCAAACCGGATGCAGAGCGTAAATCAGGTTTCCAGACACGTGACTTGCCACGCTTTAAAGCAGGCGTTGCGGCAGTTGAACGTAGCTACGACGAAGCGGTAGATAAAGCTCTGGTTCTGAACTTCGTGACGAAGTATGCAGCGCAGCCGAGTAAAGACCGTAATGCGAATTTTGATGCAGCGATTGGCATCAAAGACGGTATGAAAGAAGCCGACATCAAAGCACTGCTGGATACCATGTATGCAGGCAGCAAACTCGGTACGAAAGAAGAACGCGCGCCTTGGCTGGAACGCAAGCCAGACGACTTCAAAGCAAGCGGCGACAGCTTCATCAAAGTTGCCGTGGCGATGTATGACGAGAGCCTGAAACGCGAAGCTCGTGATGAAGAAATGTCAGGCAAAATCCAGCAAGCCTATGCCAATTACATGAAGGCAAAAATCGCTTTCATGAATAGCAAAGGTCAGGCGGTATACCCAGATGCAAACAGCACGCTGCGCGTGACCTTTGGTAAGGTTGCAGGTCGTCCAAACGGTGCCGACGGTACGAGCTGGACAGCCTTCACTTCCTTGCACGGGATTACGAAAAAAGCGACTGGTACGGGTGAATTCAATGCACCGCAAAACCAACTAGACGCAATCAAATCGAGTAACTTCGGTGCGGACAGCAAGTACTACGACGCTAAGTTGAAATCGGTTCCGGTCAACTTCCTCGCGACCCTGGACATCACTGGTGGCAACTCAGGTTCTGCTGCATTGAATGCAAAAGGCGAACTGGTCGGCCTAGCATTTGACGGCACGCTGGATTCGATCATCTCTGACTGGGATTTCAATGACGCAAACACCCGTGACATTCAGGTTGATCTGCGTTACATCTTGTGGGAAATGACGAATGTCGACAAAGCAAATAACTTGCTTAAAGAAATGCATGTCGAATAAATCAGTTTCTTGATTTTTAAAAATGGACACCGGTTGGTGTCCATTTTTTGTTGTGGTCAGGCTTATTTTTTATCTCAGTTCTATCCTCCTGTCGTCCAATAATAAGACGGGTTGTAAAGAGGAATCATCATGTCGTCAAAATTACTTTCCGCCAGCATTGCACTGGCATGGGCGGGTACCGTATCACTGGCTCTGCCGCAAGAAGTCGCGATGGCCACGCCGTCCGCACTATTCATGTCTGCTAGCTCGTCTGCTGCGGTTACGCCGCTAAAACCTGCGGACCTGACGCTGGAACAACTATACCGCGCCAAACCCTACGCTGGACAAACAGCCCGTCTTCTCAGCTTCAGTTACGATGGCCGTTACCTTGCGTATGTCTGGAATCCTTATGGCGAAAACGGTTCTGATCTGTATGTGCATGACACTCAGACCGGTGAATCCAGACGCGTCACTTCTCCTGCGGTGATGAAGAGTGTTGACGCGCCCGAAGTCTGGGACAGATTTGATAAAAAAGCCGTGCAAAAAGACAAAGAAGATGCCGAGCGTCAGGCCAAGGCAGAAGCGCACGCCGCTTATCTGCGAGGTGAAAAAGTCGATCTGATGCAATGGGAAACCGCGGCACTCGATATCGTGAAAAAAGAACTCGCCGATAAAAAAGCCAAAGACGCAGCAAAGAAAAAAGAAACGGATGCCGAAGCTGTAAAAGAAAAAGCAGCCGTCGCCGCAGCGATCAAACGTGGCGATATTAAAGCGAGCAGCGATACCGATAAAAAAGATAGCACTAAAGACAGTACGGCCGACAAGACTGACACCAAAGGCGATGCTAAAGGCGACACTAAGTTATCCAGCGGTGCTGACGACAAGTCTGATGGCAAATCAGACGCAAAAGAGGCCAGCAAAGACAGCAGCAAGGACAAGGCCAAAGAACTTTGGGAGCTGCGGGACGAGCTTAAGAAGAAACAAGAAAAAGATAAGCTGAAACCTAGCGATTTATATCCCGGCGTAGAAGCGCTGGTCTGGGCCGAAAAGAAGAATGAACTGATCTTCCAGTACCGTGGCGATTTGTTCCGCCTGCAAGCCGCAGATGGCAAGCTGGAGCGTCTGACCGAGACTGAAAAAAACAAGCGCATTCTCTCGTATCTGGCTGACGATAGCGGTTATCTGTTCATGGATGACAAGCGTATTTACAGCGCGCGCTTTGACAGCAGTGCCGTACGCCAGTTGAATCATGAATTAATCCATCCCGATGATGCCGAGAAAAAATACAGCATCGTCGATACTGTTCTCAGCGAGAACAAACAATGGATGGCAATCTCCGCCACCGCGCCAGAGAAAACAGAACCGGGTAAGCCGGTGCCGCCAGCGGATCGTCAGGTAGAGATCATGAACTACAACACACGATTTGCGACAGCTAAAAAAGTTGATCGTGAAGTCTCGGATGATAAGCGTAAAGTTCCGGCTAGTGCTTTATACATCCGTCGTGTCGGTGATATCAATGTGCGCCAGCCAGAGCCGGTGTTTATCAATGCCGGAGGCGACGTCTGGTTTGAGATGAGTAAAGTCAGCTGGGCCAAAGACGCAAGTCGTTACACCTTCTCTACCTGGGAACGTGAAAAAGAATTACTGCGTATTTATGTCGGTAAAGCAGAAGAGGGCGTCAAGCCAGTACTGGTGTTCGAGCGTCGCGGCAAGGTCGGGCATGAAGTCGTGAATGTGCTCGCGCCGCAGTTCACCCCGGATGGCAAAAACCTGATTGCGGTATTGGACGAACAGGGTTTCCGTCAGCCGTATGTAATCAGTACCGATGCTGCGCTGCCCGGTACGGCGCGCCAGCTGCTGAAGGGTGATTTTGAAGCCCACAGCATTACGGGTTTTAGCGAAGACAGCAAATCCATGTTTGTGCTCGCCAACCGGGATGATTTTGCCGCGATGAATTTGTACCGGGTGGATCTTGCCAGCGGGGCGATGACGGCGCTGGGACTGCAGGGAGATTTCCATCGCGTCAGTGCGGTCACAGATGACGGGACCAAAGTCGCCAGCGTGGCAGGGCAATGGAGTAGTCGCCCTGAGCTGAAACTGATGCAACTCACTGATGGTAAAACATCGGTACGCAAGACCCTGACCCAAAGCCATGATCCGTTGTGGAACGCTGTCAGCCTGTTGCAGCCGGAGCGCTTCAGTTATTCCAACCGTCATGGTGATGCGATACAAGCCTATGTGTTTAAGCCGCCTCACTGGAATGCCGCAGACACGCGTCCGGCGATTGTCTACACCTATGGCGGCCCGCTGAATGACCGTCACATTATCGAGACCGACAGCTTCCAGCAAACCGCCTATGTGTTCGGCATGTACATGGCGGCAAAGCATGGCTACGTCACGGTTGCCGTCGATCCGCGCGGACATTCGAATTACGGGCGCAAGTTCAGCGATGCCAACTGGGAACAGCCGGGCAAACCGCAAACCGAAGACCTCGAAGATCTGGTCAAGTACATGGATAAAAAATTCGGCGTCGATCCTAAACGCATCGGCCTGACTGGCTGGAGTTTTGGCGGCTTCCAGACCCAGTACACGATGTATACCAGCCCCGATACCTTCGCCGCAGGGATTGCCGGTGCCGGACCGACCGAGTGGGAAAATTACAATAGCTGGTACAGCGGTCGTACTCTCGGTAAGACCGAGCGCAGCAAAGCCTCGTTGCGCCGTTTTTCCTTGCTGCCACTGACCACCGGTTTGAAAAAACCACTGTTACTGGTACACGGTATGCAGGACCCGAACGTCTTGTATCAAGACACAGTCAACGTCTATCGTGCCTTGCTGGAAAATGGTAAGGAAGGACTGGTCGATCTCTTCCTCGACCCTGACGGCGAACACGCACTTGGCGGCGCAGTGAAACCGAAAGCCTTGCACAAGAAATACGAAAGCTTCTTCCTGCAGCATCTGGGTAAGGCGCGTCAGTAATAAGACAGGTTTTCGATATTCCTAAAATCAAACCCGCTTATTTCATGCGCCTTCTGGCCTGAAATACCTTTGAAACCCGCATCCAGTATGCGGGTTTGTTTTTTGCAGTTATTAAAAACCCCTGAATTGGTATTTCATGGAAACCTACTCCGGCTTTTCTCTGCGTCTCCGTGCCTCCGTGTTTCTGTGGTGAGAGGTCTTGATTTTCGCGTCTGTCCTAAAAAAATATCTCGTCTCTTTACGAAGGCAAGGCATTCAAACGGCCAGCCTCAGCCATCTCGCGGATGATGCGGATAGTGTCGATATCTGAATCCTGATAGGCCGAGCGGCGATATTCGTTGTACATTTCGTTTGCCGCGTCTTCCGCCTCGCTATGGCCGTCGTCATACGCAAAACGTACAAAAAAAGCCTCAGGTACCGGCTCTTCTATCGTCATGCGCAGTGAGGATTGCGGAATATCGTTTTGCGCCGCGACGTCGTAATGTATATGTTCCAGATGTACAAAATTTACCTGATCATTAATCACCAGATCGCCGTAGCGCAAGGTCCGTGTCATACGTGCTTCGGTGCGCTCGGTGATGTTGCATTCATCCAGATACGGCACGAACAGTTTCGGTGATTCTGCCCGCATCACCAGACCGCGCCAGAGTTGCTCGCGTGTGATGAAATCGTTCAGCGGATTGGTCAGGTCGTTAATTTCAATTAAATGTTCAAATTTCATACGCACATCCCTATTAGATGGCGCTTAGTTTACTCCGCTTCCGTCGCAATTACCAAGGGGCGGAGTGAAAACTGAGAATCCACTCCCCTACGCACCAGTGCTGGTGCGGCTCTTAGGGCAATCCTCTGGAAACCCCCATGAACAGTGCGCGCTGGCAGGGGTCTTTTTGCGTATCAGTACAGAACGGTGACAATCACGGTGACCGGACGGATTGCGGCTACAATAGCGCCTGCTACTACGTCACCCCCTGCTGTTTATCCCCTGAAGCTCCAATATGTCCCACGGTCTGAACCAACCTCAACGCGATGCAGTGAATTATATGGACGGCCCTTGTCTGGTGCTGGCCGGTGCAGGGTCGGGTAAGACGCGGGTAATTACACAAAAAATTGCAAATCTGATCGAGAAGCACGGCTACGACGCCAGACATATCGCAGCGCTGACTTTTACCAATAAGGCAGCGCTGGAGATGCAGGAGCGGATTGCAAAGTTATTGCAAGAGCCGAAAAAAGCCAAGCAACTGACGGTCTCGACCTTCCACTCGCTGGGCGTCAAAATCTTGCGCCAAGAAGCGCAGGCGCTGGGCTTGAAGGATCGTTTTTCCATCATGGATAGCGACGATTGTTTTTCACTGGTGCAGGACCTGGCGATCACCACCGATAAGCAGTTGATACGCCGTATCCAGACCGCAATGTCTTTGTGGAAGAACGGTCTGATCGATCCGGAAAATGCGATCCAGCAAGCCAAAGATGAAGAAGAAGCGACGGCAGCGCGGATTTACCGCAGCTATGTGGCGACCTTGTCGGCGTATCAGGCGGTCGATTTTGATGACCTTATCCGTCTGCCGGTTGAGCTGTTTCGCAGCAACGAAGCCGTGCGCGACAAGTGGCAACGTCGCCTGCGTTATCTGCTGGTGGATGAGTATCAGGATACCAATACCTGTCAGTACGAACTGGTAAAGCTGCTAGTCACTGGTATTGGCAAGAAGCCGATGTTCACTGCGGTGGGCGACGATGATCAGGCGATCTACGCCTGGCGTGGTGCGACCATCGAGAATTTAAAAACTCTGGGCATCGATTTTCCTGATCTGAAATTGATCAAGCTCGAACAAAACTACCGGTCCAGCACCCGTATTCTGCAAGCCGCAAATGCGGTGATCGGCAACAATCCCAAGTTATTCGAAAAATCCTTGTGGTCCGAACACGGGCTCGGTGATCCAGTCAAAGTGCTGGGGATGCAGGATGATGAACAAGAGGCGGATCAGGTCGCGATCATGATTTCGGCACATCGCTTCGAACGCCGTGCCAAATGGTCGGATTATGCGATCCTGTATCGCGGCAATCATCAGGCGCGGGTAATCGAGAAGGCATTGCGTAAAGAACGTATTCCGTACACGATTTCCGGCGGGCAGAGTTTTTTCGATAAAGCCGAGATCAAGGACATCATTTCGTATCTGCGCCTGATTGCCAACGAGGACGACGATCCGGCGTTCATCCGCGCGATTACCACGCCCAAGCGCGGCGTCGGTCAGGCTACGCTCGAAGTGCTGGGAGCCTTCGCCGGGCAATGGCAATGCTCGCTGTTTGAGGCCGTGTTTAAAGGCGGCATCGAAGCCAAACTCACCGATCGCCAGCTCACGCCTTTGCGCGGTTTTTGCAATTTCATTAATCAGGTCGAGGCCCACGCGCACCGCGAAGGGCATGCGAGTTCACTGCTGGACGACCTGATGAAAGAGATTAATTACGAAGGGTATTTGTACGACAGTTTTGATGACCGTGCAGCGCAGGCCAAATGGCAAAACGTACTGGACTTTACGAACTGGTTAAAAGAAAAAGGCAGTGGCGGCAAAGAAGGCACTGACGATCACCGCAGCCTGCTCGACCTGACGCAGATGGTCGCGCTGATGACCATGATGGAAGGCAAGGATGAAGAGCCAGACGCCGTGCGCATGTCGACCTTGCATGCGTCCAAAGGACTAGAATTTCCTCACGTGTTTCTAGTCGGTGTCGAGGAAGGCATCCTGCCGCACAAAGGCGATCCCGATGCACCGGTCGAAACCGTCGCCGCCCGCATCGAGGAAGAGCGCCGCCTGATGTACGTCGGCATCACCCGCGCCCAGCGCAGCCTGCACATCACCTGGTGCAAAAAACGCAAACGCGCCGGCGCACCGGTACATTGCGATGTCTCGCGCTTTATTAAAGAAATGAAGTTAGACGAAGGCACGGCAGTACCCACCGAAGAAGAAGCGATCACGCCACAAAATCGCCTGGCGAATTTGAAGGCTTTGTTAAGCCGGCCTAAAGAGTAATTGGAATATCAGAAATGACAATCGAATTGACCCCAGAATTTCCCGACCATCCTTGGATCTCGCTAGAAACTCCGCAAGATGTAGAGGGCTGGATGGATTTACAGAATCGTGAATTACAGGAAGCGATTGCGAAGTTGCCGGGTAATACTCAGCAATACGGGCAAAGTCTCGGGCAGGGGATTGCGTTTCGCCTGGCGCTGGGCGGCGATCTGTTTATGCATACCAATTCGGATGGCGATGTGTTGCTGGATGTGACGCCGGAGGCCGCCTGGGTGATACCCGTGATCAGTGCGGTGACGCAGGTTGATGTACCACGTGGTCAGGTCTTGATTTTACCTGCGCATGTACTGACGCAATTGGTTTTGGGTTTGAATAGCCTGATTGACTCTAGCTGGCTGGTATTGGGACATCGCTTCCGGATGAAGTAATGATGTTTATGCGCTGACAGCGCATGGTCGTTTATGGTGGTTGTCCTTCGTTGTTCACGGCTTGCCGTGAACAACTCATCCATACCAAAACTGTTACTGCAAACGTAACAAACAAAGCAAACATCCCCATCCGCATTCCCTAGTCAAATAGAACTTACTTAAGCGACAAGTTGCTCGCCACAAGTCGAATCCGCAGGCTGGATGCGGCTTTCAGAGGGTTTTCGTGCCAGCAGCCCCGTTCCGCTTGCGGATGCGTTTTGCGTTTTTGCGTCAATTCTGCCAAATCAAATAAAAATTCCCGGGTTAATTGACTAAACCATTTCTATCAATTTTAACGATACGTGAGCCGCCATCGCCGGTTTTGCTACCTGCAGCGGGATTTTGTTTGACGTTGACTTCTGCTACGCCGCTGCCGGTCGCATTGACTTTGGCACGTTCGACTAATAATCCGCTGGCATTCAGGTCACCGCTGCCACTGAGTTTTGCAACCAGCAATTGACCTTTGCCGGATAAATCAAGATTCGATGTGCCTGTGATTAGCACGTCAATCTGCGGACTCTGGATATCGTTTGCCTGCATATCGCCAGAGCCATGCAGCTCAATGCTGAGTTTGTCGCGGATGGTATTGCTGCTGATGCCACCTGTGCCGTGTGTTTTAAATTGTGCTTTGCCCGCGTGCAGACTCTTACCATCGAAATCGCCGGAACCATTGACCTGCACATCAAGCTCGCTGGTGTCACCCGCCAGGCTCAGGTCGCCGCTGCCGTTCATGCGTACGGTTGTGCTGCCTGCTTTCAGGCCACGTGCTTCCATGTCGCCGGAACCATCAAGCTGCGCCCCCAATTGTTTGATCTCGCCCGCGAGTTTGACATTGCCGGATCCACGTATGGTTGATTTGACCTGTGCTGCCTTGAGTTCTTTGACGCTGAGGTCGCCTGAGCCGTTGATATCGCTGTCGAGACTGTCGCTGACGATACCCAGATTCAGATTACCGGAGCCATTAATCTGCACGGTCGCCTTGGTGGTTTGCCATTGGCTCAGGTCCATGTCTCCGCTGCCATTGACATTGGTTTGCAGTTCTTTGCTTACCCCATTGGCGTGAACATCGCCGGAGCCGTTGACGGATAATTCCAGCTTATCGCCTTTGAACTTGTTCAGTTCCAGATCACCGGAGCCATTGACGTTGATGCGATTGAGTTTGCTGGCGGCGACCTTGACGGTCAGCTGGCGAGAATTGAAATTGGTCGAGAGATGGATGATCGTTTTACTTCTTGAACGGATATGCAGGGTATTGCCGGTGACGACGGTCTCTACTTCTTTGACGAGTTTTTCGTTGCCGACTATTTCTAATGAAGGACCGCCTTCGCCGGTGACAATGACATCGTAAGGACCTGTCATATCGATTTCAGTAAATTCGGTCACATCACGTTTTTCCTGAATGACCGGACCATAATTAACGGTCGAGTCACCGTCGTGGAACTCGACATTGCAAGCGCTCAGGGCGAGTAACAAAATAAGGCTGCTGTGTTTTAACATGATATTCCTCGTTTTATTCAATATGCCGCTAGCATACGTTAGCATTCTGTCAAATGGAATCGGGATGCGACAGACCGCAAAACCCGGTGACTAAAATGCGAATCTTAGGGATATGCGGTTGTCTCCCTTTAAAGTGACAGAGGCTGATGAGGGTTGAGCGGGTCGTGTTGTGATTAAGCTGTGAGCGAGCGGGTTGCGCCGATAGCGACCAGCAACAGAGCTGATGTCATCTCCGCCCGCGAGTCTGGCGATAATTTGCTTGAAATTTTTACTGACTGTTGCACAATCCCCTATACTGCTAGACGTTTTTGTACCTACCGTTCAATACCGCTAACCGGGTCGCATTCAGTCTGATGAATCCAATTATCTTGCAAGCTCAGGATGGTGCACAAGTTGCCATCACCGCGCATGGTGCGCACATCTGCTCCTGGATCCCGGCCGGTGGTGAGGAACAGCTATTTTTCAGTAAAACTTCCGAGATCCGCGAAGGCGTGGCAATGCGTGGCGGTGTGCCGGTCGTTTTTCCGCAATTTGCTAATTTGGGCGCTTTGCCGAAACACGGATTTGCCCGCACGGCTATGTGGCGTCTGGTCAAGGCCGGGCAGACCGCCAGCGGTGTTGCGCGGGCTGAGTTTGAGTTACACGAAAATATCGCCAGACTGCAAATCTGGCCCTATGTCTTCCGTGCGGAGCTGGTGGTGACGGTGGTCGGCTCCAGTCTGGATATACGCTTATCGATACAAAATACCGGCGACACCGGATTTAGTTTTACCGCAGCGCTGCATACTTATTTTGCGGTTGAGCAGATTGCCGATGTGACGGTGCATGGCCTGGAAGGTGTGCATTATCGTGACTCTGTTACTGGTGCTACGGGCTGTGTCGATCGCGATCCTGTGCTGCGCATTCATGGTGAAATTGACCGCATTTATGCGAATGCACCTCGTCTGTTGCTGTGTCAGCCAAAACAGACAACCTTGATACAACAAAACGGCTTCGCTGATGCCGTGGTCTGGAACCCGGGGGCAGAAAAGGCCGCGACGCTGCCAGACCTGGAGCCAGGTGGTGACCAGCGCATGCTCTGCATCGAGGCGGCTGCGATCATGCAGCCGGTGGTATTAGCGCCCGGAGCATCCTGGTCAGGGAATCAATCGCTGACGGTCAAGCGTACCTGAAACAGCGTGTGGTGAAATAGCATCCCGCAGCAAAAGTTCATGGGTGTAATTGGTGTAATCGCTACTGGCTGGTGATTAGATTACATTACATTTGCCTGAACTGATGCTGATAGGCTTGCGATACACTCATCCAGTCCTTGCTGCCATGCAGACGTAACGCGAGCCCTCCGTCGATTCTTTGTACCGCATCAATCGCGGCGACGTTCACGATCGCGCTGCGTGATATTTGCCAGAATTTATCGCCGTCGAGTTGCATCACCAGGTCTTTAATCGGTGTCCGTATATGCGCGTCGAATTTTGCAGTGATGACGCCGGTGTATTTTGCATCAGCGCGGAAGCACAGCACATCATTGATATTAATGAAGCGTAGCTGATTCCCTGAGGATGCTTGTATCCAGCTTAATTGGCTGACGGATTGGCTGACGGGTTTGCGATCCTCAAGTGCGGACAAGTCAGCAGGCTGTCGCACCAGCGTCGACTTCAGCCGCTTTATGGTGACTGCCAATCGTCCGAGGTCTAACGGTTTGAGCAGATAATCCACCGCACCCTGATCAAAGGCTTTTACCGCGTAGTCGTCAAAGGCGGTTAAAAATACGATATGCGATTGTTTTCCCGCCAGTCTGGCGACTTCAATGCCGGATAAGCCCGGCATGCGGATGTCCAGAAAGGCAATATCAGGGCGTAATTCTTCCAATAATTTTGTTGCGCTAATGCCGTCGCTCGCTTCTGCAATGATCTCAAGTTCAGGCCATAACTGGTATAAGGCATGGCGTAATTCCTGACGCAGCAAGATCTCATCTTCGGCCAGAATCGCCGTAGGTTTGTCGTGGATATTCATGCCAGAACCTGCCCATGCTGTGTCATGGCAGGCAAGCGAATGCATGCAGTGACGCCGCCTTCTGTACCGGCCATCATACTGAGTTCTGCCGTAGTGCCAAACAAGGCTTGCAAGCGCTCCTGTACATTCAGTAATCCTATGCCGTTGCCCATTTCATTTTTAAAACCGGCGCCATTGTCATGGACGGCGATGCTGAGTATCTCCTGTTCGCAACTGGCGGTGATTCTGACATTACCACCATTCACTTGCGGTTCAATGCCGTGTTTAATCGCATTCTCGACCAGCGTCATCACGGCCAGCGGCGGGATCAGACAGGCCCGGGCCTGCTCTGATGCCTCGATTTGAAACTGTAGCCGGTCACCAAGCCGTAGCTTCAAAATATCTAGATACGCATGCGCACGTTGCAGCTCCTGATCGAGTAGGGCGGTATTTGCGCGCAGGTCAGGCATCGCTGCACGCAGATAGGCGATCAGATGATTCAGCATGGTTTCTGCCGCATGGGCGTCTTGTTTGATCAGCGCCCGGGTATTTGCCAGAGTGTTATACAGAAAGTGAGGCTCGATCTGCCCTTGTAGCGCGGCTAGCCTCGATTCGAGTAACTGACGTTCTATCCGATGCCTGGCCTGTTCTGCATCGAGAACGAGTCTGGCGCGGCGTGCTGCTTCCAGATTCATCTCCGTCGGAGCAAGATGAAATAAAACAAAAACGACTCCCATCGCTGGCACCAACCAGTCAGGATGGCGCATCTGGCCCGCTGGCCAGAAATATCGTTGTAAGCCAATAGCGGCAACGATTGCAATCAGGATGCCGGTGCAGAGCAACATCCAGCGCCAGGCAGGTCGCACTGTCCACCCCGCCCACCTCAGCTTCCCTAAACCGATCCATATTATTTGCGTGATGCAGAACACCGCCAGCAGAGCAATCAGATCAGCCAGCCAAGTAGCGCGCCATCGCAGCAATTGCGAGGCCGACATTGCGATCAGGACCAGCAATCCGGGAAGAACAGGCCAGGCGTTTTCGCTGAACGCTGGCGGCGTGTTGGTTGTGATGTGTGTCATTCGATAAACTGTAAATTGGTCAGAGTTGTCGTGACAGGCCCTAGTGGAATTTCCTGATCAATCCGGCGCTTTTTTTCTAGTTCCTGTTTGGTCGATGCAGGCAACGCCTGGAATTTGATTTCTCTTATCCAGACTTTTCCTGTACCACGTAATCCGAAACCAATTTGCAACTGACTGACTTTCTTGTCGATCACCATGCCTATCTTGGTTTCTTTCCAGCCTTTGCTATTCAGTTTGGATGTGGCTACGCTATTAAAATGGCCAGGTCCTGCTGCACCATCACTTCCCCTTATCCACATTTCTGCTGTTGATGTATCGTCCAGTGCTTTTGATGTCACGGACAATTCAACCAGTTGTCCGTGCCAGGGTGTTGCATCGATCGTCTGGGTCAGTGCACCACCCCTGGTTTACTTTCAATAAAAACGGCGTGATGACCTTCATTCTGTTCTGATGGATCAATGCCGGTTGAGAAGTAAGTGCCGATGGCTTCGCTGGTGGTCCATCCTTTTGGCGCACCTGGCTTGATGGCGCCGGCAAAGGATAAATTCATTGCCGCGGAGATGGCAAATGCTGTCAGAATGATTTTCGCGTGTTTCATGGAATTCTTTCGTTCAATGATGGGAACCGTGAGCTTAGGCAAAAGAGATGACTGGCGTAACATCCGTGCGATGAGTGAGGGCAAACGCGCGATCACCAGGTAAATTGTTGCGATAAACGCTAGTTGGAAAACAATTGGAAAGTCATGCACACAAACGTTTTGTCGGCGTTGACTACTAGGTCAATGGCCAGTCTTATTTATACTTATTATCTATCGCTGCTGCAGTCCCGTCCTTCTCCATTTCACGCAGGATGTGATTGAAGCGATCAATCCGGCTTTGTTCTATGGCAGGGTTACAGGCCAGATAAAGTTCCACCTGATTGAATTGAAATAGTGGGACAATTTTCCCCGTCAGCCCCTGATTTTTGATCAAGGTCATACCAAGGCGCCCTCCGGTCGCCCAGAAATCGAAGCGTCCATACAGGAGTTTGCGAGGATTTTCTGCATCGTAGTTCGCAATATCGATGTTAAATCCGTTGTAGGTCAGATATTCGCTGACCGCACCTTTACGGTAGGCGCCGATGACATAGCTGCGTAAGTCATCAAGTTTTTTGGGATGACGCTTGTCGTCGGCGCGGGCAAAAATGACCCAGTTATTTTTTACCAGCGGCCCCACCCATTTGAACAGGTTTTCGCGCTGCGGCGTTCTGGTGGTAGAGAAGACGCAGGTATTCGGATCCTTTTGCCCCATCTGATAAGAACGAGCCCAGGGGTATGCATTGATGGTGATCCGTTCACCGGCACGGCGCATCAGTTCGATGAGTTTCTCGGTAGAGATGCCGTTGATTTCTTGTGTATCAGGATTGATGATGTTAAACGAGGGATAGTCTTCGGTCGTCAGTATCAGTGTCGGCTCTTGCGCCTGAATGGGATTGTCAATAAGTACGGTACTGAGCAAGACAGCATAGAGAGCACGAAGGCAATGGCGACCTAAACGCGGGGCAGCAGAACAGCAGTGATGAATGAAGCTTGATTGTGAAATCGACGTCATGCAACGGGACATACTGTCTCCAGTGGTGTGCTCGAAAAAATGTTCTCCGCCTGCAATAATAATGCATCGCGTCCTTTAATTGATCATCGACCTCGCGCCATACAAAAAAAATGCAGGTAAAGATTATCCTAGAGGTTCTCTGTTTCCCAAAAAATGACGACGCGCACGGTTACAATAAGCGCATTTGTTCGCCAGGGAAGCAAGATGCAAATTGATCATTTGTCTTACGGGTCCGATCTATCCGGACTGATCTGTGGTTATGTGTTTGTGCAGGGACAGGCGGGGCAGGTGATTCATACGCCGGAGGCGTTGGCGTGGTTAAAAAAATCGCCGGCAGAGCAGGCGAACGCATTTGTCTGGCTGCACTTCAATCTCAGTAATGCAGCTGCCGAAAAATGGCTGCATGAGCATACGCAATTACCCGAAGAATTTTATGAGACCTTGCATGAGGGCTCGCGTTCGACCCGGATCGAGCGTACAGATACCAGTCTGGTGGCGGTGGTTAATGATGTATTGCATGACTTTGCCTTTGAAGCATCGGACATTGCGACCTTGTGGCTGAGCCTGACCAATAACGTGCTGATCAGCGCCCGCCGCAAACCCTTACAGTCCGTGGACCGGCTGCGCAATGCGGTGAACAACGGAGAACTCTTTCACTCGCCGACCGAATTATTGACACATCTGTTGCGTGATCAGGCCGATGTATTGACCGGCATCGTGCG
Source organism: Undibacterium sp. Xuan67W (assembly GCF_049340165.1). NCBI lineage: Bacteria > Pseudomonadati > Pseudomonadota > Betaproteobacteria > Burkholderiales > Oxalobacteraceae > Undibacterium > Undibacterium sp. Xuan67W. The sequence continues at coordinate 272,781 of NZ_JBMPPN010000004.1, forward strand.
CAACGCAATCAAAAAAGTCGATGACATCGAGGACAATTTGCTGGCCGACCGGCTCAACCACAAGCGCGTCAACCTTGGCGAATTGCGCAGGGTGCTGGTTCGCTTGCAGCGCTTATTAGCGCCAGAACCTGCGGCTTTATTTCGTCTGCTGCAAAAACCACCAGCATGGGTTGCCGAAAGCGATGTCCAGGAATTGCGCCAATCAACCGAAGAGTTCGCTGTGGTACTGAGCGATATGGCATCACTGCAAGAGCGCATTAAATTACTGCAGGAAGAAATTGCCGCCAGCGTCAATGAACAGAATAACCGTTCCCTGTTTGTCCTGACGATCGTGACCGTGCTGGCCTTGCCGATTAATATTATCGCGGGTTTGCTGGGGATGAATGTCGGTGGTATCCCGTTGGCGCAGCACGAGGACGGATTCTGGATAGTGGTGGCGATCGTCGCGAGTTTTACGGTAATTGCCGGTTGGCTGGCATTTCGCAATCGTGACTGAGTTTGACGAGCATTCGTGCTGATCTGGATATTTTGTCAAATGGATCCTTCTTGGGAGCCTCTAAAAATCTCTAAATTGAAAAATCTTATGGATAGCACTACGCAAAAACCAAGACCTCTCACCACAGAGACACTGAGACACAGTGGAAAAGTAGGAGTAAGCGGTTCTATGGGGTAGGGATTAACGAGTTTTTAGAGGCTCCCAAATTAGATCCCTAAGGTGTATGGGGCTTGCAGAGCCATTTCACGCCAACAGGCGCATCTGGCTTGCGTATTCGGTTTTGGAATAGATATTTATGTTATCAATGCAATCCAAATGGCGGGATATTATTTCCGCCGTCACGTGAGGAGAAACTGGTGTGATGAATCGCAGATATAGCTGGCACGCGGCAGCTGGTGTTGTGGGGTTTTGTGTCATGCAATCGGTGTGTGCGGCATTACCTGAGCGGGATGATCTGGTGAGCTTGTCTCAGCAAATGCAGCAAGGTAAGCAAACGGCGGTTGGTTTATTGGATCGCTATACGCAGCGAATTCAGCGCCAGAATCCGGCATTGCATGCGGTTATTGCTATGAATCCTGAGGCCAGATCGCAGGCGCAAACGGCAGATCAGAAAAAATCACATCGCTTGCCTTTGCAAGGTATCCCGATTCTGATCAAAGACAATATCGATGCGGCAGGCATGCCCACCACAGCTGGCTCTCTGGCATTGGCAGAGAATGTCGCAATAGCAGATGCTCCGCTGGTCGCGCGTTTGCGCGCAGCGGGTGTGGTGATTGCAGGTAAAACGAATCTCAGCGAATGGGCGAATTTTCGCTCGACGACGGCGGCCAGTGGCTGGAGCAGTGTTGGCGGACAGGTGCGTAATCCTTATGCGACCGATCGTAGTCCTTGTGGCTCCAGCTCTGGCTCAGGTGCTGCTGTTGCGGCACGTTTGATTCCTGCGGCGATTGGCACCGAAACCGACGGCTCTATTGTTTGTCCTGCTGCTGTCAATGGCCTGGTCGGCGTGAAGCCGACTCTGGGACTGGTGAGCCGCTCGGGAATTGTGCCCCTCAGTCATAGTCAGGATACCGCCGGGCCGATGACCTTGACGGTACGTGACGCCGCATTGTTATTGAATGTCATGGCCGGTAGCGATCCGGCAGACGCGGCGACCAGGGATGCTGATCGTTTGCGTACTGACGACTATACGATGGGCTTCAGTAAGACCGGCTTGCAAGGCAAGCGGCTGGGTGTTGTGGGTAAATTAGTCGATAGCTATGATGCACAGACTAAGGCGGTATTTGAGCGGGCATTAAAGACGCTGAAGTCGCGCGGTGCGATCATTGTCGATCAAGTGGAATTACCTTATCTCGATTATCTGGAAAAAGATGAATTGACGGTGCTCTTATATGAATTTAAGGCCGACCTGAATGCTTATCTGGCTCACACACCGGCTAGTGTACAAACGCGCTCGATGGAACAGGTGATCGCCTACAACAAGCAATATGCGGACAAGCTGATGCCTTATTTCGGCCAGGAGCTGATGGAGCAGGCACAGGCAAAAGGCGACCTGAACACACCGGAATACCGCGAGGCAAGTACCCGCCTGAAACAACGCGCGGGTAGTGAGGGAATTGATGCCACACTCAAAAAGTATCAGTTGGATGCCTTGATCGCACCAACTACCGGCACGGCCTGGGCGATTGATTACAAGGCAGGTGACGTGATCGAGGGCAGCGCCAGTTCACCCGCTGCGATTGCCGGCTATCCTCATATCACGGTGCCGATGGGCCTCAGTAAACAATTACCGGTGGGACTTTCATTCTTTGCCGAGGCCTGGAGTGACGCCAAATTATTGAAACTGGCATATGCCTATGAGCAGGCAAGACCCGCTTTGCCCGCACCTAAGATCGCTAAGTAAAACCTTATAGCGCGGGGAATCGGCTTATTTGCCACCATTATTCTGCACAAATTTTTTCGTATTTTCTTAGATATAGGACAGAAAAAGGCATAAGCTGTTGCTAATGACATTATCTTTGTGGATCTGGTTTTTCACAGTAACTCATATGCGCTTTTTTTTCCTGCTCTGTACTTACGCCAGCATGCTCGCTCTATGCAATCATGCTGTAGCGGTCGAGAAAGTAGCAGTTACTGTCTTGATGAGCGAGGAACTGGATGAAAAGAATAAAGTGGTTCCATTGTCGCCCGATATTCTGAATTTGTTTTCGTATCTGGAAAAAAACAGCGGTTTGCAATTTGACGTCCAACGCTACCCTTGGTTGCGTGCGCTAGAGAACGCTTATCGGGGCGACGGCGTAATTTTTGGAATTTCAATAACGCCGGAGCGGCAAAAGCTACTCCGTTTTTCTGAGCCCTTGTTTGCTGACCAGGTCGTATTAGTCAGTCGTTGTGATAGTGTCTTTCCGTATTCGGCTCTTGCCGATCTGCGTGACAAAGTCATTGGCGTTGCCCGCGGGGCGAGTTATGGCAACGAGTTTGATCAGGCAGCCAATAAAGTATTCAAGGTGGAATACGATACCAATTCGAACGCAGCGCGTTTGAGAAAACTCTATACCCGGCGTATGGACGCGATCGTTTTTTACAGCAGATCAGTCGCGGCTCAACGTCTGGTCGCCGAAATTAATGCGATTGCTTATACAACGCTGGGAGCGGATCAGGCCTCGGGAAACGCTTTTTGTGTATTACCGAAACCGATTACGTCGGTAGATATCCATTTTGCCATACGAGCAGATGCTGACCACGGCGTGATGGCTAAACTGAATGCGGCAATTTCGCGCGGCAGGGCGAGCGGGGAACTGACCAGAATTTTTTCAGAAAAAACTGGTCTTTCCAAGTAGTAAAAAGCCTATCCCGTACAGCGCCTGTTAAGCCGGTTGCTGGCGTAGCAGATCGGCTGCTTTTTCCCCTATCATCATTGTCGGTGCATTGGTATTTCCGCCAATGAGTGTTGGCATAATAGAGGCGTCCACGACACGCAATCCCATTAAACCATGCACCCGCAACTCGGGATCGACGACGGCCATTGCATCAATTCCCATTTTGCAGGTGCCTACAGGGTGATAAACCGTGTCGCTGTATTGCCGTAAGGCGGCGCGGATATCGTCATCGCTTTTGACCTTGGCGGTTTGAAAATCGCTGGTGCGCATGGATGCGAGTGCAGGCGCATCCATGAGCTGGCGAGTGAGTTTAAAGCCTTTCAATAAGGTCTCGATGTCGTCCGGATGTTCCAAAAAGCGCGGGTTGATTAGTGGGGCTGCCAAGGGATCTGTATTTGCCAGGCTTAATTCGCCAATGCTCTTTGGACGTAACAGACAAACATGACAGGAGTAGCCATGCCCTAGATGGAGCTTGCGGGCATGGTCATCAATCATAGCCATGACAAAATGCAGCTGTATGTCCGGTGCGGGTAGGCCGGGATCTGTTTTCAAAAAGCCGCCGCCCTCGGCAGCATTGGAAGTAATCATGCCGCGGCGCTGGGTCTTGTATCGCCAGGCTTCTTTGGCTAAATGCGCTGAGCCACCGAGTGAGATGCCGACCAGGTCCGTGCTGCGGGAGCGGTACTTGAAGACAAAGTCAGGATGGTCTTGCAGATTCCGCCCTACACCTGGCAAGTCATGGACCACGGGAATTCCCATTGCCTGCAGGGCTTTACCATCACCTACGCCGGACAGCATCAGAATTTGCGGGGTTTGCAACGCACCCGCAGCCAGCAGAATCTCGCGCCGCGCACGGAGGCTGCGCCGCTGACCATGCTGGATAAATTCAACACCCACGGCTCGTTTTCCTTCGAACAGAATCCGTGTCACATGGCAGCCGGTTTCCACATTGAGGTTCGGGCGTTTGCCCATGTGCGGATGCAGATAGCCGCGAGCGGCACTCCATCGTTCTCCTTCGTGTTGGGTCACCTGATAAATGCCGACGCCTTCCTGATCTTCACCATTGAAATCGTTGTTAATCTTGAAGCCAGCTTGCTTTGCAGCTTCCAGGTAAAGTTGCTGAAATGGATTGTCAGAGCGCAGATCACTGACGCGTAAAGGACCTGACTGTCCATGCAGGGCGCCGCCGAGACTGGCGTTATTTTCTGAGCGTTTGAAGTAGGGCAGCACGTCATCAAATGACCAGCCCGTATTTCCAAGCGATGCCCAGTGATCATAATCCCAGCGATGGCCACGGATATACACCATGGCGTTAATTGCAGAGGAGCCGCCTAAGGTTTTGCCGCGGGGCTGGTAGCCACGACGATTTTTTAAACCTGGCTGAGGTAGTGTTTCAAATGCCCAGTTATTTAGTTTGGTGGGCAACATGGCGACCACCGCGAAGGGCGTTTTCACCACCCAGCTATCGCCGTCATTGCCAGCTTCTAATACAGTGACAGTAGTATCGGGATCCTCTGTCAGCCGACCTGCAACGGCACAACCTCCCGCCCCACCGCCAACGACGATGTAATCTGCTATTGCTTCACTCATGTTGTCTCGTCCTATGGATCAATTTATGTGTAAATGATGGCGTCTTGTGCGCATGCTTCGTTAGCGGACTTGTTGCGTCGCAATATTGATGCTTCAGCGAAAGCCGTGTACGTTAGAGCGTATCTTATTTCTAAACGATAGTGGTTGTAAGGACATTTGCTGCCAACGACTGCGGTATTGATTTTTAATCTCGGGAACCTGGGTCTGTTAATACATCACCATCAGCATCACCTTCAACCCCAATCGAGTGATGCACTTATTCCACAAGACAGGGTGGCAAGGTGCGAGCCATCACTATTGTCGGTACAGGATGTGATTTTTCCTATGCATCCGTTTTCGGGCTTATTTGCGATCGGTCGCGAACAGCAGTGGTGTTTGCATGAGATGTTTCCTGCATTTTTTACGAGCGACAACAATCAATCACCCGTTGCCGCAAGAGTTAGTTATATCCAGGCACGGGAGGGATTGCTGCAAGCGAGACGACGTGGTGGTGCAGATATTGCGCTATTGTTCGGCAGCCGTAAGTCCATCGCGCATCTTGGCGACATGGGGGCGGGCATGCTGGCTCAGCCTAATCTGGGGCGTGCATTGGCATTTGGCCTGGAATATCAGTTGATTGCCGGATCTATGTTGCAACTCACCTTGGAGACTGAGGCGATTGATATGAGTGAGGTGCGTGAGGTGAGTGAAGTGCGGCAGGCTGCACTGGTATCGCATGCCCTGTTTGATGATCAGGAATTACAAGATTTTCTGGATGTTGACCATCTGGCGACTGCGCTGAACGCCGCACGTCAGTTACCTTGCAAAAAATTCTTTCTCAGCCGTGTTGAATTACGCGGTAATTTACAAGCGAGCCGGTCCATGCTGGAAGCTTTCTTTGCCTGTCCGGTGTTTCTCGGTGCGGATAGCAGCCGCATGGTGTTTTCAAGCGCGATGCTCGATATTCCATTGTCAGGGTGTAGCGATCACGCACAGCGCATTCAAGATGCTTGCGACAGAGAGTTGGCCGACATTGGCGTCTTGGGTAAACAAAGTCTGATACGCAAACTGGTTGCCATGCAATGTGAATTTTTTAATGCGCAGGACATGGCATTTGCCCTGGGATTAAGTCCGCGATCCTTACACCGTTTGTTAGTACGGGAAGGTACTTCTTATCAGCATGTGACCGAGACTGTCAGAATGGAACGGGCAAAGCGCTTATTGGTCACGACATTAAGCATGGAGGACATTGCAGAGAAGCTTGGATACTCGGATGCACGCAGTTTTCGCCGCGCTTTTCAGCGCTGGACTTCGCTCACACCCTCCGAGTTTCGCCTCAGGCGCTACGAGTCCGGAAACTGAATACAGAAAGAAAAAACCCGACATCTTGCGATGCCGGGTCTTTCCTGTCGAGGGTGATTCTGTCGTGATTATGCTGCGTTTTTGCGTTTGCGCAGAGATGCCAAACCAGCGATGCCCAAGCCTAACAATGCCAAGCTGCCTGGTTCTGGAACGTCTGTTGGTGGAATGCGTGCACCGAAACCGTCAAGGTAAACATAGCCAGCATGACCGCCGTATGGGCAATCAGATGCTAACAAAGTCAGTGTGAAATCATGACCAATGGCGTTCAAATCAGCCAGGTTAATACTTTCAACAATCCAACCGCTTGACAGCCAGCCACCAAAGCTCGTCCAAGTTACACCAGAAGCACCACCACCGATCGCACCAGCAGAGCTGTAGGCACGGTTAACGATTGTTGTATGGGTTGTATCATCTGTCAGTGTTAGAGAAAAGTAGTCAGAATCTGTCAACCCATGTGAACCTTGCAACACAGCATCCCATGCGAAGTAAATAGCGTTATCTGTGTAATTAGTAACTGTCTGACGCAAAGTAGAAACCGAATAGTTACTGATATTATCGTTTGCGCGAACAGAGTAGTTACCTGAGTAAACACGGTTTGCACCAGTAATAGGATCAACACCACCAGTCATGATTGTATTGTTTGAAGGACCACCATTAAATATTGACGGGTTTGCAGGTGCTGCTGGAGAGCCTGTCCAAGTGCCACCGCCGCCAGTCCAACCAGACAAGTTACCAGACTCAAATCCACCGTTTGTAAAGCCTGTTGCATATGCGCTACCTGCGGTCATTAATGCCAGACCTAACGCTAATACTGTTTTCTTCATGATATCCATTCCTTTAACTATAAATTATGATGTGAAAAAACCAACAACGCAGGTTTATAAGCAAACACCGTGCCATTAAATAATTTCTTTATAAATCATATGGTTATAGATGTTATTTCAATGCAACATGAGTTCTTGTAAAAAAGCTCGACAGCCTGCTAAGTTGGCTTTATTGCTGAATTAAAATGGAGGTAGTTACTCTGTTAAGTCACTATTTATTTGATTTGATCGGTGCTGGTACTGCAAAGAACTCACACGAAAACTGGGTCCCAGATTCCGGTCCGGTCGTAAAACCCAATTGACCATTCATTTTTTCGACTAATGTCTTGGTAATTGGCAGACCAAGGCCGGTACCGCCCTGACGACGGGTGTCGGTGCCGTCTGCCTGAGTAAATGGCTCGTAAAGATGGCTCTGGAACTCGGGTGGAATACCTGGCCCTTTGTCACTGACCGTGATGCGATAGCCTGATTGATCGTTGCGCCGGATCTCCGTGATCTCGATATGGACTATTTCACCTTCTGGCGAAAATTTCGCAGCATTTGACAGCAAGTTTGCCATGACCTGCATTAGTCTGTCGGGATCTGCTAACACCCAGGCAGACTCAATATTTGCGACAAACCGCAGATTCACTTTCAGTGCTATTGCGTACGCTTGATTTGCCTCGACCGCGCTTGCCACCATACTGGTCAGATTGACTGGTTCGGACTTAAATCGCATTTTTCCTGAAACTAGCTTATCCATATCAAGGATATCGTTGACCAGATCGATCAATCTCAGGCTATTGTTGTGAGCGATTTTGATGAGTTGTCCCGCTTTCTCCGGCAGGGAACCCGCGATGCCGGAGTCAAGTATGCCCAAGGAGCCACGTATCGAGGTAAGGGGCGTACGTAATTCATGGCTGACTACTGAGATGAATTCCGATTTCAATTGGTTGATGCGATGGCGTTCGCTGATATCCATGGCAAAAACAACCCACTCGCTGAGGGAGTTTTCTAAGTGACAAAGACCGACCAGAACTGGTATGTCGTGACCGCTTGGATGTTTCAGAGTGACCTCGAATGGCGCGGTTGTTCCTGCATTGACCAACTCGGCGTAGGCGTGTCGGCATACAAGGATGTCTGCTTCCGACAGAAGTGATTCCCAGATTCGTTTCCTGCTCAGCAAATGTTCGCGGGTATGCCCACAAAGCTGGGCGAAGACGTCGTTGACATCGTTTAGTTGACCGTTCTCACCACCTTGCGCAATACCGATAAGGCTGGAATTAATCAGGCGTTGTAAACGTTGCTCGCTCTGTTTTAAGGCATCCATGGTGCGTCGTTGGTCGGTGATGTCCTCCATCATCCAGACCGTGCCACGGACGTAATTTTCTGGAGGCAATGCGCGGCCGGCAATCCTAGCCAAAAACGATTCGCCGGTTATTCGCTTGACACGCCATTCGATTTCAACCGGCTGGTCCAATTGCAGACGTGGAATAACCTGAGCGCCAAAGGCGTGATAGTCGTTCTCGTCTGCATAAAGGAATGTCGTTTTTTTTCCTATCATCGCCAGTGCGTCGTCGAATCTACATAAATCGGCCAGCACTTTATTGGCGCGGATGATCACGCCGTCACTGACAAACATAATCCCGACCGGCGCATTATTAATCAGGATATCGAGTTCCCTCGCCAATAGTTTGTACCGATCTTTGCTTGCCTGTAGCAATTCCTGATTGACGCGCAACATCTCTTCACTTACTTTGCGCTCGGTGATGTCAATGTGTGTGCCTTGCATGCGCACGGCTCTGCCTTGACTATCGCGCTCGACAATCCTGCCGCGTGACATGATCCAGATCCATTCGTCAGATTTGGTTTTTTGCCGGAATTCCGCCTGGTAGTCGCTACCGTCTTCGGCCTTAATATGGCTGCGTAAAGCGGCCTTTAGACGCGGTACGTCATCTGGGTGAATACCTGATTTCCAAAAATTATTCCAAAACTCCGGCTGGTTGGCGAATTCATCAGCATCGTAGCCCAGCATCCTGGCATACTCGGGACTGTATTGACCTTCGCCAGTCAGAATGTTGATGTCGTACAACCCTTGGTTCGAGGCTTTTAAAATCAAGCGGATTTGCTGTTCGGCTTTATATGCACGCTCTTCTGCCTGTTTGCGTTCCGTGATGTCGCTTAAAAAACCATGCCACAAAATGCTACCGTCAATCATGCGTTCCGGTGTTGCATTGCCCACATACCAACGTGCCGTGCCATCAGTTTGCAAGACCCGGTATTCATAATGCCATTGCGATAGTTCCATTGCAGATATCTTGACGCCGCTCAACATTGCCGGCAGGTCGTCGGGATGAATTTTGCTGAACAGCGCGCTCGCATCTTCACGTAATTGCTCGGGCTGGATGCCGAATACATCAACGACAGCCTGGCTTGCATAAGGGAAGCAAAAGCGTCCGTCCGGGAAGCGTTGAAACTGAAAAAACACGCCCGGCAGGTAGCGTGAAAAATTCGATAGCAGCGTATGACTCTCTTTGAGCTGGTCGGTCAGTTGACGGTTTTGCGTGATGTCGGTAATCAGGCCCAACATCCGGATCGGCTGCCCATCGGCATTACGTTCAACAACGGCACCGCGTGAACGCACCCATTTCCAGCTGCCATCACGGCACCGCATGCGGTGCTCGTCCTCGTAGTCGGGTGTTTGACCTTCCAGATGTCGTCTGGTGGCTTCCATAGCATGACCAATATCATCCGGGTGCACATGAGACAACCAGTCATCGATATGCAGACCCATCTCATGTTCAGCATATCCCAGAATTTTTTTATAACTACGAGAAAAAAAGGTCTCGTTGGTGATCAGATTCCAGTCCCATAAACTATCGCCAATGGCCTCCAGCAAAGCGCGCAAGCTACTGCCCGCGGCACGCTCGCCAGGCTGCACCAGCGGACCTGCAGCGTTGCTGGGACCGGTAGCGCCAGCATCTGGCAGTTTGGATGGCATGATCAGAGAGGCTTAGGGATGCTGATTCGCAACCTGACTGAAGAAATCATAAATTCCCTGATCGCTCATCTTACGTGCGTTCGACAATTCACCTGCTTTGGTCGCATACAGCAAGGTGTTATTCGGCTTTAATACGACAGCGGCGGGAATGCCTTTTTTGATGGGGTTTTCGTAGCGGTTCGCGATGCCGAGATTGCGGTCAAATTGCCCGACATCAACTTTGACCACAATAAATTTGCTGGCAATTAATGTGGCACTTTGTCCTTTGATCGACTTATCGAGTTCCAGACAATCTTTGCACCAGTTGGCACCAAAAATCACCAGGACTTTTTTATTTGCGGCTTGCGCTGCTGATAAGGCCTTATTCAATTCTGCCTGAGCATCGGCAGCTTCATCATAAGGCTGGGCGGGATTGGCGAGTGCTGCCGTGAAAAACAGGCTGAGGCAGATAGCGATCAATTGTTTCATGAAGATTCTCTTTGCATGGTGCGCTCGCAGCCCTCCTGTCCGGCTGCCAGCATAGATGAGTGGAAAAAACACCGGAGCGATGCTCTTGCCCAGTTTTTACATGATGACGCAATTATCGGAATTTGTCATGAGTCGCTACGCTCTGTGGGGAACCGCACAGAGTAGTCGCCAATTGCTGTCTATAACGTGACCTATGGTCAAGTATTTCTTAAACATAACGATGTTAGCGACCTTGACCCAGCCTTTTACTGAAGTACTTGCGTAAGCAAGCAATTGAAACCGAGGGAATCATGAGCAACCTAACAGAGCTTCAAACCAGAGAATTCCATTACGATCCAGATAACTTATTGGATACCCTGATTCACCAGTTGCATTTCAAAAATGACGCTGCTTTGTCGCGAGCTCTCGAGGTCGCACCTCCAGTGATCAGCAAAATCCGCCATCGCCGCTTGTCCGTTGGTGCGTCCTTGCTAATACGTATGCATGAGATCTCGGATTACAGCATCAAAGACTTACGTGCGTTCATGGGTGATAGACGCAGTAAGTTCCGTATTAGTCCGCAGCAATTCAAACCAAAACAAAGCAATCTCGCGTCGCTCTCCTAAGCCTGAACGTTTTTCTGGGACGGTCAGTTGGGAGGCGCGATGTTAAGCGACATGACTAAGCAGTATTGCGAAGCAATATGATGAATGTATTTACTGATCATATATACAGTTGATAGAGTAAAATATCGATTGTCTCGCACAGCCTAGCGTGTCATTACCGTGCCTCCTGTTTCCCGAAAAATTATCCACTGCGATTGTGATTGCTTTTACGCTGCCATCGAGATGCGGGATGATCCGCGTTTGCGTGATAAACCCTTGGCAGTCGGTGGTCGTGCCGATCAGCGCGGTGTCGTTGCTACCTGCAATTATGAGGCGCGACGTTACGGTGTCCGCTCTGCCATGCCAACCTCGCTGGCGCTGCGCCGCTGCCCTGATCTGGTGGTCATACCGCCGACCATGGAAAAATACCGCGTCGCCTCCAAAGCTATCTTATCGATTTATCGTGATTACACCGATCTGGTTGAGCCTTTGTCGCTTGATGAAGCTTATCTTGATGTCAGTGAGTGTACCCAGCACAAAGGCAGCGCCACGCTGATTGCGCAAGAGATACGCGCACGCATTGCCGCGACAGTCGGCATCACGGCATCAGCGGGTGTCGCCAGCAATAAGTTCCTCGCCAAAATCGCCAGTGACTGGAACAAGCCAGACGGTTTGTTCGTGATTTTGCCGGATCAGGTTGAGGACTTTGTCGCTGCCTTGCCAGTCGCTCGTCTGTTTGGTGTTGGCAAGGTCACCGCGGCCAAATTACATGCGCTTGGTATACAAGAATGCCGTGATCTGCGTGCCTGGTCTGTGCAGGACCTCGTGCAACAGTTCGGTAAGCTGGGCAATAGCCTCTACATGCTATGTCGCGGGATTGACCGACGTGAAGTGATCGCTCATTCAGAGCGTAAATCCATCAGCGTCGAAGAAACCTATACAAACGATTTGCCCGATCTGGCGGCTTGTATGGCAGAGTTGCCTTTGCTGTATGCGTCGCTGGTTGCCAGGGTGCAGCGAGTGCAGCCTGAAGAATCGATACAAAAGTTAAGCATCAAAATCCGTTTCAGCGATTTCCGGCAAACCACCGTCGAGTGCCGTAGTCATGAACTGAACGATCAACTGTTCCGGCAACTGATGGAAACGGGATTCTTGCGCCGCAATTTGCCAGTACGTTTGTTAGGGCTGGGTGTTGGCCTGGGAGCCGGCCTGAGTACAAAGCATGCAGCGCTGAGGGCGGAGCAGATTCCCTTGTTTAGCATGGATGATTGCTGGTAATTCTAGACAGCTATAAATATAAATACTGCCCTATAGTATATTCGTATACCCTAATCTAATAATGCGGGTTACGGGAATTTTTTCAAAAAAATAGGGGAGTATATGTTTGGTGGACCGCGATCAGCGACTTCCAGCAGCGTCTGTCAGCTTAAAATAGGTATTCTCAAATTTTTTGATATCGACTTTTTCTAGCGCCGCATTAAAGCTTTTGCGCATCGCCAATCCACGGTCGGTATGCTGAAAACAGATATGCATCGAGAAGTTTGTCAGTTCCTGAGGGTGGAACTCGATCTGATCCCGATTCGCTTGCAAGCCTGGTTCGGTGACCAGTAGCTGGCGCAAGACGTTTTTATCGATCACGATCACGTCGATTCTTTGTGCCAGCAGTTTGCGCAAATTGCTGACATCAGAAGGTGCGGTGTCAGTTTTCAGTAAACCTTTTTTGATCATCGCGTCAAACTCTTCTCCGTTCGCATAATCTTGCACGATACCGATTTTGTACGTTTGTAAATCACTCAATTTTAGCCAGTCAAACGGTCGCTTTTTTAGGTAAGCAAAGCCCACAACACTATGACCTAGTATCCCCGAAAAATAACAGCTACTCTCTCGCTCTTTCGTGTAAAAAGCCGGAAAATATCCGGCATAGGCGGGGTCATTGCCACCGAATTGTACGGCGCGGCTCCAGGGCGCATAACTGATTATTGTATCGATACCTATCTGGCGGGCAGCGACTTTCACAATCGATGCCGTCAGACCGTCATCACGTAACTGTGAGCCGACATAAGGTGACCATTCCAGACTGGCCAGCCGCATCACCGTGTCGTCGGCGGTTGCTTGCGATACGGTTGTTAGTGCTGTTATTCCGGTTACGGCGATGAATAGAGAGAACGCCCAGCTTTTCATGGAAGAATCAAATAAAAACGATAGCGCAGTGTAGCGTAATTTGCCTGGCTATCGTCAGGGTCGTTGACACCCACATCACCTGCAGGATGTGTGATTATCAACAGACCTGAACTCCTCTCGACTACTCTGGGCGACCGGCCCGAAAACCACGTCAGACTGGCCAAGTAATTTTTGCCGGACTTTTGCGACGTTTATGCGATCCGCCAAGCGAATCGCATTGTCTGCGGTGAATTCAGTGCGTTATTTGAAATCACCGGCAAAAACCGTCAGCATCTTGTCGTAGGCAACATATTTATTCATGGCTGCTTTAACATCGGCATTAGTCAGCGCCATGATTTTTTTCTCCAGCGCCGCATCGAATTGCATGGTGCGGCCGAGGTAGAGGTTCTGCACCAGTTCTTGCGCCAGTCCTGAGTCCTGACTGCGACCTAGCTGCGATTGCTGGATCAGGCTCTTTTTACCCTCTGCCAGTTCCACCGGGGTAAAACCGTCTTTCAGTACGCGGGCGATTTCTTCGCGGAAGCCCGCTTCGAGTTTAGCGCGGTTTTGTGGCGCGAAAATCGCACCAGCAGTGAAGCTGGCGGCTTCATCAATGGACGATGCATTGAAGAACGAGCCGCCGCCATAACTGATCCCGTCTTTTTGACGGATACGATCCAGTATGCGTGAATTCGCACTACCGCCGAGCAGATAATTTCCCAGCGTGAGTGCCGCATAATCAGGATGCTGATCACTGACAGGGAGGTTCAGCGTACCGAAGAAAAACGCATTTGCCTTATCCGGCGTGATCTGGCTCAAGGCCGCCGGTTTCACTGCCACAAAAGGTTTCGCCAGGCGGGTAAATTTTTGCCGGGCTTGCCAGTCACCAAAATCGCGTTGAAGCTGGGTTTTGATTGCGCTCGCATCGAAGTCACCAACCACCGCAAGCTGTGCATTATTCGCACCGTAAAACGCTTGCCAGAACGCTTTAGCATCCGCTAATTTTGCGGCCTTGAGCTGTGCGATTTTTTCATCGGTACTGCGGTAGTAGCGCGCATCATCGGCAGGCCAGGTGTTGGTTGCCTTGCGTGCCATATCGATCGCAATGGCTTGCGGATCTTTACGTGATTCTTCCAGCTGGGCTAACTGTGCCGTGATCAGCTGAGTAAATTCCGCCTCGCCAAAAGCAGGTTTGCGCAAGGCATCGCGTACCAGTTCGAGGGCGCGGGTCAGATTTTCCCGTGTCGTTTCCAGAGTGATGCTGGCGGAACTCGCCGATCCAGAAATTTGCAGCTTGGCTTTGAGCTGGTCGAGCTGTTCTGAGAACTGCTGATGGCTTAAGCTCTCGGTGCCGCGGCTCAGCATGGCTGCCGCAAGTCCGGCATCATTCGCTTTGCCTTTTAGACTGACTTCATCACCGAGATTGATTTCCATCGTCAGAACCACGGTGTTGCCGCGTGTGGTTTTCGGCAGCAAGGCGTATTTCAAGCCATTGCTCAGGGCGCCGGTCTGGGTGCGCTTATCGATATTCTCCGGCGTCGTGACAAAGTTCTCTGCCTGCGCCATTGCGACACCAGGTTTGAAGGTGTTGATTTGCTCTTGCAATGCGACCTTGGCGGGTGCGGGCGCACGTACTGGCTGGGCTTCGGGAATGAAGCGACCCGTGGTGCGGTTGCTTGATTTGAGCCAGGTTGTCGCCACGCGTTGCACATCGTCCAGCGTTAACGCGCGCATGCGGTCGCGGAATAAAAAGAACAAGCGCCAGTCGCCATTCCCAATGCTGTCGGACAGCGAGACGGCAAATTTTTCAGGATCGTTAAATACCTGTGCAAGATTGTTTTCCAGATTCGCTTTGGCGCGCTTTAATTCATCAGCGGTGACCGGCTCTCTGGCAAATCCTTCAACCGTATTGATCAGGATTTTTTTCGCTTCATCGAGATCCTGTTCACTACGTAAATTCGCTCCCAGCAGCATGAATCCCGGCTCTTCGAGATTGGCTGCCCATGGGAATACGTCGGCGGCTTTTTTACTCTCGACCAGCGCTTTGTATAAACGCCCGTTGGGCGAATCGCCCAAGATTACTGCCAGCGCTTCGGTCGCTGCATAATCAGGATGAGCGGCAGGCATTGTGTGGTACAGCGCCATCACGGATGGCGACTCACCTACACGGCGTACGACGACATCGCGTTCCCCATCTTGTGCCGGATCCAACGTGTAGGTCGGCTCGATGACGCGCTTGGGTTTCGGGATTTTGCCGAAATGCTGGCTGATTAATTTCAGCGTAGCCTGGTGATCAAACGCACCGGAGACAATCAGGATTGCGTTGTCCGGCTGGTAGTATTTACGCCAGAAGGCTTGCAGATGCGGGATGTTGA
The DNA here is from genome assembly GCF_049340165.1 of Undibacterium sp. Xuan67W. Taxonomy (NCBI): domain Bacteria; kingdom Pseudomonadati; phylum Pseudomonadota; class Betaproteobacteria; order Burkholderiales; family Oxalobacteraceae; genus Undibacterium; species Undibacterium sp. Xuan67W. Next base: position 288,478 of record NZ_JBMPPN010000004.1, read on the forward strand.
CATTCTCTACGTCGCTGCGTGCACCTATCGTGTCTTTGCCATAGTTGTGCCACTGATGCGCGGCTGACATAACGCGCTGCATCAATACGGAAGTCGGCGAATTTTCGTTTTTTTCCATCTCATTACGCACGACAGAAAATTCCGTTTTCAGATCCTCCCCCGAAATACGCGAATTCACCATACGATCCGCTTCCATCGCAATGGCCCATGCCAGAGTCTCGGGTTTCGCGGCAAACGTTTCGTAATAATTGGTGCGGTCTAGCCAGGTCGTACCATTAAAGTTAACGCCACGCTGCGACATCTCCTCCCACAAACGCGGATGTGCTTTGCTTCCCTTGAACATCAGATGTTCCAGCAAATGCGCCATCCCTGTTTCACCATAATTTTCATGTCGTGAGCCGACACGATAAGTGATGTTCACCGTGGTAGTCGGCTTACTCGCATCCGGCACCAGCAACACGCGCAAGCCATTCGGTAACAGGTATTCCTTAATACCTTCAACATCCCGCACAAAGCTCATACCTGCCGGCACGCTGGCAGTATTGGCCGCTTTAGCCGCCGTGGGGGCGGCGACCCCGGCCGCCCAGGTCGCCGGACTGGCGCTCATAAAAGCGATTGCGATGGACAAGCTCAGGGTAGATAGCTGCAAACGTGACGATGTCATATGAAGTCTGGCCTATGTAGAAGGTCGATAAAGAGTCAGACTTGGATATTAGCTGATAGACAAAATAATTTGTCGTTACGACTTTGATGATACAGATGACGTGCTAAGCGCCTCGTGCACAGAGCGTGACAAGGGCAGAAGTTGGGGGGGATAAGACGAGGTAAGGGGAATTTGGTGCGACCGACAGGAATCGAACCTGTATCGCCAGCTTCGGAGGCTAGCATCCTATCCGTTGGAAGACGGTCACATGCGCAAATATTTGCAGACCGCCATTGTAGCCGTTTGGGTTCTACTGTGTTGGTAGAAAATGGACTAAATCTTTGTTTGAGCAGCGACTAATCAATCTTTTTGTTATTTTTTGCGCTATTCAAAACCAGTTTCCCCGTCGATGCACGAGATAATGTCGATTTCATCGCAACACAGGCAATTTTTTAACGCCAAGCTTGGGACGTTAGCTGTCGGTCAAAAAAATGCGATTTTGTTAATTTCACTGATAAAATAATGTCTCTACGTTACGCACTTTTTCACGATTTGGTTATCGCCAATATTTTTAAGGGTTAACCGATTTGAACTAGGAACCATAAGGGTTTCAAGGGGAAAGAAACTGACGATCCCTTTTTTTGTTGCTGGTTAATTTTGCAAAATGAAAATTAAATCACGTTAGGCGCCACATGTCAGTTGACAATTTGCTCTCAAAGCGCGAGGAAGAAATTCTCACTTGCATCGGATATCTCGTGATCCGGTGGAATTATGCTGAGCGGTGTGCTCGACAGATCCTGCGTAAGGATGTTGCCGGAGACTCGATGGATGATCCGGCTCACCTAAAACTTTCCAAACGCACGGCGAAGTCGATTGAGGACGAGCTTAAAAATGACACCTTGCCAAGATGGCAAGCCCCGGGGCGGCAATACCTAGAGTGCTTGATTGATGCATACGCGGTTGCGCGTGAACATCGGAACCACTTTGTACACGGCATATACGCTACGGCAGACACCCATGGCCCTTATCTGGCGCAGGCAGTTCTTATTCCTCCTATGCCAAATAACGGAAAAACGCAGCTACCTACACTCGTTACTGCGGCCGATATAAGCCCGATCACAAACCACATCCACCATCTCTCGTTATTCGCTCGCGAGATCATGATTGGTTTTGACGTGCGAGGCGGGCGTGCGCTAAACGCTGATGGGAGTCCGGTTCTTGAACAACTGCCAGCGCTAATTTTGCCACTCCAACCTTGCAATTACCTGACCACATGATTGCCAAGCAATCCGCAGCCTTGGTGGCTCCTAACAATTCATTCAAGCCGAAGCCGCTTCGCAGCTCGGCTTAATCTAGGCGTTAGGGATCATGACTGCTGTGACGAAAATGCGGAGGACCTCGCTCATAGGATTGATGTTGCTTGGACACGTTGCGATAGCCGATTCAGCGCGACCGAGCTCTTTCGAGCGATACGCTCAGGATGTCCCGAATCACGACTATTCCATGGACTGCACAGATGATCCTGACCCCAACTGCGGCCAGTTCACGACCACCGAATCCATTGACATCAGGCGGATCTCGTCAACGACGGCACGGGTGGAGATTTGGACGCGCGGCGAAAACGATCATTCCTGTCACGCAAAAGGAGTTGCGAGTTGGGTGCGCGGCAACCTGGTGCTACCGCAGAAGCCGGATGACCCTCCGGGCTGCAAAGTCATCATCTCATTCGAGGGGAACACAGCTTCAGTGCGATTGGCATCAACAGATGACCGCTGCGACTGGGACTGTGGATCTCGTGCAACGATGTGGCTGGATAGGATTCCGCTTGTACACAAGATTGATCTCTAACCAGGCGCAGGAGTCCATTCCATCATTCCAGCGGACAGCCTTGGCTGCAGCTAAACTCCAGCGTTAGGTATCTCTATCTCTATGCGGCTCATCATTTCGTTGTTATTCCTAGCAGCTATCGCTCAAGACGCGCATGCCCAAACCTCTCGCCCATCAATCCCGGTCCTAGTACCATCGGGAAGTGACTGGAGGTTCCACGGTGAAAACTTCGTTCTCGCAAATGATCTGGCGCTCGACAGACGCACGGGAAAAACATGGGCGCGCTGCAACTATGGACAAACTTGGGATCGCGATCTGCAGTCCTGCGCGGGGACGCCAAAATGGCTGACGCAGCGACAAGCGCTGGCAGAGCTACAAAGTAGCCTTGACGGGTGGCGGTTGCCATCCGCTGATGAGCTTCTCTCGGTAATCAAGGGAGCATGCCCGCCACTAGACCCACCACAACTCCGGCCTGTGGTATTTCCGGGTCTGCTGCCTCGCTTATACATTTCCACAACGCGGACTCAGCGAGGTGACCGTGCGCTCGCCGTCGATGGTTGTTTCGCTGATCGGCCGATCGATACATCCAACGAGCAGGTGGGCCACCTATTGCTCGTCAGGGATACAGCGCCAGCCGCTGGCTCAAAGTAACGGACGTAGCTCGTCGCTTAACCGTACCCATTGCGGTATATGGCTACAACGTTAAGCCAAGTATGAAAATATCTAGCACTCTCATTCCCGTAGTGAACAACACAAAGTGGCATGAATTGCATTTAGCTAGCGCAAAACAGTACAGCGTGTTACCCCATAATAGCTGCGCGCTTTCTGGCAAACGCCCGAAAATTGTCGGAATTTCGGCGATTGTCACGTCATTCTTGTGGTGAAAGCGTGGGTTTTTCGTTCCAAACGGCACGCTTTGCCTCTATAATCACAGGTTTGATAGGCTGAATAAGCAATCTTTTCAGCCTGCAGCCAGTTACTATAAATTGCAATGAGGACACCATGAGCAACGCACACGACGACCACGAATCAGCGATCAAGACCCCAAAACAACTTATCGTTGCGATTGCGGCAGGTTTTATCGTTCCGATCATTATCATCGTTTTGCTGGTGAAGTTTGTTTCCAGTGACAGCAAAGTGGGCGCAGGCTCTGATGCACTGACACCTGAGGCGATTGCTGCCCGTATTCATCCGGTAGCTGATGACGGTTTCACATTCAAAGACGCTAGCGGTCCTAAGCAATTGCAATCTGGTGAAGCCGTGTACAAAGCGATTTGCTCTGCTTGTCATGATTCTGGTGCGGCGGGTGCGCCTAAGTTCGGTGATGCAGGTGCCTGGTCTGCCCGTATTGCACAGGGCTACGACAAAGTGGTGGAACATGCGATCCTGGGTATCCGCGCGATGCCAGCTAAAGGTGGTAACCCAGATCTGGACGATGTTGAAGTTGCCCGTGCGGTTGTTCACATGGCGAATGCCGGTGGTGCAAAATTTAAAGAGCCAGAAGTGAAAGCGGCTCCGGCAGCAGCATCTGCTGAGGCATCTGCGAAGTAATTCGTCGCTAGCTTGATCAAAAAAGCCAGTCGTTTGACTGGCTTTTTTATTTCCCTAAATGTTAAGTTAAAATCAAGTCGTCCATTCCTTAACCTTATTTTCCCTTAGTCCTCTACAACTCTGATTGATCTATTTGTGAGCAGCCAACATAAACCTGTCCCGAATTTGTTTGAAGCCGCCAGCATTATCACGATTTGTTTTGGGTGGTTTATTTACTCCTCGGTTGCGGCGGCAGGTATTGATGTTCAGGAGCGCAGCAGCGGTGGTGGATTTTCGGACGCCAGCTTTGTGTATCTGATCCTGATGGAATTGAGTATGGCGGCAGTTGCTTTGCTGGTTTTGCGCAGCCGCTCGTATCCTTTGTCGATGCTATTGCCCGTGCCCTCGATTGAGGGAACGATGATGGGGATGGGGCTGTACTTCGTCACGGTGCTGGCGAGCTGGATGGCCGTGATGCCATTTAGTGCGGGTCATACAACGCAGCCGATTACTGAGATCATGAGGCAGTCGACACCGACCTTGCCGTATATTTTTGCGGTAGCGCTGGTGAACGGTACGTATGAAGAAGTGTTTTTACTTGGCTATCTGGTGCGTGGGTTCAGCACCTATAGCCGCTCATTTGCGATTGGCCTGAGTCTGCTGGTGCGCTTGTTGTATCACATCTATCAGGGGCCGCTCGGTGTGATGTCGGTGGTCGGATTTGGTCTGGTGGTCAGCTTGTTTTATCTCAGGACGCGATTGCTATGGCCTACGGTTGTGGCGCACATGCTGGGTGACATACTGCCCTTTTTGTAAAAAACAGAATCGCGTTCCTGTTCTGATCGTATTCTGATTTTATGATTATTAGGGTTTGTGCAAAAACTAAAACCTCTCACCACAGAAACACAGAAACACGGAGAAAAACAGGAGTAAGTAGTTTCGTGAGATATCAGAATCAAACTGAACCCGCAAGCAGCATGCGCCTGCTGGCACGAAATGCCTCTGGAAGCCGCATGCTATATACGGTTTCAATTTATATAGCGATAGATAGGTAATTATCGTTTTGTGTAAGTCCTCATCATAAGCGGTGAAGCCCATGATCCTTAAACGCATCCATCACGTTGCCCTGATTTGTGCTGACTATCAGCGGTCGAAATATTTTTATACCGATATTCTGGGCTTATCCGTGCTGGCAGAGCACTACCGCATAGAACGGGATTCTTATAAGCTGGATCTGGCCTTGCCGGACGGGTCTCAGCTTGAATTGTTTTCTTTCCCCGATGCGCCACCGCGACCATCTTATCCCGAGGCGCAGGGCTTACGGCACCTGGCGTTTGAGGTCGATAGTGTTCATGACTGGAAAGCCCGGCTTGAACATCTGGGTATCGTAGTCGAAGCCATCAGGACGGATGAGTACACCAAACGCGAGTTTGTATTCTTTACCGATCCTGACGGCTTGCCTCTGGAACTGTATGCTTCTGCTTAGAGTCTGTTCTTCATTGTGAAATCACATGATGTCCAACAGCTGCCATTCATCTTATGTAAGTTATGTAAGGATCACGCATGAAAATTCCTCCCAATTTGCCTCTCTGGTCAATCGCGATACCGGTTGCTGCCTGGTTATTTTTGGCGGGCAGCTTGCTGGATCTTGGCGCGTTTTATGCGATTTTTTTGACACTGGCTTTATTCGGCGGAGTACTGACGGCGGTCTATCATGCCGAGGTGGTTGCGCACAGAATCAGCGAACCCTTCGGTACCTTATTACTGGCATTGGCAGTGACGCTGATCGAAGTCGCTTTGATTGTGTCGCTGATGCTCGCCGGTGGCGAAGTGACCGCCGGTCTGGCGCGCGACACGGTATTTGCTGCGATCATGGTGATCCTGAACGGCATTATCGGTCTGTGTCTGCTGGCAGGTGCCAGCTTGCATAGGGAACAGAGTTTTGGCTTGCAAGGGGCGAGTACTTCACTGGCAACCTTGGCTGCGCTGGCTATCCTGACATTGGTATTGCCGAACTTCACGTCGACCATCGCTGGTCCTTATTACAGCCCTAGCCAGTTAGCGTTTATTGCCGTGATTTCTCTGGTGTTGTACGGTACCTTTGTGTTGGTGCAAACCGTACGTCACCGCGATTATTTTTTACCGGAAGTCGCGGTTAGTGATGAGGACGTCCACGCGCCTTTGCCGTCGAATAAGATGGCTTGGATGAGTACGGTACTTCTGTTGCTGTGCCTCGGTGCTGTGGTTCTGCTGGCGAAGGCACTGGCGCCGACGCTGGAGCACGCCGTAGCTGCGGCAGGCGCACCGAAAGCGCTGGTGGGGATCATCATTGCGATGGTGGTGTTGTTGCCGGAAGGCGTCGCGGCCTTTCGGGCGGCGCGGGCGAATCGCCTGCAGACCAGTATTAATCTGGCCTTGGGTTCGGCGCTCGCCAGTATTGGATTAACGATTCCCGTGGTTGCCGTGATTTCGCTGGTAACGGGATGGTCTTTGTCTCTTGGTATCGATGCAAAATCTACCGTGCTGCTGCTGTTGTCACTGATGATTACGACGATCTCGCTCGGCACCGGCAGGACCACGATCATGCAGGGAACCATTCATCTGGTGATCTTTGCGGTATATCTGTTCACCACGATCGTGCCGTAACGTTTCCCTTAATAATTGCATTAATTAATTCAAATCAGTTCATGGACAAAAAAGGCTGACATATGTGTCAGCCTTTTTTCAGTCATTTTTTATGTGATGCCGTAGTGATCAACAGATCCCAGAGATTTAACCCGGTACCTTGCCTTCAACACCTTCTACATAATAATTAACATCATGCAGGAATTTGTCGTCACCGACCGCATCTTTGCCCAATACTTCTTTGCCAGTATTGTCTTTAACAGGACCTTTCCAGATTGGCGCGCTGCCATCGATGACGCCCTGACGTTTATCTGCGACGAGTTTTTTTACTTCGTCAGATAAAGTCGCGTTGAAGTTTTTCAGGTCGATCATGTTCTCTTTCAGACCCCACCAGGTTGTATCGGTTTTCCACTTGCCTTCTAGTACGTCACCGACCCGCTTGGTGTAATACACGCCCCAGTCAATGACCGACGCCGCCTGATGCGCTTTTTCACCGAATTTCGTCATATCGCTGTCCCAGCCGAATGCCATTACACCTTTTTCCTGAGCGGTCTGTACGACGGCGGCGGAGTCGGTATTTTGCATCAATACATCAACACCCTGGCCGATCAGAGTGATCGCCGCTTCACGTTCTTTGCCCGGATCAAACCACTTATTCACCCAGACGACTTTGGTTGTCGCTTTGGGATTGACCGAGCGTGCACCCAGCGTGAAGGAATTGATATTTCGCAAAACTTCAGGAATTGGTAATGACCCTACGACGCCGAGCTTACCGGACTTGCTCAATTTCCCTGCGACTACACCTGCCAGATACGCACCTTCATACGTACGGACGTCGTACTGTGCCATATTATCGGCGGTCTTAAAACCAGTTGCATGTTCAAACTTCACATCAGGAAAATCTTTAGCGACTTTCAGCATCGCTTCCATATAGCCAAAGGTCGTGCCGAAGATGAGCTTATTCCCCTGGCTTGCGAGATCACGGAATACACGTTCAGCATCGGCTGCGCTCTCCGGGATGCTTTCAACAAAGCTGGTTTTAACTTTGTCACCAAATTTGGCATCAACCGCTTTGCGTCCTGCATCATGTGCAAAAGTCCAGCCTGCATCGCCAACCGGACCGACATAGACGAAGGCGACTTTTAAGGGTTCGGCTTTGGCTTCTGCGGCAGGTGCCGGCGCAGATGCAACGGAGGCGACTTCGTCCTTTTTGCTGCAGCCAAACAGGCTCAGAATAGCCACAGACAAGGCGGCTGCCAGTGTATGTCTACGTGTAAATTTCATGGATGCTTTCCTTGCTTAGTGAAGTGAATGACATGAATAACATGAGGTGAACGACAAATTAAAAAATGAAAAATAACAGGATAATTCAAAATAGGGATTATGCAGATCCTGGACGAAATGGTTTACCTAGGGAGGCGGGCATGTTCAAGCGTATCCAGTCAGGATTACGCGAGATCAGCACCAGCACCACAATCGTTGCAAGGTAAGGCAGCATCGATAAAATTTGCGAAGGGATGGCGATCCCGATCGCCTGAAAATGAAATTGCAAAATCGTGACACTACCAAACAGTAAAGCACCGAGCAAGACCCGTGCCGGACGCCAGGTCGCAAAGGTTGTCAGCGCCAGTGCGATCCAGCCGCGACCGGCAACCAGACCTTCCACCCACATGGGCGTGTAGACCAGCGACAAATATGCACCAGCAAGGCCGCAACATGCACCGCCAAATAGCAGCGCAGCGAAGCGTAATGTACGTACCGGATAGCCGAGCGCATGAGCCGACTCCGGTGATTCACCGATAGAGCGCAAGATCAGGCCGGCACGACTTCGATATAAGAACCAGGTAATCGCAACGCATAAGCCGAAGCTGAAATACACCATCCAGTGATGACTGAAAAAAGCTACGCCAACGAAAGGTAGTTCCGACAAGTAAGGCAAAGGCGTAACCTGATTGGTAATCGACATTCCGACAAAAGACTGCCCGATGAAGGCCGACAGGCCAGCACCGAAAATCGACAAAGCTAGTCCTGTTGCTACCTGGTTTGTTGCCAGCATCAGCGCCAGCCAGGCAAACAGACTTGCCATCACCATGCCAGCAATGGCACCCGCGACAAATCCGAGTAACGGACTATGAGTCTGATAACCTACTGCAAAGCCAACGATGGCAGAGACCAGCATCATGCCTTCGGCTCCCAGATTTAAGACACCGGCTCGCTCATTGATCAGCAAGCCCAGTGCAGCGATTAAGAGCGGTGTTCCCGAGTTGATTGACGCAGCAATCAGTGCAGCAAAATTTTCCATCCTTACCTCTATTTGATCTCTATTTTTCATCCGCTTCCGTGAGCGGAAGAACATTCTCTATTTCCAACGCAGGCGATAGTGAATCAAGGTATCGCAAGCCAGCAATAAAAACAGCAACATCCCCTGGAATAAGCCAGTGATCGCAGACGGCAAACCCAGTCGTGACTGCGCCATTTCGCCACCAAGATAAAACAGCGACAAAATGATCCCGCCAAAAACAGTGCCGATGGGATTCAGTCGCCCGATAAAGGCGACGATGATCGCGGCAAAACCGTAACCGGGAGAAATCGATGGCAAGACCTGGCCGATGGGGCCAGCGACTTCAAATGCCCCTGCCAGTCCGGCAAACCCGCCCGAGATCAGCAGCGATGTCCACAGCGCTTTGCGGCTGGAAAAACCGGCATAGCGCGCCGCCAGTGGTGCAAGTCCGCCGACGGTCAAGCGATAGCCTGCAAAACTACGGTAGATAAAAATCGCCATGCCCGCCGTCGCGACCAGCATCACGATAAAACCGATATGCAAACGGCTTCCTGCAAACAATGTTGGCAGAATGTAGTCACTCGAAAATACCTTGGACTGTGGAAAATTCATGCCATGCGGATCTTTCAGCGGACCGTTCACCAGATACATCAGCAGGAGCTGCGCAACGTAAGTCAGCATTAGCGATACCAGAATCTCATTGGCATAAAAACGGTCCTTGAGTAAGGCCGTGACAGACGCCCATAAAGCGCCGCCCACAATTCCTGCACCTGTCGCCAACACCAAGACCATGCCGCCGGACAGTGTGTGCAGGCCATTATCAAACATCAGGATCGTACTACCTGCTGCAATTCCACCAACGATCAACTGACCTTCAGCGCCGATATTCCAGACGTTGGCCCGGTAACATACCGAGAGACCTAATGCGCATAAGACCAGCGGTGTTGTCTTGAGTAACAGTTCTGCAATCGCCGCTTTACTTTTAATCGGCTCCAGCAAAAATACCTGTAGCCCTCTTACAGGATCTTTACCTAAAGCGATAAACAAGAGTGCGCCTAGTAGCAGTGTCAACGTCAATGCTAGTAGCGGCGATAAATAAGCCCATGGTCTGGACGGTGTCGCGCGTAATTCTAATGCGAACAAAGGCTTGCTCATACGGAGTCCCCGTCGGCGTTATGCGTCATTAGTTTGTTGTTCGTCGCCTCAATCCGTTCATTCCATAAACCGCTCATCCACAATCCTATTTGTTCTCTTGTTGCGTCCGCTGTCGGGACCGATGGAGAGAGCTTGCCTTTAGCGATGACGTAAAGGCGATCACATAAGGCAAACAACTCGTCGAGTTCTTCTGAGATGATCAGAACGGCGCAACCCGACTCTCTGAGCAGTCGGATCTCCTGATGAATTTGTGCGGCAGCACCGACATCGACGCCCCAGGTAGGTTGGGCGACAATGAATACATCGGGTTTGCGCATGATCTCGCGACCGACAATGAATTTTTGCAAGTTGCCACCGGACAGACTTTTTGCTAACGCACCCGGTCCAGATGACTTGACGCGGAAGCGATCAATGATTTGTGCCGCAAGCTGTGTCACCTGACGGAACTGAATCATTCCGTGGCTGACCAGCGGTGCGGTCTGATGCGATAGCAGCATATTGTCGGCCAGGCTCATCTCAGGTACCGCACCGCGTCCCAGACGTTCTTCCGGCACCAGGCTTTGTCCTGATGAACGGCGGGCTTTGGGGCCCAGATGCCCGACAGCCTTAGCTTTTAGCCGCACCATATCGGGCTTGGCGCGCCGATCCTCACCGGATAGCACGGCTAGCAATTCTTGCTGACCATTACCGGATATCCCGGCGATGCCGACGATTTCTCCACCAAACAGATCGAGCGTAATATTGTCTAATGCCGTGGCGAAGGCATGCGCTTTCGGCAAACTGAGCTGAGTGATTTTTAAGCGCAACTCACCTAAACTTTGTGTGGTGCTGCGCGGATGCTGTTCCGGTTCCGCACCGATCATCAGGCGTGACAGACTGGCAGCGCTCTCCTGACGCGGGTCGCAATTGCCCGTGACTTTGCCGCCGCGCATGACGGTCGCTTGATGACAAAGTTCGCGAATTTCATCAAGCTTATGGCTGATATACAAAATGCTGCATCCCTCCGCCGCAATTTTTCTCAGCGTCACAAATAATTTTTGCACGGCCTGGGGTGTCAGTACCGAGGTTGGTTCATCGAGTATCAACAACTGCGGTCTGGTCAACAAGGCACGCACGATTTCTACGCGCTGTCTTTCACCAACTGACAGCGTATGCACATGCCGGTGCGGCTCCAGCGCCAGTCCATAGTTGTCGCCCGTCTGGCGTATTTGCATCGCGAGTTCATCCATATCGATACCAGATGGCAAACCGAGCGCGATATTTTCCGTCACGGTCAAGGTATCAAACAGGGAAAAATGCTGAAACACCATAGCGATGCCAAGCTGCCGGGCTTCTTGCGGATTACGGATAAGGACTTCCTGCCCGTTCCAGCGCATCACACCGGCATCGGGTTTGACTGCACCAAAAATGATCTTCATCAGTGTTGATTTACCTGCGCCGTTTTCGCCGAGTACCGCATGGATTTCTCCGGGGGCGACTTGCAGGTTGACTTGATCGTTGGCAACGACTGCCGGGTAGCGCTTGGAAATCCCCGTCAGTTCCAGCCTTAGCGGTGTTACTGGCGGCGTGCTGATAGCGGATTCAGGCAATATCAAGGTGAGCTTTCTGAAGCGAAATAAGGGAATGAACAAAAATCGGTTGCTGGCATTATAAATTGCCGCCAGCGTTTTTCGTTCTCTACACAGTGCTGATAAACAATGCTAATAAGTAGTACTTATTGACAGAAACTACGGAATTGCTGACGCAAGATCTGCGCCAGAATGCGATGCAAGATGTTAATGGGCGCAACGTACGAAGAAATAAATAAACATGATCTTTGCTAAAATGATAAATTCATACTATCTGACCGCCGGATACGGCATTTTTAACCACTCACGGACCCTTATGAAGATCTCTTTACTTGCCACGCTGTTCGCTACTTTATTGTTGGCAACGGCTACGTCCCAAGCGGCCACTCCTGCGCCAAAATCGCCAAGTCCTTATGCAGAAATGTGCATGACTCAAGGTATCAAGATGCCTGTTGAATATGGCGGCGAAGCGGATCTCAAGGGAAATCCTAAGCTTCAGGAGTATTGCGAATGTTTTTCAGAGTTGTTCACCGAGAGGGCGACGCGCGCAGCCAAGAACACTGGCAATCCGCCGCCGCTGGAACAGAGTATGAAAGAAGAAAAACAAATGCGCACCACTTGCCGTGCAAAATTCAACTTGCCTGCACCTAAATAATTACGGTCCGCATCGATAACATCATCAATATCGTTCACATCACCAACAGCGAACAATACCTGCGCACATCGCGCTGATATTGTTCGCTGTGAAAAATCAAAGCGATCATAGCCGGTGCCTGTCAATCAATCCTGTTCTCCGTTGTGCAGCGTCATTTTGCAGCGTCATTGTGATGCATCGTCCCATAGGATGATTAAGTAATCAGTATCGCTCTGAAATCATTCACATTGGTTAGCGTCGGCCCACTGACAATCAGGTCGCCAAGCGCTTCAAAAAAACTATAGCCGTCATTGTTGTCAAGCATCGTTGCTGGCCGCAAACCCCGACTGGCTGCGCGTTTCACGGTATCCGGGGAGCAAATTGCACCGGCATTATCTTCCGAACCGTCAATACCGTCGGTGTCGCAGGCCAGCGCGTAAATTCCCGGATGTCCGTCGAGAGTTTTGACCAGACTCAGCAAAAATTCGGCATTACGCCCGCCGCGACCTTTTCCACGCACGGTGACGGTAGTTTCACCGCCGGACAGGACCACACAAGGTTTGCTGAAAGGCTGATTTTTATCGGCAATCTGCCTGGCCAGTGCCGCATGCACCATGCCGACATCGCGTGCTTCCCCCTCGATACCGTCTGACAATATGTAGGCCATAATACCAGCGGCACGGGCTGCTGCTGCCGCTGCCTCCAGCGCATCTTGCGCGGTGGCGATGATGTGATGCTGGTGACTGGCGAATAAGGGATTGTCGGGCTTCGGTGTCTCCGCTTGATCAGTACGTAAGTGCTCTTGAACTGCGTCGGGGATGGTAATCGCATATTTATGCAGGACCGCCAGCGCCTGTTCGCAGCTGGTCGCATCGGGCAGAGTCGGGCCGCTGGCGATGACGCCTGCTTCATCGCCAGGCACATCCGAGATCAGCAGGGTCACGACTTTAGCGGCACCACAGGCTAGTGCTAGTCTGCCGCCTTTGATTGCCGACAGGTGTTTGCGTACACAGTTGATTTCACTGATGCTGGCGCCGCTTTTTAACAAGGCTTTGTTGATTTGCTGTTTCTGTTCCAGTGTAATCCCCGCGGCGGGCAAGGCGAGTAAAGCCGAGCCGCCACCGGAGATCAGGCAGAGCACCAGATCGTTTGCCGTCAAGCCTTGCACCATCTGCAAAATACGTGCGGCGGCCTGCTGACCCGCGGCATCCGGTACGGGATGTGCTGCTTCAATGACCTCGATGTACTTGCATTCAGCACCATGTCCATAGCGGGTAACGACCAGGCCCGACAGATCCGATGCCTTACCCTGCCAGTGCTGTTCAACGACTCGCGCCATCGCCGCCGCACCTTTACCGGCACCGATCACCAGCGTGCGGCCATTGACGGGCGGTGACGGCAAAAAAGCAGGCAGGCATTTTTCTGCACTGACAGCGGCAACCGCAACCTGGTACAAAGAACGTAAAAAAGAGTCGGGATCGGTAATCGTCATCGCAGGCTTTGGTCAGTGTGGAAGGGCGGACGCGCAGGCTCAATACGGTGAGAACAGGATGAACAATGGCGTCAAAATTCAATACAACATAAGACGATCCATCATAAACCAAACCCGATATGAACTGTCACGTTCCTTACAAGCATCTTGCTGCGTGTTTTGTCAGTGAGATGAGCGTTGTTGTGAACCAGCGTTTTTAAAAATTTCCCCAAAACGAATCCGCAAGCCAGATGGGCCTGCTGGCCTGAAATGCCTTGGAAAGCCGCACCCAGGTTGCGGATTCAATATGTGAAGTCTCAAAAAACTATATTTGAGTGGCACTAGGTTGCTGAGCAACTGCGTTGCAGAGATTCGCACCTAGCTGTTATAGATCCGCAGAAACAACCAGGCTGGCAGGCCAAGATAGAGTATCGCCAGCCCGCATCGTTCCAGCACGCGGCGGACGCTGATTGCCTGCTCTGGTCGCACGAGTGCGCCGAGCAGAGCGAGCGCTTCAATCGAGGTGCGCAGCGCGGCACCGCCTAGCGCCACACCGATTGTCCAGGCGGCCCACCAGAGCGCGAAACCCGTGAGATAGGCCTTCATGCCGAAGCTATAGTATTCGCCGAAACCGCTGCCGTAAGCGATGTGCTGATGCAAATGAAAGGCCGGCAGCACGAGCAACAATGGCAACAGGACGAATTTCACCAGCGTCTGATCCAGACGTCCGCGCCGCATCGCAAACCGGGCTTGCGCATACATGGTCCCGCGTGAGGATTTGTCCTCTTGCATCGTGGTACTGCCAGCCAGCCGCAGGGCACGAATAAAGGCAGATGGATTGGCAAGCGCAAGCCCGTAATGCCAGCGCTCGCCGGAGTTTAGCCAAAGCGAAATACCCGGGCCGGGGACGGGCAAGCGCCACGTATTGACTTTAGCAATATCGGTAACCGCGATCTCCATGCGCTGTGCGCCGCGCGTGATTACCAGCATGCCGTTTTCAAGTGTCAGCTGTGCAGCAAAGGCGAACAGGACACACCAGGCAATGGCCTCGGGGAGCAGGAAGATCGCCGTAAAAACGCGAATTTGTGCCAAGGTATTTCCCTGCAACGTATCGCTGAACAGCATTACGGCGCCCATAAATAACAACCCACCACGCGCGATGCAGCGAAATACTCCGGCGGTCACACGAGCAGCAGGCGGCAATACAGTCACCCTCGCTGGAAAGCTCAGGACCTTGTTCATTTCTGATGCGCTTGCTAGCTCTTGTGTGCTGTGCCTGAGCCATGAGGAGAACGCCGCCAACACGGCCAGCAGTATGAGAAAAACGCTGCCTGCCAATCCCACCCAGTTACCCCACTTCACCATCAGCGTGCGCGGTGGCACAGGTACATGGACATCGGCAATCACCAGCGTACTTTCGCTCATGCGTGCACCGGCCAGGATGGTGCCGCTGGCATCGATCACGGCGCTATAGCCGTTGGTGGTAACCCGAAACTGGGGGAGCCGCGTTTCGATACTGCGGAAGGCCGCCACCGACTGATGCAGCTCTGCACCCTGTGGATAATTGCTGAACCAGGCATCGTTGGACATCGACAGGATGGCCTGTGCACCGAGCCGTGCGCCGTCGATGGCGAGGCCAGTGTCGACATCATCAAGACAGATCAAGGGCAATACCGGAATATCTCGACCATCGGCGAGACGCAACGGAAAGACGCGTGCACCATTGCCAGGGCGCCAGTTACCCGTCCATGGCAGCCAGCGCCGCAGCACTGCGCTGTCAAGCCATGCAGGCACGTATTCGGTAAGCGGAAACAGCCGGGTTTTCCGATAAAAACCTAACAGTCCTGTTCCGGGTACCACGAACGCCGCCGCGTTGTATTCTCCTGCCCTATCGCGATCATAGGTGCCGAAGACGAACGGTACCCCGGCCGCATTGACGATGCCCAGAATTTCCTGATCCAGCTCGGCGCCCGCCTCACTTTTGGGATGGCCGAACGTGGTCGGATAAATGGTCTCCGACCACATCACCGCGTCTGCACGCTGACGGACCACTGCGTCATAAGTCATCGCAAAATGTTTATCGAGTACCTCTCTCACCACGGCATGGGCACCTTTTTCCTGCCGCTGACGTTCGTAATCTACGATATTCGCCTGGATTAATCCCATGCGAAGCGGCTTGCCAGCGGCTACCGGGGCGGATATTGCGGAGAGTATGCTCAGGCTGTAGCCTGCCAGCAGTAGTGGCAACAGTGCACTGAGTGCGAGGGGTTTAGCAATGGAGCGCCAGCCCTGCGTACGACCTGCGATGGCGGCGGCGATGCCTTCATTCGCCAGCAAGAGCATGACCGTAAGCCCTGCCGCACCGCCAATATCGGCAGCCTGACGCAGCAGCCGGGATGGATAAAGTCCATACCCGAGTGTGTCACCGAGGAGCTTGGGCACCAGCCATTCCGTCGCTACCCACGCCGCGGCCCCTGCAAATGCGCGGAGCACTGGACCATGCTGGCGGCCAGCAAGATAACGTACTACAGCAAAGGCCAGGAACTGCGGTTGAAACAGCGGTGCTGCCAGCAATAGCACCGACAGGCCAGTGAACGCGCCGAGCTGCGTATAACTGCCGATAGCAAATCCAAACCAGGCAAATACTGCTGCGGTATAGGCGACCGACATCACATAGGCGGACACCAGCGTACCGGTCAGTGTCTGCTGGCCGTTTAGCGTCAATAGCCATGGCACGAAAAGAATAAAACCAAGCAGACAGCCAGCGCCGCCAAGTGCATACAGACCAGAGAGAAGCGCGCTCGCGAAAATGCCTGTGGCAATTCGTACGATGGGAGACGAAAATAAGATCATGGAGTTCAGTGTCCGGATTTTTGTTGTTCGACAGGTGCAGGGATAACGATATGCCGGATAGGGAAGCCGGGCGGTGCGAGTTCGGCTGGTACCACGCGATTCGCTGGAATCACGACAGGCTGCTTATTAGCGTCAAAAAACTGGTGGTCAGGCGCAAACATCAGAATCGCTTCAATACGCTGTCCGTCATCGGTGGCCTGATGATGGCGCACGTAGCCAGCAGGCAGCACAAAATCTTCGGGTACCGCTAGTCCGATCATCGGTGGACGGGTGCCCGGCAAAGAGAATGCCCCCAGACCGGAATGGATGCCAGCCTGATGCAGACGCTCGATGACTTCGGGCATGGTCGGATTTTCACCGCGCATTACATAGCTGGACAGATCACGCGTCGGATCGGCATCGCCTTCCGGTAAAGTTTTCGACATATCTTGCGCCGACGTTATTGGGGTTACTGGCATCGGCGGCGGCCAGCTAGCCATGCCGCTTGCTGAGCTTGGCTGAGCGGCCATCTTGGCGGCAAGATCGGCGGGATCTTCTGCCGAGGACAGCAACAAAAACACCAGTCCGCCAGCGACCAGCGCCAGCGCAATGGCGATAGCGAGGTAGGCGACGGATGGTTGCCAGGTGCGCCCGCCAGCGCCCTGTTTGGGTGATGGCGGGCCAGAACGGCGCGGTGCGCTCATGGGATGATCGGCTCCGGCTGATTAAGGTGTCGCCGGATTAAACGTCGATACCGCCCAGCCCATACGCTCATGCCCATACTGGTTCCAGATCGGATTTTTGCCGCCAGTAAATGTCGTATAGCGTGGCGCACCCGTGCCAGTGGTACTGCTAAACAGACCGGCGGAGACCGTACTGCCGTTGTAAGTCGGATGGGTGTCGTCAGACTGGATATAGTCGTAGCTGCTGCTGGCCGAAACAAAGTGTGTGTTGGCGTCGCGGATAGTAGAGCGCAGTGTTGAGGTAATACGAGTGACGTAACTTGCCTGACTTTCGCCATTCACGTAGCGCAGTGCATCGGAGTCGATCTGTCCGTCGCCATTGCTGTCGTAATCTGCACCCATGTATTGGGCAAAGTTATCCGCACACTGGAAACCTTTTTGGCGCGCAGTGTCGCACATCATGAAGTTCATCCGGGCGAGTACTGGTAAGAATTTGTCTTGCATTTTCACCGTTGCGCCGGTTGTCGCATCTTTGCATGAACTCTGTGTGTTGTCCGCAGCATAGCCAGGATAATGCAGGTTCGAGACGACCTTGAGCTTGACACCGGCATAGGCGTTGGCGTTGATGTAATCCATCGCTGCCGCCACGTTCGCTTTGCAGTTATTTTCTGCTGTCGTCAGCACGGTGTAATCACAGGTGCCGGTCTGGCCCTTGAAACTGGTGCGTGCCTGCAAGCCATCGTTGCCGCACATTTCGAACGTGACGACGCGAGTAGAACTGGCCTGCATATAGGATTTTTCTGCGACGATCTTGTTTTGATAAACGTCTGAAGCAATCGCCCCGGACTTGGTGCGGCGTACGCTCTCAATATCGGCGTTCCACAATGCAGAGAGATATTCCGCGTCGACTGTCGGTGCTGAATATTTCGCCGCATTGCTGATCGAGCCGTTGTAACCGGCGTAGATAGAATCGCCATAGGCCACTACGCGGTATTTGGAGGTAGTGCCAGCGCGGTCAATGGTCCAGGAAACGTTTTGGTTCAGAGTACTGGCCATCGCCTCTGATCCAAACCCAAGCAGGGCAGGCAAGACAAGTGCGGGCAACCATGTGTGTAGTGCGGTACGGAATTTCCTATTCATGTTGTGTCTCCTTTGAGTGAATCTCTGGGTGGTATTTTTATCGTTATTTCATATGTTTTTTGCTTAAGGTTTAGTTGTTGAAGATGCTCTCCTTTCAATTTTTCAGTATTGTGGTTAGATTTTTTCTTTTACAAAAAACAGCATGGGTACGAAAGTCACCTTGCATCTGACGAGAAAAGATTGTTGATGCGCTGTGATGTATCCGGTCGGTACAAAACCGTAGCTTATAGACCTGGTAGGCGGTCCACGTTATGGAGAGAGGCCGTTGCCAGGAATAATTTGTATCGCGGTTTCAGGCGTGTGCGGAGCTACTGCATGACTAACGGCGTAGGCGTTACTTGATATGATCGGGAGTGCGGTGAACAGTACTTTTGTAAAAAGACATATCAGCTTCATTATCAAACTCCTGCGTGTAAACCATGGGAAGAAAAACCAGGTAAAACCGTAGAACAGAAACAGGAAAAGTGATCAGGAAATGCGTCTTCTTAGTGATGAAATTTTTATTTGATTGAACGTGCATTCGTCTCTAATCGGTCGCAAGTATCGAAACGAAGAGCTATGTTGTCAATTTGCAATGCAACAAAAACTAGAAGAAAAAATGGCTATTTTTGGCGAAAGCTTTGTTCACAAACACTCTGCGTTGATTTAGTGTGTCACCTCTAAAAATGAATGCCGATGTTTTGATGAGTAAGCCTTGCAGCTGAAAGCTTGCGGCTAGGACATAGTTTTTCCGTAAAAGGTAGGATGGAGAAGGGACAGATGAATTAAGTCAGTAAGTAGTCAATTCTGTTAGAGCTAGCTAAATAACAATTAGAACAATCTAAAATTTTTAAGAGACAACCGAAGGTAACCCATGACAAATCAGACTAAGCACGACTTTAGTAAAGTACACCACGCCATGCAGCGTTACATCGATAAAGACATCCTGGCGGGAGTGTCCACGGCGATCTTGGTCGGACAGGATTTGGTTGATGTACATTGCGCCGGATGGGCGGATAAAGAGAGTCAGGTTGCGTTGCGGGAAGATCATTTGTTTCGGGTTTTTTCGAATAGTAAACTAGTGACCTCGATAGCTGTACTGCAATTAATGGAAGCAGGAAAATTACATCTGGACGACGCCATCGAGCACTATCTGCCGCAATTAGCGCGGCGCCGCGTATTGCGTCCCGGCGCTACGAGTATTGATGATACGGAACCAGCACAATCTTCGATCACGATACGTCAGTTACTCAGCCATACATCTGGTTTGAGCTATGGCTTACTCGATCATGGCAGTACGATTTATAAAGCGTATGTTGAGCGTAAGGTCATGAATGCAATGACGCCTCTCTCTGCGATGATTGATGTGCTGGAAGATTTGCCTCTGACTTTTCATCCTGGTACTAAATGGGAATATTCGATTGCGACCGATGTCTTGTCGCGTCTGGTCGAGGTGGTCAGTGGTATGCGTTTTGATGCGTATCTGAAAGTATCTATTTTCGACCCGCTGGGTATGCATGACACGGGCTTTGTCGTTCCAGTCGAGAAGCTGGACAGGCTGACTGCCTATTACGCTGGTAGCGATCCGGCCAATATTTTGCAGCGTGGCCTGAAACGTCTGGAAAAGTCGCCTTACCCCGGTGCTTTCGTCACGTCCGTACCCCGCTTATCGGGTGGCGGCGGACTGGTCTCCAGTTTGCTTGATATGGTAGCCCTAATGCGCAGCCTGATGAAAGGCGGTCCGCGGCTTTTAAGTGATGAGACAATGACGCTGATGATGCAGAGCCATTTACCGAAGGGCAGCGGTATCGCTTTTCCCGGCGTTGGAAATGTACCGGGTAAAGGTTTTGGCCTTGGTGGCGCAGTCACCTTGCAACCGTCGTCGATTGATCCTGCTGGATCTGCCGGAGAATTCGAGTGGGGCGGTATCGCTGGCACACACTGGTGGATTTCTCCGCGTCATCAGATTGCGGGTGTGCTGATGACGCAGCGTCAGATGAGTTTCTGGCATCCGTTTTCGTTTGAGTTTAAACGCCTTGCCTATCAGGCACTCGCGGTAGGTTGAGCGCAGTAGCTTGATCGGATTGGCTAACCGCTTGGTTCGCATCCTGTACCTGTGACTGAGCTTGTTTGATTTTTGCCAGACCAAATAGTGGACGCAAGATCGCTATTCTGCGTGCGATTTCAAACAAGCCAAAACTCAGCGTTATCGTCAGCGTAATGAGGATCATGCCTTCAAGTACGGGATTGAGTTTGGCTGGTTTGAAGAAATGCGCCATCGCGATGATCAGCGTCTGATGCAGGATGTACACAGGGAAAA
Source organism: Undibacterium sp. Xuan67W (assembly GCF_049340165.1). Taxonomy (NCBI): domain Bacteria; kingdom Pseudomonadati; phylum Pseudomonadota; class Betaproteobacteria; order Burkholderiales; family Oxalobacteraceae; genus Undibacterium; species Undibacterium sp. Xuan67W. Next base: position 309,166 of record NZ_JBMPPN010000004.1, read on the forward strand.
CAGCCTCGGTTAAATAACGGCGTTTGCTGCTGTCGAACTGTAGGTGCTGGTGGGCAAAGCCGCATACGGCGAGGATGGCACTCCACTGGCATAGCGCATACACCACACGTTGTAGATGACGCCAGAATTCGATTTGCGCAGCGGGGATGATCTTGTCACCGATGGCGTAATACACTATCAACAAGCTCCAGCAGCTCAGGGCCAGACCAAGATTCATCCAGCGTTGCTGATCGACACTGGCCCAGAATTTGGTCTGCGTCGCCATGAGCGCGCCAAGTAAAAACACGACAAAATAGTTCGCATGGTTATACCAGTCGTTCACCAGCGCATGGGTAGACGGGAATTGCGAAAACAAGGTGATCCGTTCCAGTGCCAAGATCGCCATTGGAATCAATACAATTTTCCAGCCACTCAGCCAGCGTCCGAGAAACTCTGAGATCGCGTCAAAGCGTTTACCCTGGCTCAGCATCAGTGCACCAAGTACTATGCTGTAAGTCCAGAGGTAGACGACGAACCAGAGATGATTCCAGGTGGGCAGGCGCAGACAGCCGTCTTTGTCGCAAAAGCCGTGATAGCCTTTCAGATACAGTTGCATGAAGTCGAGATAGCTGCCCTGATATGCAACTTTCTCTACCACTTCAAAATAGGATTGAGGCGGCACAATCACCAGCATGCCGAACAGGAGCGGAATCAGCAGGCGGCTGCTGCGTTGTCGTATGAACTGGCTGGCGCTCAGCTTTTTCAGCATAAAAGCCGACGCCACACCTGAGATCATAAACAGCAGGCTAAGCCGCCACGGCGACGACAGCATCATCAGCGGCTCTATCGCGTCGCTTGCAAAATCACTTTTGATATGAAAACCCCAGGTCACGTAATACATGCCTGTGTGATACACGATCAATAGCATAAAGGCGAATATCCGCACCCAGTCCAGAAAGTATAGACGGGATGCCGGTGTTGGCGATAACGGTGTAGTGTGTCGATCCATGGTGATCACTTCTGAAAGATGAGAACGTAGTTCAGAATAAGTGACACGATGCGGCTGATCTAGCAGAATGGGGCGAAACGGGTGCTAGCCGGGGCGAGACGGATTCGCCTGTATTTTTTCGATGAGTTCTAGCCGGTACTGGCGGCTGCAAACGACATGTTCACCAGAGCGCAGTACGATTTCTGCATCGCCTTTTTCCAGCGAAATAATCCGGTCTATCCAGCCTAACTGCACTGCAGCGCGGCGATGGCAGCGGGCAAACTGCGTACCCAAAGTGTCGAGCAGGCTGCTCAGGGTCTGGCGCATCAGGGTATGCTCATGTTCACAATGCAGGACCACATAGTTATCGGCGGTTTCTATCCAGCGTATTTGTTCGGTACGGACCACACGTGTGACGCCGCGCTCCGTGATCAGTAATTGCTGTACCGGGTACGCGGACGCCGTTGGGGGTGTTAGCTGTGCGCTCAAAGCGAGCTTGTCATCTGGCACACGCTCTTGCAGCCGGGTTCGCACTCTCAGCAAGGCACGCTGCAAACGGGCCTGATCAAAGGGCTTCAGTAGGTAATCAATCGCATTGGCATCAAATGCGCGGATCGCATATTGATCATAGGCCGTAACGAAGACGATTAGCGGCGCAGGTGAGGGGAGAGACGCCGCCAGCTCAATGCCCGTGACTTCTGGCATCTGGATATCGAGGAAGGCGACATCTGGTTGAAATTCTGCAATGATGTGCAGCGCTTCATAGGCATCCCGAGCTTCCTGTATGGCGCTGATATCGGTTTCCTGATTCAACAGCCTGCGCAGTTTATCTCTGGCCGGCCGCTCGTCATCAACGATCAGTATGCGCATGGCAAACGCATTTCCGCTTGCACACCGGCAGGCTCAAGTTGTATGAGTACCAGGCTGGCGGCATTACCATACATCAGTACCAGCCGTTCACGTATATTGCGCAATCCCAATCCCGGATTGGCGCTGCTGGCTTTGAGCGTGCCCTGATCGTCACTTATTCTGATTAGCAGCGACTGCCCTTCACGCTGCGCCACAATCTGAATCTGCGTGAGCTGGCGGCATTGCTCTACCGTGTGTTTGAAAATATTTTCCAGCAAGGGTTGCAGGCTCATGACCGGCAAAGTGCAGGCCAATGCATTCTCGTCGATTTGCCACGTGATGGCGACTCTGTCTGCATAGCGTTCTGCCATCACCTGAGCGTAGCCGCGCACCAGCCGTAATTCTGTAGCCAGTGGCGCCTCGTGCAATTCACTGACTTCCAGCGTGGCGCGTAATACATCGGCTAACTGTATTAAGGTCGCATCGGCTCGCTCGACATCGGTATGCATCAAGGAGGAGATCGTGTTGAGAGCATTGAATAAAAAATGCGGCTGCATCTGCTGTGACAGTCTTTGCAATTGCGCCTGTCGAAATAAAGCATTTGAGCGTTCGGTGGCGAGTTTTTCTTTGATCAGGTTAAAGTAAGACAAAATCCCGAACAGGATCACGGTAAACAATCCAAAAAATATCGAGAGTTTTAATGACTCATAAAAATATAGCTGCGGCCAGGAGTCGTGCCGGTACGTGGTAGACATCCAGTAATACACCAGATGGCGTATTCCAAACGTGAGAGGTACAAAGCTTAGGCATATCAGCGGCATGCACAGCAATTGCACGCCGAACCAGCGCCATGGGGTCGCCAGCAGATAGTCATACTTTTGCGTGCAGCATCTTTGCGTCAGCCACAGCGACAGGCCGACCACCGCAGAGGAACTCTCCCACAAGATCGGTTGCCATATGGCGGTGCCGCCTTCACGGCGATAGTCCTGGATGGCGACCAGCACCATCAATAAGGTGAATAGTAGCCATGCAATACCGGTCGTGATTTTGCTACGGGTTGAGAACATGGCTGCCTGATCTTGGTTTCAGAAAATGATTAAACTTGAAATGATTCGACCTGCGACGACGTAAGCGTTTTCTGGCCGGATTGGCTGGCGATTTTATCCAGTGCCGATTGCCAGGCACGCATATGCCACTGGCAGTCGATTGTACCGATGACTTCACCTGTTTCGGCGATGCCCTCGACAGAACCATGAAACACGGCAAACATGACGGCACCTTCCGGACTGACAGGACGGTGTATTGCGCCATCTTTTTCAAGCAGATAATCGCCTGCAACAAAGCGAGTCGCCGGGTCGTCGTGATAATGGAAGCCACCTTCGAGAATATAGCCTTCGACCGCACCGACATGGCGATGTAAGGGGGCCAGGCTGTTTTTTTCGACTTTGATCATCAATGAGAAACGACCACTGTCCGGATCAGCGCTGAGTAATTTGAATTGCGCGCCAGGCATCGCCCAGCGCACCCAGGGTAAATCGGCGCAGTGGGTAGAGAATAAGGTGACGGAGGTACTGGCAGAGTGATCGCCAGGACTATGTAAGGTATTTGTATTCATAGCAATATTTTCTCATGTCAGCGGGGATTTCGTCCAAAAAGACGCTGTTACAAATATTTTGGTGCAGTGCACAAAAATTACTTGACCGTCAAAAATAAGCGCGTAGAATAAGAATTGTTGCGGCGCACCATTTGGTAAATGAGATGGAAAGCGCTGTGAAAATCCTCATTTTTTTATCATTTTTCCTCAGGAGAACGCCATGTTTACAACACCAGAACAATTTATCGCTGCGACTAAATCCAGTCTCGAAGCGCAATTCGCTTCTTTGACAGCATTGAACAAAAAAGCATTTGAAGGTTTGGAGCAACTCGTTGCTTTGAACGTTAATGCGGCTAAAGCAAGTATCGAAGAAGGTACTGCCGCTGCTAAGCAACTCGTTAGTGCAAAAGATCCAAAAGAATTCTTTTCTTTGACAGCTGCTCAAGCACAACCAAGTGCAGAAAAAGCCTTGGCTTATGGCCGTCACCTGGCATCGATCACTTCCGCTACTCAAGCTGAATTCACTAAAGCAGTTGAAGCCCATATCGCTGAGACAAACACGAAAGTTGTCGCTTTGATCGACGAAGTCACAAAAAACGCACCGGCTGGTTCCGAGCAGGCAGTAACTGCGTTGAAAGCTGTTGTCGGTAATATCAATGCAGGTTACGAGCAATTGTCTAAAACCAGCAAACAAGCAGTACAGACGCTGGAAGACAATCTGGCAAAAGCAACTCAGCAATTTACACAAGCTGCTGAAAAAACTACTCGCAGCAAGAAGTAATCTGACGCAAGTCATGACTGTCAGGTGATTGTGCTGCGTTAATTAACGCTAATACCAAGGTAAGCACAAATTATCGCTACATCACTGACACTTCGCATCAAAAAAATAGGCCCACGGAAACGTCGGGTCTATTTTTTTGCCTAAAACGTCGATCCCACAGGCGCTATCTGCGCGCTGGCATTAAAATACCGTCACACATCAGGCTCTATGAAGAGCATTTCAACTAGGAGAATCAAATGCAAGACGTCGTCATCGTTGCTGCAGGTCGCACCGCAGTAGGCAAATTTGGTGGTTCACTGGCAAAAATCGCCGCATCCGATCTGGGCGCGCATGTTATCAAAGGCTTGTTAGCCAAAACGGGTTTGAGCGCTGATCTGATTAATGAAGTGATCCTGGGTCAGGTTCTGACCGCGGGCGTAGGACAAAACGCGGCGCGTCAAGCCGTCATCAAAGCGGGTTTGCCGACTATGGTGCCTGCATTCACGATCAATAAAGTCTGCGGTAGCGGTCTCAAGGCGACACATCTCGCCGCCCAGTCGATCAAAGCCGGTGACGCCGATATTATTATTGCCGGTGGACAGGAAAACATGAGCGCATCGCCACACGTGCTGAATGGCTCGCGCGACGGTTTCCGCATGGGTGACACCAAACTGGTCGACACCATGATCGTCGATGGCTTGTGGGACGTGTACAACCAATACCACATGGGTATCACTGCCGAAAACGTCGCCAAGAAATATGGTATGACTCGCGAAGAACAAGACCTGTTCGCACTGGCATCACAAAACAAGGCAGAAGCTGCGCAAAAAGCAGGTAAGTTTGCGGATGAAATTATTCCGCTGGAAATCGCCAGTAAAAAAGGCACAACCGTGTTCGATAGTGACGAGTTCATCAAACACGGTGCAAGGCTGGAATCTCTGGCAGCATTGCGTCCGGCATTCGACAAGAACGGCACCGTCACCGCAGGCAATGCCTCCGGCCTCAACGATGGCGCAGCCGCTGTCATCATGATGTCAGCACGCAAAGCCGAAGAGCTGGGTCTGCCAGTACTGGCGCGCATCAAAGCCTACTCCTCCGCCGGTGTTGATCCGACCATCATGGGCATGGGGCCGGTACCCGCAGCACAACTCTGCCTGCGCAAGGCTGGCTGGACTCATCAAGACCTTGATCTGATGGAAATTAACGAAGCCTTCGCTGCACAGGCAATCGGCGTGAACAAAGAAATGGGCTGGGACACCAGCAAGATCAACGTCAACGGCGGGGCGATCGCAATCGGCCATCCTATCGGCGCATCAGGTGCTCGTATTCTGGTAAGCCTGATCCATGAAATGATACGTCGTGACGCCAAAAAAGGCCTGGCAAGTCTGTGTATTGGTGGTGGCATGGGCGTCGCACTGGCGATCGAGCGTTAATTTAGTTATTAGAAACTGATAAAAATTCCCGTTGTCGACGGGAATTTTTATTTCAGTCTTATATGTGTTTGATCATCATGGCGATATCGTTAAATATGCTGGCTTATCGCGGTATAAACTTATCTACATCTTTATTCTTTAGCGCTACGACTAACTGATCTGTTAATGCGTTGATTTTATCCATGTCTGCGCCAGGATTTTTGCTCATTAACTGGATGCGCTTTTTTATTAATTCATCTTTATTTTCCGCGCAAATCATTTCTGTCGCGCATGCGTTCAGCACCGCGAAATCATTTGCATCACATTCGCCGCCAAGTTTGCATTGAGCAAGTGCTACTGCGGACGTCAAAAGAAATGCGCTTCCATTTTCACCAATGGTGTACGAGACGCCATTAAAGTACGGACCTTTTTCATTGTAAATGATAAGTTTTGCATTAATGAGCTCTGGACTTTTAGAGTTAATCAACGCCGTCAACGCGCTTCTTTTTTGATCTACAGTACCAGAGTTAATTGCATTGCTTAGTTGTGTTGCAATATTCATCAAAGGGTCTTTTTTCGAGGACTTGTACAGCGTGGCCAATTCGTCCACGGACAATTCACTGTTTAAAAATCCTTGACATTGACCGCGCAGCTTGTTCAGAGAAGCCTCACGTTTGGTTGCAAGTTCATGGGAGGTATTACTGTCAGTGGATAGATTTGCTGCCATACGATCATTAATTCCAGAGCACCGCTGATTAATTACTGCTGCATAATAAAGCCCGCCATCTTCTGGTTGATTCTTTAATTTCTCCGACAGTACACGTAGATCTTTTGCGGCTAACAGTGCGCGATGCAAAGGATTGATTGAATCAGTCTCGTCAGTCTTGGGTGCATTACTATCCAGAGTCGACGTATTTTGAGAGTTATCAGGCATGGAGAGAAACTCTCTTCCTTTAGGGCGCACAGTTTCTTCGGTAACAGATAGTGTGGTTGTATCGTTAGCTTTGAATAAATTCCAGCCAACGATATAAGCACCCGCAACAATAAACAAAACGACGACTGCTAGTCGAGAAGATTTACTCACAAAATTTCCTTTCAAGCAGTGCAAGTTTTAGCTTTAGGTATGCCATCACCTTTGACTAGGCTACCCGGTTGTTTGATCATCCCGCCATCTGACATCATTGGCTCCGTGACAAACCAATTCTCAGTGCCACCATCCGCGAATGTGATTTTTAAATAACCAGCTTTATTTGCCTGGATTTTACCTGTTAAAGTCATCGTACGAAAAACAGCAATTGCGGCCAAATAGCGATCAGTTTCATCGCTAAGTGATGTTGTATTCTTAATGCCAGGTGACGTTGCTGCACATCTTGTGTCGCCGTTGCTTGCCAATTCTATCGGGGCATCACCGCCGCCACCGCCGCCGTTATCTCCAGCCGGACCGCCACCACCATTGTTACCTGGATTAGTCCAGCCACTGTTATCACCAAAACCGCACGAGGCAGACTGGTGACCGTCACTACAATCAACATCGCCAATAATAATAACGTCTGATGGTGAAATTGTTCCTGGTTTTGCAATAGTGGGTTGGTAATCCCCCCATTTTTAGCGCGAGCTATGAGTAGAGGCTATGCGGCAAGTGCGAGTTTCTGTTTCGGGGTGATGCCGCCGATGCCCGTGTTGGGCCGGTCGTGATTGTAAGTCCATAACCAGCTGGTGGCAAAATCTTGGATCTCTTCGAGCGAATCAAACAGGTGGTGCGCCAGCCAATCGTAGCGCACCGTCCGGTTGTAGCGTTCAACGTAGGCGTTCTGCTGCGGCTGCCCTGGCTGAATAAACTC